>JAHBXQ010000002.1:665414-998122 GCA_019636345.1 Pirellulales bacterium | reverse complement strand
CGCTCGTGATTCCGATGTCGGCGGTGCCCCTGGAAATCAACGTGTGCTTGCCCCAGCCGCCGTAGTTGCTAGGGACCGTAAACACGCTCTCGGTGCTGTACACGCCATCGGAAGCGCGATTCGAGTTCACCACGGTCGGCGAACCGAACGGAGACCCGGCATTCCAACCGTCGAAATCGCCGGTTTCAAAGGACGTGATCAATGCGGCCGAAGCCACGCCTGAAAGGCACAAGAAACCGAGCGCCAGGACAGTCCTGACCAAGCAGATCTTTCGCTTCATGAGAACGACTCCAGAAAAGGTGCAAATCTTGCAGACAACAGCAGCGCAGAAACGCCGAAGACGAAATCCAATCACGTTCTAAGCGGAGACGAGACAAAAAGGAGGAATGCTTCGGACCCGCGGCGAGCGGGTCCGCCGCGATCGACGCGGCGCCTAGATCTTCTGCCCCCGCGAGGTTCTAGGCGCCGCCGTCGATGCGCGGACGATCAGTTTCGTTTTCACCGTGACGATCTTCGCCGCGCCCGTGGCCGCATCGGTCTCGACCTCGAGATCCGTTTCCGACGCGTCCCCGGGATTGGCCAAACTGCTGACGACCAACTGCGCCCCGAGCGAGCCGATGCGACACGCGTCGAACCCCACGGTCGTCAGCGGCGGCATCATGAACTCGGTCGCGAACTTGTCGTTGAAACCAACGACGCTGACAAAATCGGGAACCCGCAGCCCGTACTGCCACAGCCCGAAGACCGCGAGCGTCGACTCGAGATCGCTGTAGCAGATGAGCCCGGTCACCGGCTCGTCGCCGCGGACGAGCCGCTCGACGGTTTCGGCCTCGGTGCAGTGCCAGAACAGGGGCTGAAGCCCCGCCTCGACGACGGCCGCCTCGACCCCGCGACGGCGCTCGCCGATGCTGCAATGGGGTTTGACGCACTCGTGCACGAACAGGGCGATCCGCCGGTGACCTAAGCCGATGAGATGACGAGCGGCCGCGTAGCCGCCGCCGAAGTCGTCGACCAGGATCTGCGGCAACGTCGGATCGGAATCGTCGCCGAGCATGACGCACGGCAGGCCGGCGTCGCGAATCTCGTCGCGAACCTGTTCGGGCAACCGCTGGAACGCGACGCACCCGTCGATGTGACCGCCGAGGACGACCTCTTCCCAGTCGGCCGTGTCGTCCAGCGGCACGAGCAGCGAATGATGGCCCGACTTGCGCAGCTCGTTGACGAGCCCCTGGACGACCTTGTCGTTGACCCCTTCAAAGACCCACGCGTCGTCGGAGTAGAGCAGCCCGATCCCCTTGGTCCGTTGTTCGGAGAACGCCCGCGCCCGGACGTTGGGGCGATAGCCCAACTCGCTGGCGATTTCGCGAATGCGATCGGCCCGTTCGGCGCTGTCGCGACGCAGGCCGAGCGTGCTGCCGCGGAGGACCCGGGCGACCGTGGAACTGGACACGCCGGCCTTTTGGGCAATGTCGTAGATCGTCGCAGGCATGGTCACGGGACCGGGGGAGAATTCGGGGAATTTCCGGCAGTTTGCCGGAGGGACGGTTCGCAGCCAGCGATTCAAGCCCGCTAACCGCCAGCGGTTGCACAAGCCATTACGGGGCTCATACGAAGCAGAAAACTACTGAAAAGGAGCGAGAAAAGCGTAATCATCTTACTGACTGCCACCGGTTGCAGTTTAATGCGTGGGGCTGGGGGAGTCAATCGTTTTGCGCCGTTTTTTTCGAATACTGCGAACCGACTCCGGCGCCAATCGGCGGCGACCCGCATCGCGCTTGCTCGCGACTTCTCGGCCGAGCGGCCGAACCAGAAATGGGTCGCCGACATCACCTGCCTGCCGACGCTTGCCGGCTGGGCGCTCGGCGGTTCGCTGGCAGGGGCTGTCCCAAAGGGGTGGGCGATCGCACGCGCTGCACGGTCTGGGTCAACGGTCTTCGCCGTGCGGGACGACGTCGACGGCCACCGACATGACGGGGGCTCCTCCGCCGAGGATTACGCCCTGAAACGGGCTGATGTCGCCGTAATCGCGACCGTAGGCGACGGTGACGTGGTCGAGGTCGACGGGGACGTCGTTCGTAGGATCGAAGTCGATCCATCCCAGCGATCCGCAGTACGCGCCGACCCAGGCGTGCGAGGCGTCGGCGCCGACGAGGCGGGGCTTGCCGGCAGGAGGCGAGGTCCGCAGGTAACCGCTGACGTATCGGGCCGCCAAGCCGAGCGATCGGAGACAGGAAATCTGCACGTGAGCAAAGTCCTGACAAACGCCGGCCCGGCGATCAAACGCCTCTCCCACCGTCGTGCCGACGTGCGTGGCCCGCTGGTCGAACTGAAACTCTGCGTGCATGCGGGTCGTGAACTCGCGGAGCGCCGCGACGATCCCGCGGCCGGGCGCAAACGCCGGGCGGGCGTACTTGCCGTATCGTTCCTCGACGGGGACATACGGCGAGGAGTAGCGGAACTGTTGGACCTCGGGGTCGTTCGCCGCGGCGCCGGTCGTCAACTCGGCGACAACCTCCTCCCACGCAGGCCCCGGGGCGTGTTCCGAATTGGCCGAGCGACTCGTCAGCACGACCTCGCTGGTGGCGGTGACCGCCAGTCCGCGATGGGGCTCCTCGATGGCGAAATACTCGACCTGATTGCCGAAGTAGTCGGTGCAGGCAGCGGTCCCCGCCGGCTCGGGGGCGATGACGAGCCGGTGGGACAGCACGCGCTGCCACGGCAAATCGCGGGGTCGCAGGCGGATGAGGTTCTGGCAGACGGGCGCCGACTCGCCGTACGAATACTTCGTCGTGTGCCGAAGGTGATAGTGCATGGCGGCGCGAGGGGCGCTTACTCGCCCGGGTGGATGGTGGCGATCTGCGTCGCGGGACCGGCGAGAACCAAGTAGCGAAACGCGATCGCATCGCTGAGCTGCGGGAGGTCGCGTTCCAAGCCCTCGAGCAACCCGGCCAGCGCGGCGCCCTGCCCGAGGCAGCGTTGCTCGCTCATCTCCTCGACGTCGGACATCCGTACGGCGTGCACCATCGACATAATCAATTGTTGGTCGTCGTCGAGCTGGGGGCGACGCCGGTCGCGGGGAAGCTGCCCGGCATGATTCTCCAGGGCGGCAAGTTGGTACGCGACGCTGCGCGGATTCGTTTCGTCGGTCAGCAGCAGGTCGAGCACCGGCGCCAACTGGAAATTGGCAAGATACCGCGAACGGTACGTCATAATGCTGTCGCCGATCTCGAGGACGGACTCGAGCAGTTCGGCCGAGGTCGCTTCGTCGCCGACGAAGCAGCACCGCAGCAGCGTCGTCACCTGCAACGCGCGTTCCAAGCGACGGCCGATGTCGAGGAATCGGAACAACTGGGTGCGGGTCATGCTTTCCATGACCATGCCCCCCAGGGCGGCGACGTCGACGAGGATTTCGTTCGACAGGTTCAGCAGGGTCGTCCAATCGACTGCGGCGGGGTCGACGCGTTCGAATTGCCGCTGCATCCGCTTGACGACGCGCCAGGCGTCCATCGAGATCCGGTCGCGAACCTGGGCGGCGAGCCGAGCGGCTTCGGCGACCACCCCCGCGAGCGAGCCCCCCTGGGCCGCGTCATAGACCATCCGCGGCAAGGCATGTTCGAGATTCGGCAGGCGTTGGCGGAGCCCCTCCAAAACGAAACCGGGTTCAATCTGACCTTGCTCGGCCAAGGCCCGCCACAACGGGGGCATCGCGGCCAGCGAGGGGGTCGCCAGTTCGCTGCTGAGCCGCAGCGCAATCGTGCGCAGCAGGCGGGCCCCAGCATCGGCCCGTTCGATGTGCCGGCCGAGCCAGTAGATGTTGTCGGCCACGCGGCTGGGAATCTCCGACCCGCTGCGGCAGAGCGCGATCGGCCGGTCGTGATGAGCCATGAGCGTGATCGGCTCGACCTTTTCATTGCCGACGATCCACAGATCCTTGCTGCCTTCGATCGCGGGTTGCCGATTCGACGGAGCGGGGGTCGTCGGCGAGGTGCGCGCGAGCCCCCCATCGAGGACCTGGAACGACTTGCCGTCAGCGACCGCAAACGCCCGCACGACGACATGCACCGGGCGCGGGGCTTCGCCGTTCCACGCCGGGGCGGTCGAGCGGTGGACGCTCTCCTGGCCGACGTAGTCGTACGGGCGGTCCTTGATTCGAGCGACGAGCTCGTCCCGCGAGAGTTCCCCCAGTTCGCGGCCCAAGGTGTTGTCCTGCCCGCGACGGCGATAGGCGTGCTTCACGCGCAGGCGGTCAAGATTGGCCAGGACGTAGGCGAGCGACTCCGGCTCGCCGCACCACCACGTGGCGACGCCGGGCAACTTGAGCGGCTCCTTGAGCAAGGCCTGGGCCAAGCGGGGCATGAACGCCATGAAGACGGCGGACTCGACCAGCCCGCTGCCCAACGGATTCAAAATCGACAGATTGCCCGAGCGGACCGCGTGGAGCAGCCCGGCGGCCCCGAGCTCGGATTGGCCCCCCAGTTCGAGCGGGTCGCAGGCGACGCTGTTGGGACGCCGCAGGATGACGTCGACCGGCGAGAGCCCTTCGAGCGTCTTGAGCCAGACGCGGCTGTTGCGGACCGCCAAGTCGGCGCCCTCGACCAACGTATAGCCGAGGTAGCGGGCCAGGTAGGCGTCCTCGAAGAAATCGGGGTCCCGCGGCCCCTGGCTGAGGTAAACGATCCGCGGATTGTCGCGGTGCGTATGCGCTCGCTCGCGCAGCCGATCCTGCACCGCGATGAAAAACGGGGCGAGCCGATGGACGTACATCGAGCGAAACGCCTCGGGCAACATCCGCGAGACGACGACCCGATTCTCGATGACGAACCCGGCGCCGGAGGGGCTCTCGGTGCGATCGCCGAGCACCCACCACGAGCCGTCCTCGGCCCGCGCGACGTCGGCGGCGTACAGTTGCAGGAACTGCTCGGGTTCGGCCGGAGCCGCTTGATGAAACGGGCGGCAGAATCCCGGGTGACGGAAGAGGGCCTCGGCAGGGAGTACGCCGTCGCGGACGAGCGTTTGCTTTCCCAACAAGTCGGCGAGGGTCAATCGCAGCAGGGCGGCGCGCTGGGCGAGACCTTCGGCCAGGACTTGCCACTCGTCGATCGGCACGATGAGCGGCAGCGGATCGAGTTGCCAGGGACGCGCGTTGCTGACCGGATCGCCGTAGGCGCTGTAAGCCAGTCCGTTTTCGTAGATCAGTCGCTGCGACTCGGCCCAGCGGCGTTTGAAATCGGGGGCGCCGACCTTGGCGAGTTGCTCGGCGAATTCCCGCCAGCGCGGGCGATAGGCGCCATCGGGGCCGAGCGCCTCGTCGTAGCCGGTCGGCAGCGGTCCGTAGGGAGCGTCCAGCAGGGAGCGCGACGGCGCCGCGGGAGAGGCGCCGGGGGACATTCCGGCTGTCTGCTGCTGTCCTTGCATCAAACAGGCGCCTTGCCGCGACGTAGATCAAGCGTCAGCGGAAATTCGGGCGTGACGTCAGCCGGCGGGGCGACCGTCGGCCCGCCGGTGTGTCCGAATCCGAAGAATCGCGTCGCTCGACGGCTCTCCGCCTCCAGCGCATTGACCGGAAACGTCGCCGGGTTGATCCCGCCTGGGTGACCGACATGGTACTGGCACCCCCCGACGGAGCGGCCATTCCACTCGTCGATTAAATCGAACACGAGCGGGGCGTCAATGCCAATCGTGGGGTGGAGACAGCTCGGCGGCTGCCAAGCCCGGTACCGGATCCCCGCGACGAACTCCCCTTCGACCCCCGTGGGATGCAGCGGCACGCGGCGACCGTTGCAGGCGAGGACGTACCGCGGACTGGTCACCCCGCGGGCCTTGACCTGCAGTCGCTCGATCGACGAGTCGACGTAGCGGGCCGTGTACCCGCCGGCCGGTTCCTCGCCCAGCACGTACCAGGGCTCGATGGCGCGGCTCAGTTCGACCTCGACGCCCCGGTGAACGAAGGCGCCGATCTTGGGGAAGCGGAACTCGAGGTGGGGCGCGAACCACTCCGTCTCCAGTTCGTACCCCTCGGCGCGGCAATCCTCGACGACGCCGCAGAAGTCCTGCCAGACGAAATGAGGCAACATCCAGCGATCGTGCAGCGTCGTGTTCCAGGTCACCAGCGGCGCTTCGTACGGCCGCTCCCAGAAGCGGGCCACGAGCGTGCGGATGAGCAACTGTTGCGTGAGGCTCATCCGGACATGGGGGGGCATCTCGAACGCGCGGAACTCGACCAGCCCCAAACGGCCGGACGCCGTGTCGGGCGAAAAGAGCTTGTCGATGCAAAACTCGGCGCGGTGCGTGTTGCCGGTGCCGTCGACCAGCAGGTGCCGGAACACGCGGTCGACCTTCCAGGGAGGACACGGCGCGTCGCGCTGGATCTGCTCGAAGGCGATCTTCAGTTCGTACAGCGCGTCGGCCCGCCCCTCGTCGACTCGCGGCGCTTGGCTGGTGGGGCCGATGAACTTGTTGCAGAACAGATACGACAGCGACGGATGGTTGTGCCAGTAGGAGAGAAAACTCTTGAGCAAATCGGGGCGGCGGAGCCAGGGACTGTCGGCCGGCGTCGCGCCGCCGAGCACCACGTGGTTGCCGCCTCCGGTGCCGGTGTGGGACCCGTCGAGATCGAACTTTTCGGTCCCGAGCCGCGATTGCCGGGCGTCCTCGTAGATGCCCGAGGTGATCTCGACCAGTTCGCCCCAGTTGTGCGCCGGATGGACGTTGACCTCGATCACGCCCGGGTCGGGAGAGATCTTGATGTGCTGCAACCGGCTGTCGTGGGGGGGGAGATAGCCTTCGAGCACGACCGGCGTCGCCAGCGCTTCGGCCGTTTGTTCCACGGCCGCGACGAGATCGAGATAGACTTCCAGCCGATCGATCGGCGGCATGAAGACGTGCAGCTTCCCTTCGCGCGGTTCGACGCAGAGGGCGGTCCGCACGACGTCGCTCGGGTCGCCGTACCAGCCGTCGACTTTGTACGGTTCGCCGCCGCGGGTCGCGCGGGGCGAGTCGGGCGTTTCGGCGTGCGAATCGGAATCGCCCTCGTCGCCGCCCGCAAATCCGTGGCCTCCGTCGGCGCCGACCGCGGTCAATTGCCGCTGCCGGCGGACCGCGACGGCCGTGGAGTCGGCGACGCCGTTGCCGTAGTATCCGACCGACCAGGGGACCTCGTCTCGGCGTTGACGGAGCGCGCGATAGGGGGGCAACGCGGCCGTGGCGTCCAGCGGGTCGAGGGCGTAGTACTCGGCCGCCGCCGCGTCGCCCCCCGCGTACAGCAGCGACTGCAGCGGCAGTCGGTATCCCATCGGCGAATCGCCGGGGATGAGGAACATTTCGTCGCTGCGCACGACCCAGGCGCCGCTTTGCCAACGGGGAGATTCCTCCCACCAGCGAAACTGCAGCGGCAGGACCGTGCCGACCGGCTGGGTGATCCCCTGCTCGAACACTCGGGCGATGCGAGCCCGTTCTTCGGCGTCTTCGAGCTTCGAGTCGTGCACGTCGACGTTGGCCGGCAGGCGTCGTTCGCGCCACGTATAGTACATGACGTCTTCAAACGCGTGGACGGCGTGGTCAGGATTCACCGCCAGCCGCTCAGCCAAAGACCGAATGAACGTCATCGCGTCGGCCGCGGTGTGACCGTAGTCCCCTTCGATGTCGGCGAACAGGGCGGGATCGAGCCAGATTGGTTCGCCGTCGAGCCGCCAGTAGTTGTGCATCGCCCAGCGCGGCAGCGACTCGCCGGGGTACCACTTTCCTTGGCCGTGATGGACGAGTCCCGTGGGGGCGAACCGCGACTTCAGCCGCATCAGCAGGTCGCCTGCAAGGCGTCGTTTCGTGGGGCCAACGGCGGCCGTTTGCCATTCGTCGCCGGTCATGTCGTCGATCGAGACGAACGTCGGCTCGCCCCCCATGGTCAAGCGAACGTCGTTGGCGGCGAGTCGATCGTCGACCACGTGCCCCAAGGTCTCGATCCGCTCCCACTGCTGTTCGGTGTAGGGCTTGGTGACGCGCGGGTCCTCGTGGACCCGCGCCACGCTCATGGCGAAGTCGAACTCGACCTCGCACATCTCGTGGGAACCGGTGATCGGGGCCGCGGAAATCGGGGACGGCGTGCAGGCCAGCGGCAGGTGCCCCTCGCCCGCCAGTAGGCCGGAGGTCGGGTCGAGCCCGACCCAGCCGGCGCCGGGGAGATAGACCTCGGTCCAGGCGTGCAGATCGGTGAAGTCGGCGGTCGGACCCTCGGGGCCCTCGAGCGGCTTGACGTCCGCGACCAATTGAATGAGATACCCCGAGGCGAACCGCGCCGCAAACCCGAGATGGCGCAGCAACTGGACGAGCAGCCACGCCGAGTCGCGGCACGAGCCGCTGCCGCGCTCGAGCGATTCCTCCGGGGTTTGCACGCCCGGCTCCATGCGCACCAAGTACTTGATCTCGTGCTGCAGCCGCTGGTTCAATTCGACCAAAAAGTCGATCGTCCGGCGCGGCGTTCGATCGACCGAGCCGAGAAATGCGTGGAACAGTCGACCGACCGGCGCGGTCGCAAAGTACGGCTTGAGATCGGCCAGCTCCGCCGCCTCGTACGCAAACGGGAACGACTCGGCGTACGGCTCCAGGAAGAAATCGAACGGATTGATCGACTTCATCTCGGCGACCAAGTCGATCTCGATCGAGAGCGAGCCGATTTTTTCGGGAAAGACGCAGCGGGCCAGGAAGTTGCCGAAGGCGTCCTGCTGCCAGTTGAGGAAGTGCTGCTCCGGCGCGACGCGCAGCGAGTAGCTAAGCACCGGCGTCCGGCAATGGACCGCCGGGCGGAGGCGGATGATTTGCGGGCTCACTTCGATCAGCCGATCGTAGGAGTAGCTCGTCTTGTGGTGCAGCGCAACGCGAATGCTCATCGGGGCGGTATTCCGGGGCCGGACCGTTCCGCCGCGCCAGCCGCGCCGACAGGGGGCGAGGAAGCGCACGGTCAGCAAGGTGGGGGCGAAGATCGATCAGCGCGCAAGCGACTGCGACCATCGCGGGAAAGAACTCTCAACTCAAATCTGCGACTGACGCTGCCCCGATTCGTTCATCCCGCCTTGCTTGAAAAAATCGGTCTGAATGGCGTCGTCGATTTCATTAAGTTTAGTCTGAAAATCGTCGATGTACTCGTGCATTCCCCGCTGAATCACGTCGGCGATGCTCGTGTAATCGAGGACCGCCCGGAACCGGCCCAGAAGCTGCTCGGAACGGCGGCGGAACGTGCCGGCGGCCGTGCCGGTGATGTGCTGTAACGAATTTTGCGCTCCTAACACGCAAAACCGCATCGCCCTGGGAAAATCGCGGTCGAGGATCAGGAACTCCGCCACCCGCTCGGGGCGGATCTGGCCATGGACCCGACGGTACATCGTCAGGGCGCTGGTCGACCGCAGCAGGGCCGACCAGCGGACCACGTCGAGCGAACCGCCCACGTCGTCCAACGTCGGCAAGAGCAGATAGTACTGCACGTCGACGATCCGCGACGTTTTGTCGGCCCGCTCGATGAGCCGGCCCATCCGCAGGAAGTGCCACGCCTCGCCGTGGGACATGGTGGTATAGGTGATTCCTACCAGCGTATGGCTGGCCAACTTGACGGCCAGGCAGAAGGCGTTGGCGTTGTCTCCCGATTTGTGGGCCCGGGCTGCGGCCCGCACCAGCAGGTAGAACTTGTTGACCTGCTCCCACATGTCCGTGGTGATCGTCTCGCGGACGCTGCGGGCGTTTTCGCGGGCGCTTGTGATGCAACTGATGATCGAATTGGGATTGCGATCGTCGAACGCGAGGAACTGCACCACGTTGGCGCGATTCGATTCGCCGTACAGCTCGATGAACCGCTCATGGTCCCCCGTGGTATTGACCAGCGGCGACCACTGGTGCCCCAGCCCGCCCCCTTCGCCGAGGGTGAGATTGTAATTGACGTCGAGAAACCGCGCCACGTTTTCGGCGCGTTCGACGTACCTGTTCATCCAGTACAGAGAATCGGCGACCCGGCTCAGCATGCCCGCCCCCCTAATTCGCGCTGGGGGCGGCCAGTCGTCCGTTCGAGAGCCGCAAGACCCAGGTGTCTTTGCTTCCCCCGCCTTGGGAAGAATTGACCACCATCGAGCCTTCCTTCAACGCTACGCGCGTCAAACCGCCGGGCATCACGTAAATATTCTCGCCGCAGAGCACGAACGGCCGCAGATCGACGTGTCGCGGAGCGAGCGCACCGTTTGCGATCGTCGGGGCCGTCGACAGGTTCAACATCGGCTGGGCGATGTAATTGCGCGGGTTGCTGCGAACCCGCGCGACGCACTCCTCGCGTTCAGCCTGACTGGCATGCGGACCGATGAGGATTCCATAGCCCCCCGATTCGTTGGTCGGCTTCACCACCAACTCGTGAATGTTCGCGATGACGTGCTCGCGCTGCGATTCGTCGGAACACAAGAACGTCGGCACGTTCTCCAGGATCGGATCCTCGCTCAGGTAGTATTTGATCATCTGGGGGACGTAGGCGTAGACCGCCTTGTCGTCGGCGATGCCCGTGCCGGGGGCGTTGGCGAGCGTGACGTTCCCGCGGCGGTAAGCCTCGAGCAGCCCGGGCGCCCCCAGGACGGAATCGGGGCGGAAGTGACGCGGATCGAGAAAGTCGTCGTCGATCCGGCGATAGATCACGTCGACCCGGCGGGGGCCTTGCGTCGTCTTCATGAACACGTGATCGTCGCGGACGAACAGGTCGGCGCCCTGGACGAGCTCGACCCCCATCTCCTGCGACAAGAGCGTGTGCTCGAAGTAAGCCGAGTTGAACACCCCGGGGGTGAGGACCACGGCCGTCGGCGAGTAGGCGTTCGGCGGGGCGCAAGCGAGCAGCATTTGCAGCAATCGCTCGGGGTACTCTTCCACCGGAGCGATCGACATCCCCTCGAAAACCTGCGGAAAAGTGCGCTTCATGATCTCGCGGTTTTCAAGGACGTACGACACCCCCGAGGGGCAGCGCAGGTTGTCCTCAAGCACGTAGATCGTGCCGTCCTGGTGGCGGACCAAATCGACGCCGCTGACGTGGCACCAGATTTTGTTGACGGGGCTGAACCCTTCGAGCTGCGGCCGATAGGTCGGCGCCGAGAAGATCAGGTCTTCGGGGACGATCCCGTCGTGCAGAATGCGGCGACCGTTGTAAACGTCGTCGACGAACATGTTGAGCGCGGAGACGCGCTGCCGCAGTCCCTGATCGACCCGTTGCCACTCGCGCTCGTCGAGGATCCGCGGCACGATGTCGAACGGCCAGACCTTTTCGGCGCCGTCCTCGTGGCCGTAGACGTTGAAGGTGATCCCGAGGTCCCGCAGGCTCGCTTCCGCCGCGAGTTGGCGGGTGCTGAGCTCGTCGCCGGGGATCGTCTTGAGTCGTTCGCAAAACCCGCGACAAGCGGAACGAGGTTCATCGGCGTCGATGAACATCTCGTCGTAGCTTGGGGATGAGTACGCCATGGGAGGTTCCGCCTTCCGACATTGGCCCAGGGAATCGCTGCTTGCCTATTCTCTGCGCATAGATGCTCGCCAACGAAGCATCGGCGTGCCGCCCGGCAGCGGTGCTTCGTTTGTTGGTGTTTTCGACTGCCGTGCCGATAGTCGCTAAATCTAGCGTGTTTTCCCGAATCTGGCGACAAACGTTCCCCCAGCGGGGCGTGAGTGCGAGGGATTGCAGGACGGTTAAGCAAAAAGTGCGCCAGCCTCACCCTGGCGGGCTGGGGCAGAACCGCCTTCGCCGTGGCGTGTCCGACTCTTTGCTCTCGGAGGTTTCAACGCTTCTCGCCGCGCGATGGTCACGGCGGGCGTCCGACGATTGGAAATTCGGCTCCTGACCTTCGTCTGCGAGACGGCAAGACAGCGCCGGAATGGCGGCCATGCCGCCGACAAGCCGCTGTGTTCAAGGAAAAATGCACGCGATGACGGGCCACCAAGCGGGACGCCTCGCCATCGGCAGCCGAGATACGCAAGCGACGTCGTGGTTGATCATCCCCGCCGTTTGCGGTCGAACGGTCGATTCTCAGCGTCGATTGCCCTTTCAGACGAATGTCTAGATTCAGTACAGTCAATGGGATCGGCGGCCTGCCGCGGCGAACGAACCAGCGTCGAAAACTCGGAACGCGGACAAATCGGGAACCCCAACAGCGAGGCAGCGGCGTCGCCGGCTGCCTGCAGCGCGGTCTGCGCCCCCCCCGAGTCATTGGACAATAGACCCTATGGCGTTTGGCGAGTCGCGAAATGCGACGAACGATGGAAGGCCTGCCTTCGACAGTCGCAAAAACGGTAATTCTCATCGGGTTGCGACTCTCGAGGGCCGCGGCCGCTGCTCCTCGCAACATCCTTGCTTGCTCGACGCGCCATGACGAACGATGCCGGCCTTGATGCACAGCCTCATGCCTCGGATACGGCGACGCGGCTCGTCGAAATGCTCGACGCCGCCTGCCGTTGGATCTCCATGCCTCTTGACCGGGGGCGGACCCGACGTGGCCTGACTTCTGCGCTGCTTCAAGCGCCCGATGCGACGCCGGAGAGCTGGCGTGATGCGTTGACGGAGATCGCCCCCGAACTGAACCTGCGGGCCGACCAGTTGCAGTTCGACTTGAAGGCGGCGATCGGTTTGGTCAGAGGAGGCGCCCCGCTGGCCCGAATCTCGGCCAGTGACGCCGGGGAACTTGAATGGCTGTTGGTCGTCGACCACCGCGGCGGCAAGCTCGAGGTCGTTTCGTCGCACGATCCCGACCACGCTCACTGGATTACGCCGAAGGAATTGGGCCAGCGCATCGGGGCGTCGGACGAACCGCTCGACTGGATCTCCCTGCAAGGCTTGCTGCCCTGCGAACCGCCGGCAGATCGCTCGCGGTCCCCCCTGTCGCGTTTCGTGGGGCTGCTGCGCCCCGATCGCGGCGACATCGGGGTCATTCTGGTGTTCGCCGTCGTGGTCGGGCTGCTGACGTTGTCGACGCCGATCGCCGTCGAGGCGCTCGTCAACACGGTGGCGTTCGGCCGACTGCTGCAGCCGGTCGTCGTGCTAGCCGTGATTCTGCTAGTGTTCCTCGGTTTTTCGGCGGCCCTGCGAGCCCTGCAAACTTACATTGCGGAGATCATTCAGCAGCGGATCTACGTTCGGGTCAGCGCCGATCTGTCGCAGCGTCTGCCGCGCGTTCAGACCGAGTTTTGGGATCACCACTACGGCCCCGAGTTCGTCAATCGGTTTTTCGACGTGGTGACCGTGCAGAAGGTGACCTCGCAGTTGTTGCTGGACGGCGTCGCGCTTGCGCTGCAAACGTTCGTCGGCATGACAGTGATCGCGTTTTATCACCCCCTGCTCTTGGGGTTCGACCTCATCCTGCTGGCGATCGTAGCGGGCATCGTGCTCGTGTTGGGACGCGGCGCCGTGAAGAGCGCCGTCGACGAGTCAAAATACAAGTACCGCACCGCAGCGTGGTTGCAGGAACTGGCCCGCCATCGCACGACCTTCCACGGGCGCAGCTCGATGAAGTTCGCCCTCGACGTCGCCGACCGGCAGGTGACGAACTACCTGCTCGCCCGGCAGGCCCACTTCCGCGTGCTGATGCGGCAAATCGTCGCCGCGCTTGGCTTGCAGGCGATCGCCAGCACAGTCCTGCTCGGGCTGGGGGGATGGCTCGTCATCCAAGGCGAGCTGACGCTCGGCCAATTGGTGGCCGCGGAACTGATCGTCACCGTGATCGTCGGCTCGTTCGCCAAGATCGGCAAGCATGTCGAGAGCTACTACGACGTCGTGGCCGCGGCCGACAAGCTGGGATACCTGTTCGACATGCCGATCAATCGCAGCGAAGGGGTCGATCTGCCGGTCCGCGGCGGGGGGATCTCCGTCGCCTTGAACTCCGTGGGGGTGGAGTCGGCCGGGGGACTGTCAAAGTCGGCCGCAAATCTGCGACTCGCTCCTGGCGAGCAAGCCGTTCTGGTCGGCGGCGCCGCATCCGACCGGACCCGGCTCTTAGAGACGATCGTCGGCTTGCGGGCGCCGGCCTCGGGGTACGTGGAACTCGACGGCTTCGACGCGCGGCGGCTGAGGATCGATTCGATCCTTGATCAGGCGGCCCTCGTCGGGCGAATCGAGATTTTCGAAGGCTCGATCGCCGAGAACCTGCACCTCGGTCGGCCCCAGGCCACCGAAGCGCGGGTGAGACAATCGCTCGCCACGGTCGAATTGCGTGACGAACTGCTGGCGATGCCCGAAGGGCTGGACGCCTCGGTCACCACCGGCGGGCACGAACTGTCCTACGACCAGCACGTTCGTCTGATGCTGGCCCGGGCGCTCGCCGGGAACCCGCGAATGCTGCTGATCGACGGCCTGCTCGACGGCCTGCCCGACCCCATGTTGGCGACAATTCTCCCCCGTCTGTCGTCGACCGCAGGCGAGCTGACGTTGATCATTTCCACGGGGCGGCGCGAGGTCGCCGCAGCCCTGTCGCGCGTCGTGAACCTTGATCCCAGCCAATCGGATCGCCGCTTCCCTCTGAACGGACGCGACGAGCCAGGCGCAGGAGACTGACCATGCTCACCAGCCAACCTTCCGGCGAACTGCTGCAGGCGAATCTCCCGGTGCTGCGATTGATCGTCTCGCCGCGCATCCCGCGGCGCATCGCCAATGCGCTCGTGGTCCTGCTGTTGGCAATGATCGCGGCCATGTTGTTCGCGCCGTGGCAGCAGTCGGTAAAGGGGAGCGGGCAAGTCGTCGCATATGCGCCGCTGGAGCGGCAGCAGACGATTCAGGCGAACATCTCGGGGCGGGTGTTCAAGTGGGGAGAAGGAATTCGCGAAGGCGCCCGCGTGGAACGGGGGCAGGAGATCGTCGAGCTGCGCGACGTCGACCCGGCGGCGCTCGATCGCTTGGCGCTGCAGCGAGAAGCCGCCCACGAAAAACTTTCGGCCTCGGAGGAGGTCGCGCGCGCCTACAGCGACAAGTACACGGCGGTCATGCAAGCTCAGGAGCTGGGAATCGCAGCGGCCGCTCAGGAAGTCGTGATGGCCGAGCAAAAGATCGAGGCCGAGGTGCAAGGCCTGAATGCGGCAATCGCCGCCGAGAGCCAAGCGAAGGCGTACTTCGATCGGCAACGCGAACTGCTGACGGCGCAATTGGCCTCGAAACAGGACGTCGAAATCGCCGAACGACAGCACCGCGAGGCGCAGGCGAAGCTGCGACAGGCCGAGGCGTACATCACTTCGGCCAAGAGCTCGCTAAGCGCCAAGAAGTCGCAGCTTGAACAGAAGCGTCGCGAGGCGACCGGGTACATCGAAGCCGCTCGAGCCGAACAACAGAAAGCCGCAGGCGACGTCGCACTGGCGCGCAAGGAGCTCACTGAAGTCGAAGGGAAGCTCGCCACTCAACAGAGCCAGATCATCACCGCGCCGCGCAGCGGCACGATTGTGCGATTGTTGGTCAACGAGGGGGGCGAAATTGTCAAGCAAGGCGACCCGCTGTTCGTGCTTGTGCCGGAGAACGCCCAACGAGCAGTCGAATTGTGGGTGTCGGGGAACGACGCGCCGTTGATCTCGCCGGGTCGACACGTGCGGCTGCAATTCGAGGGATGGCCCGCGGTGCAGTTTGCCGGCTGGCCGTCGGTGGCGGTCGGCACCTTCGGGGGCGAAGTCGTCATCGTCGACGCCACGGACAACGGCAGCGGGCAATTCCGCGTGCTCGTGCTGCCTGATCCCCACGACGCCGGCGGGTGGCCCGACACGAGCTATCTTCGCCAGGGAGTTCGGGCAAACGGGTGGGTCCTGCTAAAACAGGTAACGCTCGGCTACGAGGTTTGGCGACAGATGAACGGTTTTCCGCCAGTCGTCTCGTCCAAGGCGCCGAAGGACATGGACAAGGGCGGGAAAGACGACGTCAAGAAACCGAAGCTCAAGCTTTGATGAAGAACCGAGCGGCCACCCTGCTGGCGACGCTAGCGTCCGTTGCGTACGTCGGTTGCAAGGCGGGGCCTCCTCACGCCTTGACCGAGCCCGCGGCGCAACCGGCCGCCCAAGTCGCTGCGCCCGAGAAGCCCGTCGTGTCGAGCGACGTATCGGCAGTGTCTCCGCCTGCGGACGCGGTGCGCCAAGTCGCGTATCAGGCTGCGGAGAAGGGCGAAACCGACCCGCTCGTCAACCCGGCCGCGGAAGTCGTCGAGCCGCTGCCGCCGATCGGGGACGACTTCGAGTCGATCGAGCCGCAAGTCGCCGAGGAGTCGCTTGCGCTTGACGACGTCGTCCAGGCCATCTACGCGAATTATCCCGGGATCGAGGCGGCGGCGCGCGAGCGGCAAATTGCTGCGGGACAAGCCCTGGAGGCGATGGGCGAATTCGATCTGAACATCGTCGGCGAAGCGCTCGCCGATTCGCCCGGGTACTACGAGAACTATCGCTACGGGCTCGGCGCCAAGCAGTATACCTGGGGGGGCGGGCAAGTCTTCGGCGGTTATCGCCTGGGGCGCGGCGTGTTCGAACCGTGGTACCTCGAGCGCGAGACGAACAAAGGGGGCGAGTTCAAAACCGGATTCGCGATGCCGTTTCTCCGCGATCGGGACATCGACAAGCGGCGCGCAGCGGTGTTCAAGACTCGGCTGCAGCAAGCGGCGGCTGAACCGCTTGTGCAAATGGAGATCATCGCCGCAGTTCGCGAAGGTTCGATCGCCTACTGGGATTGGATCGCGGCGGGACGGCAGGTCGAAATCGCTCGGTCGATGCTCGAGATCGCGGAAACGCGGCAGGTCAAACTCCGCCAGAGCGTCGAGCTGGGGAGCGTGAAGGGAATTGAACTCGTCGACAACGAGCGGCTGATCGTCTCGCGCAGGGCGCGACTCGTCGCGACCGATCGCAAGTTGCAGCAGGCGGCGATCAAACTGTCGATCTTCCTGCGTTCCCCCGACGGAACGCCGTTGCTGGCGGGCCCCGAACGCCTGCCGGCGGATTTCCCGCCAGTTGAAGAGCCCGACTCAAAGCAACTGGCGAGTCAGATCGCCCAGGCCCTGTCCCTGCGGCCCGAGGTGCGGCTGTTGGCCAACGCCAGTCAGCAGGCGTCGGTCGAGGTGCGCCAGGCTCAGAACCTCATGCTGCCGGCGATCGACGGGGTGATGACCGCGTCGCAGGACGTCGGCGAACCGACCAGCCCGAAGCGCGACAAGTCGGAATTCGAACTCGAAGCGGGGATGCTGCTCGATGTGCCGTTCCAGCGGCGCGCAGCCCAAGGCAAGATGCAGTCCGCCCAGGGAAAGCTGGCTCAGATCTCGGCTAAGAGGCGGCTGGTCGAACAGAAGATCGCCGCGGACGTACGCAGCGCGATGACGGCGCTCACGGCCGACTACATCCAGTTGAAGCAAGCCCGCCGCAACGTCGAGCTGGCAATCCAAATGGAAAAGGCCGAGTGGCGGCTGTTCGACGAAGGAAGCAGCAACATCTTGATGATCTACTTGCGCGAACAATCGGTCGCCGACGCCCAAATGCTGGTCGTCGACGCAACGGTCGACTACTACCGATCGCGCGAAGATTTGCGGGCCGCAATCGCATCCGAGTTGGCGGGGGACGGATTCTAGCCGCCAATGAACTGCACTCAGCGCGAGACTCGTCGCACCGGGCCGACGACGTAGCCCGGGTTGTTCGCAAGCGCAGCTTGGACGGCGTCGGCGCTGCTGCGGCCGGGAAACACGGCCCAAATCGGCGGACCGGCAATCCCGCGTCCGGGATACAGCGTCACCTCCCACAGCGCGACGATGCCCGCATTGACCGCCTGAGCCGCCAGTTGCAAGCGGGCGATTTGTCGATCGGTTTCTTGATCGCGATGCTTCGCAGCCGCCAGAGCCTGCAACCGAAACGCGGCGCTGGCCCGCGATTCTTCGTCGCTCTGCGACTTGGTCCACTCCTGCCAGCCGGGCTGCAGCAGGTCGAGATCTCTCTCCGCGAACAGGAAGAACGGCGCCGCGTACTCGTCGCCATTGGCCAGTTCGATGACGACCCCTTCGCAGTGGAACGTACGGGGCTTGCCCTTCTGGCGAGCGACCCAACGGTTCAAGTCGACGCGAGTTTCGATCGTCGTTTCATCGAAGTGCTCGACGATTCGCTCGACGATCCGTTGATAGACCTCAGGCAGGTTGTCGAACGTTCGATCGTTGACGTACAGCTTGCCGCGCCGGCGGTGGAGCGTCACGTCGCGCTCGACGTAGTCGACGATGCGTCCCTCGACCTTCTTGCCGTGGCGGGTCGTCCAAATTTGCATCGCTCCCGTCACTTCGGCGGAGCGGTCTTGAGCCTCCTTGCTCGTCAGGTAATCGCGATCTGCCGGGGAGAGGTTCTCCAGCGGGACTTCGACCAGATGATGGTCGCCCCGTTGAAGGACGGCGGTCTTTTCGTCGAAGGCGATGAGATCGGCCTCGACGGTGTAAGCACCGGTCGAGTCGGTCCAGGTGCGGGCCGCCGCGAGAGCGGGAGCGACGGCGCAAGCCGCAAGAAACGCAACACGGGCAATCCGCAGACGAAGGCGCATCGATCAACCCCGCAATCGGCGAGAACCGCGGCGCCAGACACGACTCGCGGCGCCGCATACGAGTCGGTCACCGATTATGGTCCCGTCGGAGCGAACTGTCCACGAACCAATCCGGGCGGGCAGGGGAACTGCCGCGCCCAAGCAGGTTGCCGTGCGCCAGATTCGACCCCCCAATCGGCGAGGACGTCGAGTGAATTCACGAGCGGAGCCGCAGTTCAGCGCGAACTAACGCGCATGGCGGCCACGGCCGGAGGCGAGCGCCGCAAGCGCCGCCAGGGCGACCAGCGCCAGCGTGCTTGGCTCGGGCACGGCGGCGGCGGCGCCAGGTTGACCGCCGGCGCCGAAGTTTGCCTGCCAGCTTGCCAAGTCTTCGGAGCTCCCCGCCATGGGGGACTCGCCGCGTTGCCAGGCGAGGAAATCGACGCCATCGACGACGCCGTCATGATTGAAGTCGCCGGGCACGACCGGCACGACCTGCAACTCGCCGGTGAGTGCCAAGTCGCTGGTCTTCCAGGCCAAACCGGGGTCAAGCGCCGGCAGGGTCAGCAGATCGAAGGCGCCGCTTGCGGAGTCGAACTCGAGAACCTGAAATACGTCGCCCGCCTGCGGCGCCGGGGCGCCGTACGCCATCGTCACGCGCAACTCGCCCCCCAACGCGGCATGCCCCGCGATCGACAGCACGTCGTACGACGCCGGGTCGAACAGGTTGATTTCGAGCACCGAGCCGGTCGCCTGAGAATAGTTGCCCCCGACGGCCAGGACGTCGGCGAACCAGGTGTGCTCGGGATCGTAGCCGGTGAGCGGGTTCGTCAGGTCGAGACCCTTGAAGTAGAACAGATCGTCGACGCGCACGCCGTTGTCGACCGGCGCGGAACCGGCCAGGGCGAGAAACACGTTCAGGTCGTCGGATGTGCCGTTGCGGAACGCCAACGGAGAGGCATTGAGCTTGTTGCCCGCCGTCGCGTCGCCGTCTCCCTGATTCATGTACACGTCGTAGGTGTCGGTCGCTTGGTCGACGACCATCCAGACGTTGTACCAAGCGTTGAGCGCCAGCCCGCTGGCGAGCGTGGCCGAAAAGCCGCCGCCGTTGCGGGCGTCGATCGCAACCGTCCCCGCGGAGGTTCCTTGCTTGATGCGAAGCTGAGCTTCGTAGTCGCCGAAGTCGGCGGTGGCCGTCGTCGCTTTGTCGCCGAGGCCGAGGTTGTGATTGGGAACGTCGGTCTTGGAGTTGAACCGGAAGAAGTAGGTGGCGGACTCCGAGTTTTCGAGGATCGCCTCCTCCGGCAGGGTGCGCGACCCGCCGCGGAAATTGGTGGCCCAGCCGTAGGTGAGCACTTTGCCGCCGCCGTAGCTCTCAATGTCGATCAAGCTGGTGTTTTCGTGGGCCGTCCAAGGGGGACTGGCGACGTCGCGGACGTTGCCTAGCGCGTAGCTCTCGAAGTCGTCGATCTTGACCCGGCGCGGGGCCCCTGAGCCGTCGTCGCCGATGCGGACGACGGACCCGGCCAGGAGCGACAAGTCGCCCGAGACGCTGGCGGCGCCCGTGATCTGCGACCCGTTCCCCGCAGCCAAACTGCCGAGCGCCTGCGACGAACGCCGCATGTGCAGAGTCTGCCCTGGCGAGACCGTAAAGGGGCTTGATTGCAGAGACACGTCGAAGGTGCCGGCCGACTTGATCTCGATGCGGGGAGCCGTCGACATCTGGCCGCGGCCGGTGAGGGCGAGCGTGCCGCCGCTCACCAGCACGTTGCCGGAGCCGGTCATCGAGGAGCCGAGTTGAAAGGTCCCCTCGGCGATTTCAAATAACCCGTTGTTCGTGACGCTGCCGCCGAGGATCCCCATGGCGTTGGCGCCCGACTTCCGCAACGTGGCGCCGGGCTGAATGCGAATCCAGTTGTCGGTAGTCATGTTCCAGTTGGAGGTGCCGGTGACCGTGCTCGTGCCTTCCAGGGCGTTGATGTAGCGAACGACTCCGGGAACGGCTCCGTTCTGCTGCAGCGTACCGCCGGCCAAATAGGCGACGTGCTCGCCCAGGGTGCGGCCCGCGATATTCTCGCTCTGCCCGCTCTTCAGGACGCCGGTGTAGGCGTAGCTCATCGGCGTCGGCACGGGGGGATTGCCGTTGTAGAGCCGAGCGTCGCTGAACCAGTGATACCACGCGTACCCGGCGACGTAGCTGCGCGAATCGAGCGCGGGGATCACGATGTCGAGGAACTGGCGGTTCGCTTCGATGATCGCCGCGTCGGAGTAGGCGTTCCCCCAGTCGTGGATCGCGAACTCGGTGATAAACACCGGCTTGCCGTACGAGTTGTAGTACGAATCGACCCGGCTGAGGAAGGAACTGGCCGCTCCGGCGGGGTTGTCGGGGTTGCTGACTCCGTACCAGTGAAATGCGACGGCATCGACCCGCAGGCCCTGAGAGTTGGCCTGACTCATGAAGCTCGACAGCCACGCTTGACCGCCAGACGTGTCGGAAACCGCGGGACTGACAAGCTTGATCCCCGTGCCGGCGAAACCGTTGTGAAGGGTCGTCCACGAGGAAATCGCCTGGGAGACCGTCATGTTGGCCTGATCGGACCGCTCCGGCTCGTTGAAGCCGAGAACGTACTCGGGATTGGCGGCCTTGACGTTGTTGATGTTCGTTTGGTTGACCGCCCAGCCTCCCCAAAACATGGGATAGTGCTTGGCGTCGAAGTTGCCCGGATTGCCGGCCCCGAGCCCCCAGGTGTAGTACCATCCGGCCCCGGTCGCCTGCAGATTCGAGTAACCCGCTCCGGTGTCGGCAAAGCCGCGCTTTTGCGAGAGGATGGCGGCCTGGGTCGCTTCGCCGGCAAGCATCGCGAGCAGGAGCATGGTCGTCCCGAGGGACCACTTCGAGCGGCAAGTCATCGTGCAGTTCCCAGAGGAGACTGAGCTAGTAATCTTTGTTGCGGCGACGAGCGTGAAACGAGGCGCCGCAACTCGGCGAAAAGCGAGCCGACGACCCAGCGGCGGGCGGAGCGCGCCCGCCGCTGAGCGAATCGGCGTTCGTCAAGCGGAGCTCGTCAGCAGCCTCGACGGCGTCGGCTGGCGGCGACCGTCGCGCCCATCAGACAGGCAGCCAGGATCAGCGTCGACGGCTCGGGCACGGCCCCGACCGCGGGAGTCGCGGGGCCGACGCCTGCGCCGTAGTTCGTTCGCCAATCGCTCAGATTGCCGACCCCCGGATTACGCTGCCAAGCCAGGAAATCGCTGCCGTCGACCTTGGTGTCCGAGTTGAAGTCGCCCGGCAAACCGCCGGCGACGACGCTCAACTGGCCCGTGGTCAGCAGACTCGACGTATCCCAGCTCAACCCGCCGGTCAGACTCGGCAGGCTGACCGTGCTGAACGACCCGCTCGCGCTGGCGAAATCAAGGATGTCGAACACGTTCCCCGCGGCAAGGGTCGGCGACCCCGCCTGAAGCGACACCGCCAACGTCCCGCCGGCGGCAAGGTTGCCCGTGACGTTCAGCTTGTCGTGCGCCGAGGGAGTCGAGATGTCGATCGCCAGCGTCGACCCGGCGTTGAGGGTCAGATCGCCGCTGACCGTCATCGTTTGGCTGATCGCGGCGGTCGAGCCGTCGCTGAAGCTCAAGCCGTCGTACCACGTGCGACCGTCGCCGACCGAGGCGTTGCCGCCGTCGTCGATGAACACCGCGATGTGCCCGTTGACGTCGGCGACCATGTTGCCCATGGGGGCGCCGTACATGGTCCGGTTCCCTTCGGTCCGCAGAGGAGCGGTCGCGTAGAACAAGGTCGAGGTGTTGATCCCGTCGACGGCGCCGGCGACGGCGTCGTCAGGCGAGTCGTACAAGGTCAAAGCGCCTGAGGTCGTCCCGGCCCGGATCTGCCACTGCGAACCGGTCGCGTCCCAGTAATTGGCGTACACCGTATAGGTTGCGCCGGGAGTGAGGCCGGTAATGGTCGACTTCAGTTCAGGCGCCGAGGCGGGATCGTCGCTGCCGCCCTGATAGATCGTGCCGTTGTTGCCCAACGCGGTGCGAAGCTGCCAGTCGGGGTTGGTCGTCGGTTCAAACGTAGCTCCGCTGGAAAGGGTCGTGTTGCCGCCGACGCCGTGGGTGGCGTCGAGGTATTGGTAGACCAACTGGGTCGGCATGCCGGCGGAGCCGACGCGAATCGTCGAACCGCTGGCCGCGCTGACGTTGCCCGTCACCACGCCGCCGCCCGACCCGCTGAGGGTCTGCCCGTTGGCCACGACGAAGGTCCCCAGGGCCGTGACGTCGAGCGAACCGTTGCTCACGTTGACGAGCGGGGACGAGACGGTCGCCGAAGCGGCGAGTGCCAAGACGCCCGTGCCGTTCTTGTTGAGCGCGCCGTTGTTGCTGACAGCCCCGGCGACGGTCATGCGCGAGCCGCCGTCGATGTTGGCGTTGACGGCTCCGGCCGCCGCGCCGCCGATGGCGCTAGTCACGGTCAGGGCGTCGTCGCCGCCGCCGCCGTCGACCTGGAACGTGCCGCCGCCGGCGTTGACGGTGATCGGCCCGGCCAGCGTGAGGGCCGCGGAGGCCCCGCCGCCGACGGCCAGGGCGCCGCCGTTCAGGGTGAACGGTTCGCTGGTCGTGTAGGCGTCGCTGTTGGAGCGCACCGTTCCGCCGGCGTTGATCGTGGTGCCGGCTGCGGTCGTTCCCAGCGCGGTGGCCGAATCCATGTTCAGCACGCCGCCGTTGACGACCACCGCTCCGGTGAACGTGTTGGCGCCGCTGAGCTGCAGCGTGCCGGAATCGACGCGAATCGTGCCGGCGCCGCTGACGACTCCGGTCGAGATCGTCGTTCCGGTGCTCGACCCGTTGCCTTGCTGCAACGTGGTTCCGGCGCCGACGCTGATCGTGCCGGTGAGGTTGTTATTGGCGTTGGCCAGCACCGCAGTCACATTGCCGGTGAGCGAGACGGGGGCGCTCCCCTGAACGCCCTGCGTGCCGGTGAAAGTGAACGTGCGGCTGGCGGCGCTGGTCAGCGCGATCGACGCCGGCGAAACCGACGACGAGGAGATGTCGACCGTCGTATTCGCCCCGGCCGTGTCGTTGAACGTGACGCTGTCGAGATCGAAGTAACGGGTGTCGCCGCCGGACCAACTCGCGGTGTTGTTCAAGTCCCAGGCCGTGCCGCCGGCGCCGGTCCAGGTGAGATTGGCCTTGCTGCCGGAGACGACGAGGTTCACCTGCCCGGCGGTCGCGCCGCTGACGGCCAAGCTCTGGCGAATCGTCAGCGGATTGCCCGCGGGATTGAGGACGCGAGGCGTGATCCCGCCGAGCGACGTCGTGCCGCCGGCGTGCGAGATCAAGCGGTACGTGCCGGTGGCCAGCCCGCCGTCGGCCGGAGTAATGTCAAGGTTCATCGTCGGCGACCCGTTGACGGTCAGGGCGCCGGTGACGTTCAAAAGGTCGTTGACGACTCCGCCGACGGTGGTCGTGCTCCCCAGTTCGTACTGGAGGGCCCCGCCGCCGCTGCCGCCGTTGAGGGTCATGGCGCCGTTGATGGTCAGCGTGCCGACGCTGTCGCCGGGGGCGATCGAGTTGTCGTCATAGACCTCGACGGTCTTCCCGGTGGCGAGCACCGTGCCGGCGCCGCCCAGCCGCTGGAATTCCTGCAGGGCGTAAGTGCCGAAGTGGGTGACGTCGAACGTCGCGCCTGCGCGGACGGCGATCAGCGGGCTCCAGAGTTCGCCGTTGTTGGCGCCGTCGGAGAGGACGCGGAGCGTGCCCCCTTCGACGATGGTGTTGCCCAGCCAGTAGTCGTCCTGAAGGTTGGTCGCGGTGCCGATGGTCAGCGTGCCGGCCCCCTGCTTGATGACGCTGACGCTGCTCACGGCATTGGTCGGCGCCGGGGGCAACGTGCCGTCGGCGTTGGACCCCAGATCGGTGATCTTGCCGGTCACGTTGAAGTTGCCGGCTCCGCTGAAGACGAAGTTCCGCGTACCGCTGTCAGGGGCGGAGATGACGCCCCCCAGGGTGAGCGTGCCGGAGTTCGACACGAGGTTGTATTGCGATCCGCCGACTTCGCCCTTGACGTTGCCGGCCCAGGAGTTGTTGCCGGTGCTGACGACGTGGGGGGAATTCGCGGCGCTCAACTCGCGAGCCGCGAGGACCAACAGTTCGTTGCCGACGTTGATGTTGCCCGACAACGCCAACTGGCCCTTCTGCTCGTTGCCGCCGAGCAACGTGCGCGAGGCGACGGTCCCGTCGGAGACGCCCAGCGCCCCGGCGTTGCTGACGGCGAGCGTGCCGCCGTTGATCGTCGTTTGGCCCGAATAGCTCTTGGCGCCGCTGAAGGTGACGGTTTCGGTGGTCAGCGAGCCGTCAATCAGCACCGTGCCCGCCCCGGCGATGTCGCCGGCGAAGACGCCGTTGTAGCCGCCTCCCAGCGAGTCGCCGACGAAGGCCAGCGTGGCGCCGGCGGCGACGGTCGCGTTGCCGTCGACCGAACCGACGCGAGCGAGACGGAGCGCGCCTCCCTGGACGTCCGTGAGCCCCGTGTAGGTGTTGTCGGCCGAGAGCGTGATGCCGCCGCCGCCGGTCTTCACCAACCCGGCGGTCCCGGCGATGACGGCCGAGATTTCATGCGTGCCGTTGGTCGAGCCGAGTTGGGCCAAACCGTTGAGGGTGAGGACGCCGGGACCGGCGAGCTTGTACTGGTTGGCGTTGCTGAACGTGATCCGCGAGGCCGACGCCGCCGCGGTCAGCGTGACCGTCGCCGGGGCGTTGGCCGCGGTCAGCACGCCGCCGAAGACGACGTTTGCCGAGGCGCCGGGGGCGACGCCGCCGGTCCAGTTGCCGCCGACGTTCCAGGCGCCGCCGCCGTCGACGTTCCACGACAAGGGCGCCGAGGCGACCGACAGCGTCCCGTCGAACGGGTTGAACAGGTACGTGCCGTTCGTCCAGAAGTCGCCCGACTTGGTGAAGCCGGCGACCGAGAAGGTGCTGGTGAACGTCTGCGTGGCGACGTTGGCGATCGTCCAACTCGAACCTGGGGTCGCGCTGGCGCCGGTCAAATCGAAGTTGAACGTGCCGCCGAACTCGGCTCGGCCCGTGCCGCTCACGCTGTTGTTGACGCCGCTGGCGCCGATCGTGAACTTCAGCGCTCCCGTGCTGGAGACCCGCAACCGCCCGGCGACGCTCGTATTGCCGGTGAACGTGTTGGCGCCGGTGAGCGTCAGCAGCCGCAATTCAAAATTGCCGTTGCCGTTGTCGTCGGTGGCGGGGACAGTCAGATTGGCCGAGCCGCTGATGACCGAGCTGATGGTGATCGAGCCTTGCTTGGCGTAGATCGTCGAGGGGGCGACGACGTTGATGTTGCCGGCAAGCTGAAACAGGTCGCCCGTCCCATTGGCGTGCGAGATCAATCCGCTGTTCAGGATCAGGTTGTTGATCGTGATGACGCCGGC
This sequence comes from Pirellulales bacterium, assembly GCA_019636345.1. Lineage (NCBI taxonomy): Bacteria > Pseudomonadati > Planctomycetota > Planctomycetia > Pirellulales > Pirellulales bacterium. The sequence goes on along the minus strand of JAHBXQ010000002.1, from coordinate 972,184 downwards.
GTTGCCGGTCCCCTTGTAGAGCAAACCCGTGGAGTAATCGGCCACCGTGCCGCTGGCGGTATTCACAGTGAGCGAATCGCCGGCGAACACGTGGCTCGCTCCGTCGGCTGGGGTCCGCAGGATGTTGCTGCCGGTGAAATAGTTGTTCCCGGCGGTCGGGGCCACGGCCCCCGGCCAGTTCAACCCGGTGTTGAACGAAGACGTCCCCAAACCGTCGCTGGCAGAGAGCGTGATGTCCGCTGCGTCGGCCGTACCGACGCAGCCGAGCGCCATGGCGAGCGCCGCCGCCCAGGCCGCGACTCGTCGCGTCCGCCGAATCGCGACTGATCCGAATTCCGTCCTGAATTCCGTAATTGACCGTCCGATCATCGTCTCTTCCCCCTCAAGCGTGCTGGATGGCACTTCACTGGTGAGCGTGGTTGACGGGCGTCGACCGCCGGTCGAACGCCATGGCCCGCCGCGGGCCGCAAGACATGAGAACAACGCAACAAGATCGCCTACCGCCGCGCTGCCCCGGCGATCGCCGCAACGATCGCGCGACGGCGATAGGCGAATCGCTTCTGAGAAGTTTCTCTTCTGAAAAAAAAGTTCCGTGGAACTCGTCGCTACCGCTCGGGCCGCGACGAGAGATTGAGGACCGCCTCGTTGACTTTGCCTGATTCGACTTGAATGACCAGTCCCGACGTCTCCGCGACGGAGTACCGCTGCGGGACGAGGAGTTTCCTCGGGGCCTCGGGGTTGAACGTCGCCGACTCCTCGACGGCGATGACGGCCGCCCGGTGAGTTCCGATCGTCGCCCCGGCGCCCAACTCGCCCGAGGTCAGGACGAATCGCCCCTCGGAATCGATCTCGCCGCGGGCGCCGCGTCCTTTCTCGGGCATCGTCACGACGACGCCGGCCGTCAAGGGCTTGCCGTCGAGCAGCACCTGTCCCTTGACCGACGCAAGGCCGTCGCCGCCGCCGCTGCAGCCGGACCAACCGATGGCCGCGGCCGCGAGCAGGTACTGCCAACGCGTTGTTCCCGACACTGTGTTCGCCTTGGCTGGTATGACTTTGATTGTAATTGGAATCGCGTTTTTGTCGCTCCGGGGGCTGACGCCCGCCGGCTCGGGGGGAGATCAAGGTTGTAATTATCGCCCCGAACCGCCGCCGCCGGAGGTGCAGGTCGAATCGGGCTGGGCGACGTCGTCCGCGTTGTCGCGGGTGGCCAGGGCGCGCAACACCCGCATTTCGACGTCCTCGTTGCGGAAGCTCGCCGAACCGTCGGCCATGCCCAAATGGGCCCCGCCCGGATGGCGGCTTCCCAGGCTGACGTCGTTGCTCAGGTATCCGCTGTAGGTCTCGCCGGGCTTTTCGCGAAAGGCGGTGTGCATCGGCCAGCGGACGTTCTTCGAGTTGTAAAGCCAGCCGTGATAGTCCCCGCCGGGACCGCTATTGACGTCGAGCGTGCCGACGATCCAGCTGCGAGTCGGACCGGCGTCCCAGGAGCATTCGCCGATCATGAGCGTGCTGGCCGTGCCGTCGCCGAAGTTTCGGAACTGAATCTTGCCATTGAAGACGATCGACCCGTTGGATGCCAAGCCGCCGCTCTCGCTGGCTCCCTCCCGACGGACGAGCATCGTGTAGCCGGAGTCGGGATAAGCCGCTGAAGCGGGATCGCAGGACGATTTGGCCCCCATGTTGCCGACATAGTGAGCCCGCAACGGCGAGAATTCGACGAACACGGACGTGTTGCCCGGGGTCGAGGTGAAGACGCTCAGTTCGCCCCCGGTGGAGGGGCAGTTGAACAGCGGGACAGGGGTCTGCTCGGCCAAGTCGTTGTTGGCGTGGAACCAGGGGACGCTGTCGTCGATCAGGTCGCGTAGGACGGCGTTCTCCTGATAGGGAAGAATTTGACCCAGCCAACTCAACCCGGTCGCCTGGTGAGCCGAGTTGGCGACGACTTGGTCCCCCGCCGACGGCAGACGCTTCATGGCGTCATGATGATTGTGGCAGGCGAGCACGAGTTGACGGATTTGGTTGACGCATTGCGTCCGCCGCGCCGCCTCCCGAGCGGCCTGGATCGCAGGCAGCAAGAGCGCAACAAGGACCCCGATAATGGCGATCACCACCAGCAATTCGACCAGCGTAAATCCTCGTCGCCTCATCCTGTCCGCTCCTCATGCCGTCGGGATCCGCCGCAGGGGCGGCCCGAGAAAAAGGGATACCTTCGTGGCCCTGACGTGTCTCTGCGTGTGCCTGATTTGTCTCTCTGTTGGAATGTCGGCCGGCGGACCGCGGAGGGCCCGCCGGCCGAGCGATTCAACTCCAAAAAGATCCGATCTACTTGCGATTCCTCCGCCGGGCGGCGACCAAGCCGAACGCACCGCCGATCATGGCGAGCATCGCCCCGGTCGGTTCGGGGACCAGTTCGTACGAGACGCCGTCGTACCACGTGCGGTTGTTCACGCCGATCTGCGAAGGAAGGTCGTCAATGTACACGTTCAGGTTGCCGCTGCCGTCCGACAAGGCGATGCCAACGAGCCCGGCGAACTGCGTCCGGTCACTCTCGGTGAAGGGAGTCGGCGGGTTCACGTAAGCGAGCGTGCTGGCGAGCACGGCCGGGGTGGCTCCCAGGTCGGGCGCGTCAGTCGGGTTGGCGAACAGAGTGTTGCCGCCGGGACTGGAGGTGAAGCCAGCCCGAATGTTCCAGTCGGGAGCCGTGCCGCTGCCGTCCCAGAAATGGACGTAGACCCGATAGGGGGAGTTCGCCGCGAGGCCCGTGATCGTCGTGGTCAGTTCCGGAGAGTCTTCGCCGTTGCCGTCGCCCGACTGAATAAAGGTGCTGCCGACGGAGAAGCCCGTTCGGACCGTCCAGAGGTCATCGTCGGCTTGACCGTTCGTGCCGGCAGTGAAGGCCGAGAGCGGACCGGTATTGTCCTTCGAGGCGTCCAAATACGTCAGGGCGGCGCGAGCGCCGGGGATGCACGTGGCGATCGCCGCCAGGGTCATGGCGACCCGGGCGCAACCGGAAATCCAATTTGTCATTCTCATGAGACGAGACCTCACTGCTGAAAGGAAGAAAGAGAAAACCGCATCGATCGCCGCTGCCCTGCTCCGTTTCCTGCACCTGACTGCTGCTTGCCGTCCTGAACCAAGTACTTACGAGGCAACAGACTGGGGACCGGGTCGTCGACGCCATCGCCAGCCCTGGCCGGTGCGGGCTCCTGCGGCCAACCGCAAACGACTTGCCGATTCAGACAAGCAAAATCGGCCGAAGTGAACGGGCAGACGGAGCAGCCAAGCCAAAAAGCAGCCGGGAGGGCTGGGAAACGCCTTGTGACGGTCGCCGGATTCGCGTCTGCCCTCGCGAAACCCCGCTCCGACCCAGTCGGAACCGACCGATCATGTCTTGCCTGCAGGTCGGTAGACCTTCGGGCTATCTGTTAATCCCCACACCGGCCCTCGCTTTCGCGACAATTACGCAAAAAAAACGAGAAAGTTTCCCCGAAAGCGTCTGGTCGCTCCCAGAGGGGAGCCCCAGCGGCAGTCGGTTGAGCTTGAGCGTCTTTCTGGCGGGATTCGCCGCAAAAGGCTCGGTCCCTCGGGTGATACACAGTGGAACCTTGCAATTTCGGGCGATCCCGTGTTCGGCATCCGTCGGCTGCGCGCCTGGACGGAGTGCGCTTGGCCGGTCACAACTGAGAGGGTCTCAAGTGCGGCGGACCCCATTGGCAGAGTTCCCAAGAGAACGGACGTCGTCGCGACGGAGCGTATTGCCTTGACCACATCCGATTTCGAATCCGACAGTTCCGAGCAGGAGCGGCATACTGAGTTTTTGCGACTGTTCTCGCAACATTCGCGCCGGGTGTTCGAGTTCATCTCGACGCTCGTGTTCAACTCGTCGGACGCGGAAGAGGTGTTCCAAGACACGTGCGTCGTGCTCTGGAGAAAGTTCTCCGAGTACGACCCCGAGGGCTCGTTTTACGCCTGGGCCTGCAAAGTCGCCTATTTCGAGATTCTGCACCTCCGGCGCGCCAACCAGCGGCTCCAGATCATGAGCGAGGAAGTTTTGACCCTGCTGGCCGACGACCTGTTGTGCCGGTCCGAGCACCTGACCGCCCGGCGGGCGGCGCTCGAGGAGTGCCTCGACAAACTGGCCGCAAAGGATCGCACGCTGATTCAACAACGTTATTATTTGCAGCACCGTCCGAAAGAGATCGCCCGGAAGGAAGCCGCGTCGGTGCATTCGATTTATCGCTCGCTGGCGCGCATCCATGTGGCGCTGCGAGAATGCGTGGGCCGAGTCATGGCCAAGGAGAACGCGTCATGAAAAACGACGACTCTCGCGTGGAATACGACGTCACGCGGATTCTGATGGCCGCCGTTGACGGCAACGCCACGCTCGATGAACTGGCAGAGGTCAATCGGCGAATCCTGGCCGACCCGTCTTTGGCGTCGTTCGTCGTCGACGTCATGAGCCAGGAATCGTGGCTGACCTGGTACAGCACGAAGTCGCGCAACGGCGGCAGCATGCGGGCCGATTTGTTGGAGCAGATCGTCGCCACGGCCAGTTCGGCCAAGTCGGCGGGGACATCGACCGGCACGGTTCCGCAACGCGATCCCGCATTCCGACCGGTCGCCGGCGCGACGGCCGCGTGGCGAGCGCGACTGACCCGCGCGTCGAGGTCGTCCTATTGGGCGACCGCGGCGGCGCTGCTGGCGGTCGCGGCGGGCTGGACGCTGGGCTTCGGACAGGCCAGTCGCCAGTTCTCGCAGCGCGAGTACACGGCCCCTTCGCTCGCGGAACCTGGTTCGCTCGGCGAACCCCGTTACGCGGCCCGGTTCGTCCAAGGGACGGCGTGCCTGTGGAATCTCGACGGCCGAGCGGCCTACCTGACCAACGACACGCTCCACACGGGCGAGACGTTGAATCTGCTCGAAGGCCTCGCCGAGTTGCAAGTCGACTGGACGGGCGGGCGCGCGGCGCTCAGCATCGAGGGCCCCGCAGGGTTGGTGCTGACGGCCGAGCGAGGCGCCAGCCTCAGCCACGGCAAACTCACTGCCGAAGTCAAGTCGACCGATTCGCAGTTCATCCTGACGACCCCGAACGGCCAAATCGAAGTCGCCTCCGACGCCTCGCTGGGAATCGCGATTGCGGGGGGAGACGTCGAGTTGCATGTCTTCACCGGCCAGGCGTTCGTCTCGCTCCCGTGGACCGCGGATTCCACCGGCGTGAAGCGGGTCGGAGTCAAGGCGGGCGAGTCGCTGCGGGTCGCGGCCAACGCCGACGGCATGGTGAGCATGGTGCGCGGGGAATCGTCGCCGGGAGCCTTTGCTTCGCAGACGTCGATGGGTTCGGACGGACTGCATGTGACGCGGGAGTACGCCCGCGAGGTGCTCGCCGCGCAGCCGTTGATTTACTGGCGGTTCGAGGACAAGAACCCGCAGCGAATCAACAACGCGGCGGCGGATCGCTACCACGGTCGCGTCGTCGGCGTCGCGGAGATGATTCGCGACCGCAGCAATCAGTATCTCGACCTCGGGGCGGCGCTGACCGACGAGGCGTATTCGACCTATCTGGTGTCGGAGGAGCCGATTCGCGAGTCGTTCGACGCCGGTTACGCGGTGGAAGCGTGGATTAAGCCGAGCCACTACCATTGGTGCTCGCTGGTCGCCTTGATTTGTCCGCCGCCGGAGCCCGACTGGAGAAGTCCGCATGCGTTGCTGTTGGAATTAGGCGGCCCCCGCGCCGCTGAGTCGTCGATCGAGCATCCGGGCCGCTTGCGGTTCCTCCACCGCAACCCGCCGAGCGACGTGGCCGGCTCGGGGACCTCGGTCTTTTCCGAAGAGTTGTACGATCTGCGCCGGTGGCAGCACGTCGTCGCCGTCAAGGAGGGCGATCGGCTCAAGCTGTACGTCAACGGCAAGCTGAGCGCGACCGGCGTCGACCCGACCCCGCTGGCCAGCGGCTGGCGGCTGCTGGTCGGACAACTGGACGAAAAGCAGAACTATCGCCGATTTATCGGCCAAATCGACGAATTGGCCGTCTATCCCCATCCGCTCTCGGAGCAGGATATCGTGCGGCACTACGAGTTGATCCGCCATCCGCGGCGCACGGAACCTCGCAACCCCGAAGCGAGTCGCACGGCCCGCAAGGTGCGCGGCTGGGTCGTCCCGCAGTTGATCGATTCGGCCGCGAACCCGGTCTGGGCGATTCCTCGGTCGTAGCCTGCACGAGGCATGCTGACTCGACGGACTTGCGCCGCCTGGGCGCCTGCGCCGTTCGGCGGTCGCGACCTACTTCCTGTCGCCGTGCCGCCTGGGGCGCCGGCGTGGTCGCCTTGACCGCAGGTGCAACGGGCATCTACACTTACGACTCGCCGCAGGCGTCCTGACGCCTCCGCAAGTTCGTCTCTTTCTCCCGTCGCAACGCATCGAAACCTCCTCCGCCATGCGCACCGAACGCCGTCACGAGCTCCAAACGAACACCCTGGCCAAGGACCTGGAGCTCGGACTCGAAAAGTTCCGCCCGTATACGAACCAAATCCTGGCGGCGATCGGGGCCGTTTTGCTGCTGTTCGCCGCGCTGTCGTACTGGCGCAACTCGCAGTTGAAGCAGGAGCAAGCCGCCTGGGAAGCCCTGCAATCCGCGATGCTCTCCAGCGAACTGGAGCTGACCGGCGTGCAAAAGTTGATCGAAGACGAGACCTACGCCGGCTTGGCGACGCAAGAATGGGCCGCCGTCACGTGGGCCGACAGGCAGCTCAGGATTGCCGCCAATGACGCTCTGATCCGCCCGGAGGCGGCGAGCGACAAGATTGACGCCGTGGCCGGGATTTACCGCCAGTTCTCCGCGAGCGCCTCCAGCGACGAAATTCGCAACCGCGCCCGGCTCGGACTCGCCCGCGTGCACGAGTTGCGGAGCGAAGTCGACGAGGCGATCGCCGCGTATCAGCGGGTCGAAGGCGAGTTCAAGGAAATCGCCCAGGACCGGATCGAATCGTTGGAGCGCACTTCCGGCATCGATGCGGTGAAGTGGCTCGCGACGGCTAAGTTCGAGTTGCCGCGCAGCGCGACCGGGCCTGGCACGCCGGGGGTGCGACCGCAGTTCAGCCCCGGGGAACCGGCCGCCGACGCCACGGGCGAGATGGAGTTCGATCCGACCCGCTCGTTGGAAGAAATCCTCGGCGGGTTGTCCGAGGCTCAAGGCGACGCGCGCTACGACGACAAGGACGCGGAGCCCGCCGACAAGTCGCCTGCCGCCGATGCGGACGCCGACGACGACGCGGCCGACGAGAGCGACGCCGCGGCTGAGCAATGAGCGACGCTCCCTTGTTGCCGTGGGACGACGACGGCGACCTTGCCGATTTGCCGGAGCTCGTCCCGCCCCCTCCCGGGCCCGCGCTGTCGCCCGAGGCGGTCGAGTCCTTTGATCTGACCACAGGGCCAGCCGACGTCGGGCAACGGTTGGACGTCTATCTTGCCGCGGCCCTGCCGGGGGTGAGTCGCTCGCGGATCCGTCGCGCAATCGACCAGGGTCTCGTCCGACTTGACGGCGAACCGCCGAAGGCTTCGTTCAAGCTGGAAGCGGTTCACCGCGTCGCCGGCCAGATCCCCGCCGCGGCCGAGGGCCCGCACCCTGAGCCAATTCCGCTGACGGTGTTGCTGGAGGACGAGCATCTGGTCGTCGTCGACAAGCCGCCCGGCATGGTGGTTCACCCCGCCAAGGGGCACTGGGCCGGCACGCTGGCCAGCGCACTCGTTCACCGCTTCGGGCAATTGAGCACGACCGGGGGCGCCGCGCGGCCAGGAATCGTCCATCGGCTCGACCGCGACACGAGCGGCGTGATCGTCGTCGCCAAACATGACGCGGCGCACACGGAACTGGCCCGGCAGTTTCACGATCGCACGGTTCAGAAGGAGTATCTGGCGATCGTGGCGGGACGACTCGATCGGGATCGGGACCTGATCGATCGGGCGATCGGCCCCCACCCGACCAGCCGGGAGAAGATGGCCCTGCGGCCCGAGCACCCCGACAGTCGGCCGGCGCAGACTTTTTACGAAGCCGTCGAGCGGTACCCGGGGTTCGCGCTGGTGCGGGCGCAACCCAAGACAGGGCGAACTCACCAGATTCGGCTCCACCTGGCGCACGTCGGCGTGCCCGTCTTGTGCGACCGGCTCTACGGGGGCCGAGCCAAGATCACGCTCGGCGAATTGCGGGCAATCACGCGCTGCAAACGACTCGGGGCCGGGCAGGCGGATTCTTGGGTCATGCTCGAGCGGCAGGCCCTGCACGCCCATCGGATCGCATTCACCCATCCGGCGACGGGAAAGCCCGTCGAGGCGACCGCTCCGCTGCCCGCCGACCTTCAAGCGGTCGTTTCCGTCTTGCGAGAATCGCGCGAGTTGGGTTAGAACTCGCCGGCGCACCCCCGCATTGGGGGGATTCGCCTGCGCGTGGCTCGTCCAAGCAGGTTGCATCGCGACGCGCCGTTTGCGTTCCTCGGACCCCTGCGAAGGATTCCCCACATGGGCATGCTGAAAGAGTTCAAAGAGTTCGCCATGCGCGGCAACGTGGTCGACATGGCCGTCGGCATCGTCATCGGCGGGGCGTTCGGGAAGATCGTCACGTCGCTCGTGGAAAAAGTCTTCGCGCCGCTGACCGCCTATCTGACCGGCAATTCCGACGTGTCGGATATGGCCTGGCAACTGCCCCCGGTGGTGGAAGGAGGAAGCTCGGCATCCATCGGCTGGGGCGCCGTCGCTCAGGCCTTGCTGGATTTCGTCATCGTGGCCTTCGCGCTGTTCCTTGTCATCAAGGCGATGAACACGCTGAAGAAAAAGGAGCAAGCGGCCCCCGCGGCGCCTCCGGAAGACGTCGTGCTGCTGCGAGAGATTCGCGACGCGCTGGCGAAGCGCTAATCCGCTCGCGCTGTCCGGAAGTCCTGGGCTATCGCAACTCGCGCAAATGCCGCGAACCCGCCGGCATACTAGCCAAAGGCATTTTCGTTCACCGCAAAGGAGCCGATTCCTGGCGAGCGGAGGGGGAAAGCCCCGTATTGATCCTCAGGCAACTTCACCACGGTCAGCATTCGCCTTTTTCGCGAATCCGAGGAGTGCAAATGGATCTTCTCGATCACGGCGCGGGTAAGCCGGCGCCCTTTGCGTAGCAACAGCGCACCGTCCGGCGACACGACGTCGGTGGCAATGATCATTCCCTCTCGCAAGTGATCCACATCCACCTCGACCGTCTCCGGGCTGGACGCATCTTCGTCCATCTCGCTCAAGGCAATGCACAGACGAGGATCGATCTTCGGAAAAGCCTGTTTCAATTCTTGGACTGCAGCGGTATTGTTCATGCCGTTGCCAATCAGCGCCGCCCAGTGAGTGCCAATCCTCAACAGCGCCGCAGCCAACTTCAGATTCCGTTGGCGTTCATCTCCGCCGGAAGGCAATTGCCCGTCAACCTGTAATTGAAGCCGAATAATCTGCGCAACATCGTCAAGTCGCGGAATTCTCTCGATCAGGCGCGCGGAAGATTCGGCAACGGCTCCCATGAGCTGAGGAGCTTCCGGATCCACGGGGGACAGAAAACAGAACTGACGCTGCAAGGGGTCGGGAAGCAGCGCCAACCCCAGGAACGCCAGCCGACCGGCGAGGCGACTTTCCCAACGTTCGGGAATGTCAAGTCGACCCTCAAGCTCCTTCACGACTGCGCCGACACGCCCCGACTGCTGCACAAGGTTCGGCTGCAAGGACTCGATGACGTCCGTCAGCACCCCGACGGCGCCGACGAACGTCCGATGCAGAAGCTGTTTCTCCCCGACGACAAGTTCGTACTGCCGCTGCGCCAACTCGAGCGTCTTGCGGATATCCTCCATCTGACAAGGCTTGTTGAGGAATCGAAAGACGTTCCCTTCGTTGACGGCCTGAGTCGCCGTGTTCACGTCCTGATTGCCTGTCAACATGATGTAGACAGTGTCAGGGGCAATCTTACGGGCCTCGTTGATGAACTGAATGCCGTTCATTTTCGGCATCCGCATGTCGCTGACTACGACCGAATACGCTTCCGTAGATGCAATCTTCGTCAGCCCCTCGCTGCCCGACTCGGCCAGCTCGATATCATAATCCATACAGAGATTGCGCTCGATGCTGCGAAGCAAGGTCGGGTCGTCGTCGACGAAGAGAATCTTGGCGGTCATGGATGGCCCCTAGTGAATAGCGATCTGCTGTTCCTGCTGATGCGTGCCGCTTGCACCTGCAAGCGAAATCGACTTGTCACGCCCCGTCTGCGACAACCGCTTCTTGTCCGCACGACTCGCCGTCGACGCTCGACAGGCTCTGGGGGAGTCGGATTCTGAAGGTCGTGCCAAGGCCGACTGCACTTGACACCTCGATCGTTCCGCCATGCCTTCGCGCGATGGCGTCGTAGGTTATGGCAAGTCCTTGGCCCGTTCCCTTGCCGACGTCCTTGGTCGTGAAGAACGGTTCGAAGATTCTCCTTCGCACTTCGTCAGACATTCCGCATCCGGTATCCTCGATTTCAAGCAACAGGTCGGAGTTTTGCTGGGCGGTACGAATCGTGATTGTCCCGCGATTGCCTTCATCGCCCTTCTCGGCGATCGCGTCAGCCGCATTGACAATCATGTTGAGCAGCACTTGGTTAATCTCGGCAGGGAACAGGAACGCGGTGCCAATCGACTCGTCAAATTCGTAACGGACGTCGGCGTAGTCCTTCCAGCGATTGCGCGAGATGGTCCCCGCGTTCTTGATGAGCTCGTTGACGTCGACGCCGACTCTGTCTTGCGTTCCTGGATGCGACATCGACTTCATGGCCCGAACGATCTCGATGACTCTCTTAACCGCTTCCGATGCCTCTTGGATTGCTTCGGGAACTTGGTCGCGAATATGCTCAAACCGAGTCGCTTTGACGACCTGGTTGATCTCGTCCATTCGCACATGCCAATTTCTCTCGGGCAAGTCAAGCGCTTTGGTGTAACTGTCGATCACGGCGAACAGGCGATTGCACGAATTCTTAAGAAACTCTACGTTGCCGCTGACGCATTGCATGGGCGTATTGATTTCATGCGCGATTCCGGCCGCCAATTGGCCGAGCGCCTCCTGTTTCTGGAGTTGCAAAACTTGCGTTTCCAGGGCCTTACGATCGGTAATATCGGTGTACGTGCCAAGAACGCCCTTGAGTTCGCCGGTCGTCGCACCCAGTACAGTGCGGCTCGCCACCACCGTCTTGGGGCCGTCTGGAAGCTGGTGGACCTCTTCCGTCGTCAGCGGCTCCGTCGCCGTCAGTACGTCTGAAACCGCTCGTGCATTCATTTCCTCCGATTCGGCTTGCCAGGGCAGATCTCGATCGGACTTGCCGACGACGTCCTGCGGGGCGACAAGGCCGAGATGCCGCGCGAAAGCGGCGTTGCACCCCTCGTATTTGCCCTCGACGCTTTGCCAGTAGATTGGCGTGGGGAGAGCGGCGAGCACAGAATCGAGATGCATCTGCTTTTCTCGAGCCTCGGCAGTTCGCTGCGCGACGCGGATCTCCAGGAGACTGCATTCACGCTGCAATGAGACTTGCAGAAGCGCCAGCGTCCACAACTGTCGTTGACTTTGAGCGACGCCCCAGAGAAGAAATACGGTCTCAAAGAGCACCCAGACCGTGTGCTCAAACGTTCGCCAAGGGGCGGCGGCAATCACTCCGTAGACGGATTCCGGCCAGAATGCGCCGCGAACAAGATGATCAATCGCCACAAAGCCGACAGCAGGCAGAAACACCCACAGATCGCGATAGAATGCGATGATTGCAAGCGATCCAAACACATGAAAATGCGTTTCGATCCGGCCGCCCGTCAGGTGAATTAAGAGCGCAGAGAACATGACCTGCGCCGTACACACGACAAACCGCGTCGACCGATCCTCATTGGCGAAACGAACCAGCATGGCCGGCCATATCGCCAAGATTCCGCCCAACACGACGCCGGCAAAGACATGGACGTGGAGCGAATGCTCGGCTCCGCTCCATGCGACTGGCGACACCCAGATCGCAAGAATGACGGATAAAACCCATTCGCACAGCAGCAGACGCACCAACACTCGGTTCGTCTGCTGCCGCAGGGCGCTCAACTGGGACTGGTAAACGCATTCAGCCTGATTCCGTTCCTCCTTGGTCATAGCGTGTGTAATCATGGCCTACTGTCGTCCTTCTGAAGGGTCCTTGAGACTGCATCCATATACGGGAGCGGTGCTTGCCGACGTCTGCTTCCCCTCGACGACAAGCCGAATAACGTCTGTTCCTCGACAATCGCCCTCGTGACCGCGCCCCGGGGTGATCCCCCCAGCGAACTTCGATTGACCGTCTGGACCGTACAAAACGACCGCCCCGGAAACGCCCAGACCAAGCGAGGCGGCGATACGACCGTCCTCATCCTCGACGATCTGCGCATATTTTGCCGCTTCAAGGTTCGTGACGAGCGAGGTGCGGCCCCACTCCAGAGGAGTTCCAAGCGGACGATAGACGAGAACCGTAACGGCAAGGCGCGTACTGCATCGAGCGAGAATTCGTTCGATTTGCCGGACTGACGCCGTCGTACAAGGACATCGAGGATGAGCGGCCATCACGAGCCGGTAGGGCGCGTCGTTCGGACGCTTCGGCAGTTCCGCCTCGCGTTCCGCACAAGGCTGGACCGTTGCTCCTGAGGCGTGTTTGTACACGAGTATGAACAAAAACGCCGCTAAGCATGCAATAACCCAAAGGCAAGTGACAATGGCCCGTGGTTTCGAGAATGCCTCCCCTGACGTCGAAGCAACTTGCTTCCGAAGCAGACCTTCGTTCTCCGACTCCTTGTCCGTCATCTTGCTATCCAAGACGCACCTCCGCATTTTGTGGAATACGACCAACAAATGCAGCGTCATCCTCAACGGAATCACAAGCTGAGCGGTCTGTGCGTTCCTCCCAATTCCCAATAGCAAAGCTTAGGTCGCTTCGCTATCCGTGTGAGACAGGCCCCCCATGTCACACGCGGCCAAATCAATACAATCCGCACAAACCCTAGATTCAACTGCATGAAAATTGAAAGGACGGCGCCAATTGATTCTTACAAACGAGTCGTCGGTTGATCGTCGCTCGAAATTGCAGTCGCGTGCTCGGCGATCACCGCATTTGCGGACATCCGCATTGCTTCTCCGGCAATCGCGGCAGATTCGGCTTCGGCAGCTGTCTGGCTTGCGGTTGCATCATTCAGCCCCGCTCCGCATTGAATACGCAAACCAGGGGCTTTCACACCATACTTCTTGTTATGTTGCTTCGTCGCCGATCCTCCCGAATGCTTCGCATGAAGACCGTGACGCTGCCAAGGAGCGCCGAAGGGCACAAGTCAAGGCCTCGACATGCGAGGCGCTCCGCGTCCGATTGCCGATCCAAGCGAGCTTGCGTTTGGGTTTGGCAGCAGCGTCAGCACGCTCGGCAATGACGATGCCCTCGGTCCCCGACGTCGGCGGATTCCGCGTGCATGCCGGGCGGGCGTGTGCTAGATTGCGCAAGTCGCAGTTCGATCCGCTCCTCGTCTCCCCGCAGCGAGTCCGCCATGTCCCTCGTCACCGCTTCCAAAGACGGCATCCTGACGGTCGCCATCGCCGACGAACGGCTCGTCGACCCCGAGCACCTCGCGCGGATGTTCAAGGACCTCGAAGGAGTGCTGGGCAAGAGCGACGAGGATCGGGTGATCCTCGACTTCTCGAACGTCAAGTTCATGGCCTCTTCGGCCCTGGGAAAGCTGGTGCAGCTCAACAAGAAGTGCGCCGAATACCGGGCGAAACTGAAGCTGAGCGGCATCTCGAAGGAGATTTACGAAGTCTTCAAAATCACCAAGCTCCACAAGGTGTTCGACATCGCCGCGGACGAAGCGACGGCCCGCAAGGCGTTTCAGAAGACCGGGCTGTTCCGGTGAATGTTGTGCGACCGCAGCGCACCGCCGCGTGAATTGGCTTGCCCCGCGAAGTTCGCGACTCATCGCGAATCGATTGACAGTACGCTCGCGGACTTGACGCCAGCGCCCAATCGGAGATCTACCACAAGCGAGTACGTTTCACGCTATTCGCTCCCTGCGCGGGATCCTCCCGGGCCAAGTGGCGTCAGCGCCAGGCGGCGAAAACGCACCTCAGTCGGGCCGCCGGAGTGGACCTGCAGTGCGAACACCCCGCGACGTCGCCCCGCGGGGTCGTCGAGATCGACGCACGGCTGGTCGTTGATCCAGGTGCGAATTCGGGCCCCTTCGGCACGGACGACGTACTTGTTCCACTCGCCGCGACGGACATGAGCTTCGCCGGGCTTGTCCCAGAGCAGTTCCCGGCCGTGCTCTTCGTACAGCTTGCCCCACCAGCCCGGACCGACGTCGGCTTGATACCCGGCCACGTCTCCGTCGCCCGTCTCGCGGCTGCGAAACTGCACGCCGCTGTTGCCGGCGTCGTCGACGAGCTTCACCTCCATGGTCAACTCGAAATCGTCTGCGGCCAGATCGCTGACCAAGAACGAATTGCGGGCCAATCCCGAGGCGGCGCGGCCGACGATCTCGCCGTCTTCCACGGACCACACCGCCTCGTCCCCATGCCAGCCCGACAAGTCCTGGCCGTTGAACAGGGGCGGCGCCCCGTCGGCCGACGCCAAGAGCGGCGCTTGCGATCGTCCCCGCAGGTAAGCGATCAGCGAGACGATCTCCTCGTCGGTGAACTGCTGCAGCTGATTCTCGGGCATGAGCGAGAGTTCGCTCAGCGAACGGTCGTCGATTTCGTCTTTGGGGATCGTGATCGTCTCGGTCGCGGATTTGAGCGTCAGCGAGTGATCGTCCTCGGCGGAGACGACGCCGCTCAGCACCCGGCCGCCGTCGGTCAGCACGACCGTCGTTTGGTACTCCTTGCTGATCAGCGCGCCGGGGTCGACGATGTTGTCCAGAAGATAGTCGAGATTCGAGCGATTCGATCCCGTCAAATCGGGACCGATCGCCGCGCCGACCCCGTACAGCACATGACACGCCTGACACGTGCGAGTGAACACGGCCCGGCCGAGGATCGGGTCGGCCGCGTCCGGGGGCGCGGAAGTGACGAGGTCGCGATACCGTTGAATCTGCTGCAACTTCTCGTCCGGGGTCGTGCGAAGGCTCCCCCAGGTCTCGGCGAGCTTCTCCGCGACGGCGTCGTTCTGCAAATTCAGCAGTTGTCGAGCCAAGTCGGCCGAGAGATCGGCTCGCGAGATGCGGCCCGCGGCCATCGCGTCGAGCAGGGCCGACCCGTACGCAGGGCGCGAGGCGAGCGTCGCCAGCGCTTGGCGTCGCTCGTGAAGGGGGAGCGACCCGTAGACCGCCAGCAGTCTAGCCGGGGTATCGTCCGCGTCGTAGCGAGCCAAGCCTGTGAGCGCAACCGATCGAAGTTCCGCGTCGGCGAGCAGGTCGTACAGCGTGCCTACCAGTTCCGGATCCGCCGCGTCGAGCAGCGTCTCGACGGCGGACCGCCGCGCGGCCAGATCGGCTGACGGCGAACCGGCCACGACACGCAGCGCGCGCATCGCCTGGCGATCGCCGAACGCGACCCCCAGCGCGGTCGCTTGGGTCCGCACCTCGTCGTCCGCAGCGGCGAGCTTCGCGTAGGTCGTCTTCCAGCCTGGGGGTTCGGCCACATTGCGACGCCCTTTGAGCGCCGCCCGCAAGCCGGCCAGAATCGCCGTCTGGCCGGCGCGGTCGGAGGCGTTCCCGAGAGCGGCGATCAGCACGCCGCGGGTCGCGTCCGAGTCGATCGCGCCGATTCGCTGGATCATGAAGTCCCGCACGCGCGGCATGGCGCGCGCGTGTTTCATGGCCAACTGCAAGGCCCGCTCGGGATTGACTTCGGCCAACGGCTCTGCGGCGTACCAGTACAAAAGCGGCAGGTTGTGATCCCCGGCATCCTCGCCATGAGCCAGCAGCGCGTCGAGCGTCTCCCACCGCTCGTTCAGCGGGAGACGTCCGACGGCCGAAGCGAGGGCCAAGCGAACGACCGGCGAAGGATCGCTCGTTGCCAGCGAGATCCACGCGGGCAGCAGTTCCGCGTGCTTGGCATCCGGCCGATCCAAAGCCGCTTGAATCGTCCAAGCGCGAACATGCGGGCTGGCGTCCTGCAGCAACTGCGAGACGAGTAGCGAATCGAGGTTATTCGTCGCATGCAACGCCCACAGGGCCCGCAAGCGGCGCGTTTCGTCGGCGTGCTCGCAGACGATTCTTCGCAGTCGCGCGAGGGCGGTCGTGGCGAGGGCTCGCTCCGACGCGCGTTCCTGCAGCACCCGGCGCGCGTGACGCACGTACCAGTCGTTGGGGTTGAGCGCGTGCTCGGCGAGATCATCGTCGCTCGCCGCCGCCAAATCGACCGCGACGGACTGAGGCTTGCCGTAGAAGATCTTGTAGATGCGCCCGTTGCTGCGGTCATGCAGCGACGCGTCGCCGTGATGGCACGCCTGCATATCGTACCAATCGATGACGAACATCTGCCCGTCGGGCCCGTATCGCATGTTGAGCATCTGCGACGCGCGATCCTGGGTCAGCAGGAAGTCGGGGCCGTGCCGTCCCACGAGCCCAGACCCGTGCGGCTCGAGCACGTCCATGTTGAGCCGCTGGCCGTGAATGTTGTTCATGAACACTTGGCCGCGATAGCGTTCGGGCCACGCGCCGCCGAGATAAATCATGGCGCCGGCGTGGGCGTGTCCGCCGCCGGCGGAATCGGATTTCTCGTTGCCGCTGTGGGGCGTGTCTCCCAGGTAATGGCGGTGATCGGCGATCGTCTTGACGTCGTCGAACGTGAAGGGGTTGAAGTGGGCCCCCGCCTGACGTTGGTAACGAGCGCCCTGAATGACGTGGAACAAGTGGGGAATGACACACGCCGTGCATACGGCCTGTCCGCGATCGGTGAAGTCGACGCCCCATGGGTTGCTGGTGCCGTGGGCGAAGACCTCGAACGCCTGCCGCACCGGGTGATAGCGCCAGATTGCGGCGTTCAGCGGGGTGCGGTCGCTGGCCGGAGCGCCGGGCTTGCCGACCAGCGAATGCGTGAAGACCCCGTGACACCCGTAAAGCCACCCGTCCGGACCCCAGATGAACGCGTTGAGCGTTTCGTGCGTGTCGTGATAGCCCCAGCCGTCCAGCAGCACCTGCGGCTCGCCGTCGGGGACGTCGTCGCCGTCGCGATCGGGGATGAACAGAAGATACGGCGCCGCGCCGACCCACACGCCCCCGAATCCGACCTCGAGCCCGCTGACGAGATTGAGCCCCTCGGCGAACACCGTGCGCTCGTCGAATCGGCCGTCCCCGTCGGTGTCGGCGAACACGAGAATCCGATCGCGCCCCTTTCCTTCAGGGGCGCGCCGGGGGTACTCGTACGCCTCGGCCACCCACACGCGACCGCGATCGTCGAGCGCCATCGCGATCGGCTGCTTCACGTCAGGTTCGGCGGCGAACGCCGTCGCCGTGAACCCCGCGGGCAACTTCATTGCGGCAGCGGCTTCCTCGGCCTCCAGTCCGGCGAACGGATAGTCGTCCGTCTGGAGGATCCGCGATTCAAGCGCCGAGATCTGCGGCTTGGCCTCGTGGAAGCGGAAGTGGTCGAAGTTGACGTGTCCCCACGGTCCGCTGCTCTCGTCGACGATCCGCACAAACGCGATCTTGCCCAGATGGTCGGAGACGTCGAACGAGACGGGACGCAATTGTTCGGAGTCCTGGCCGCTAGCTGACAGCAGCACGGCGCCGGTCTCCTGGCGAACCAACTCGACCCGCGTTTCCGGCGCGGCCCCTCCGCCGACGTAGAAGCTAATATGCGGATGCGAGATCACGAACGCCGACGACGACAGCGTTCCTTGCGGCGCATCGCCGGCGACTTCGTAGCTGCCGATCCACCGATCGCCGAGATGTCCGCTGACGCTGTCGCCGCGGCGGGCATGAACGGTGTCGCCCCAGATCGGCTGGCCCTTGAAGGCATCGCCCGTTGCGGTCCAGTCGGAGAGGTCGCCCGCTTCGAAATCAAGGTTCAATCGCCTCCCGTCGGGCGACAACGGGACGAACTCCAAGGCGCCGGCCGGACCGGCGTCCTGAGGGGGTTCGGCGACGATTGTCGGATGAGCGGAACCGATCGGCTTCGGCTGCGCTTCGGCGTACTGCTCAGCCGTGACGTCGCGAACCTGATGGCGATGAAGGAACGTTCCCTTCTTGTTGCTCGTGAAGACGTCGGGGAGCCCGTCGCCGTCGACGTCGGCGACCGCGAACTGCGTCCCGACCCCGGAGTTGCCGTCGATGAGCCGCGGGACGAATTCGACGCCATCCGGGCTGCGAACCGTTTGGAACCAATACAGCACGGCCGGGTCGAGCGAACCAGGATCATGCTCCTTGTGCGCCCAAAACCGCTTGCCGGTCACAATGTCGCGGACTCCGTCGCCGTCGACGTCGACGAGTTCCAGCGCGTGGAGTTGCGAGAACGCGACGCCGTAGCGGTTTTCCTCCGGAGTCTCGCCCATGATGCGACGGGGGAGGAACTTCCGGACGCCGTCCTCCACGATCTGTTCGTGCCACACGAGGCCGTACGCATGCGCGTCGAGACTTGTGATCACGTCGTTGTCGCCGTCGCCGTCGAGATCGTAGGCGTACATCTGGGCGCCGCCGGGGCCGGCGAACTCGACCGGGTGGTGGGTCCACTCCTCCCCTTGTTCCCTGTCGGCCGGTTGCCGCCACCAGCCGGTCTTTTCGAGCAAATCGAGGCGGCCGTCGCCATCGACGTCTCCCGCCCCCAAGCCGTGCGTGAAGGGCCCGTAGCCGCGGTCGGGCGAGACGGCCCGAAACGTCCACGGGGCCGTCGGGTTCGCCGGGTCGACGAGTGCGTAGCCAAGCCGCCCGCGCGACATGCAAACCAATTCCGGCATGCCGTCGCCCGTGAGGTCGACCGCCAGCGGCGATTCGTTGTCGACGCCCTTTAGGACGAGATGGCGGCGCCAGGGCCCGCCCCCTTCGCCAGGGTTCTCGAACCATGCCGCCTCGGCGCCAGGAAAGCCGACGACGAGCACGTCTTGCCGGCCGTCGCCGTTGAAGTCGGCGACGTGGGCGACGAAGTTGTCGGAATAACCGTCGACGTCGAACGCCTGCGGCGGATAGATTTCGCGCCGCTCGAGAAATTCGGGGCCGCGATACCAGTACGGCCCCGCGACGAGATCGAGGCGACCGTCGCCGTCGATGTCGCCGACCGCCGCCCCTTCGGCGACAAACTCGGGGGACATACGGACGCGCTGAAACTCATGGAGCCGAAAGCCGGACTCCGCGCCCGTCGCTCCCGCGCTCGTCGCGACCATCAGTGCCGCGAGAGCCGCACGTTGAACGTTCATGACGATGTATCCCTGGCTGCCGTCCGGCGTGCATCGCTGCCGGCTCGGTCAGCGAGCTTGGTCGGTCTGCGAGATCGGCGCTCCCTCTCGTACGCCGGCGAGACGGGCCGGCGCCCCGTGGGCGCGATCATACCGCATGGAAGCCGTTTTGGTGAATTCGGGAAGGCCCAGTATCGCCCCCCCCTGCATGGCGGATTCGTGCGCCAAAATCCCCACGCACGTCCAGTTGGCGCTGGTGGTGGCGTTGGGCCACGGTTGCCGATCATCTCTCACGGCCGAGACGAACTCGTGGACCAAGTGGGGATGCGATCCGCCGTGGCCGGCGCCTTGCAAGAACGACAGGTGATCGGCGTCGACGATCGATCGCGTGAACGGACGAATCTCCTCCGGCAGCAGGTGGGCGAAATCGGGGATCTCGACCCGCTCGGGAATCTCGTGCTCGGGGCGCTTCGCCGTATGAACGACGTGCGGCTCGCCTTCGACCAGCGTCCACTCGAACGATTTCTTCGACCCGTACACGTCGAAGCTCTCGCGATACTGCCGAGCCGTGTCGTACAGGAACCGCCAGACGTGGGCGGCGACGTCGCTGTCGGCGAGCCTGATGTGGCATGATTGGACGGCGAACGGGTTGCCGGACTTCTCCCGAATGTCGTCCCGGACGGCGCCGGAACCGAAGCAGGAGACGGACTCGGCCCGGCTGTCCATGAGCCCCAGCACGGGGCTGACGACGTGCGTGGCGTAGTGCATCGGGATCATCCGTTCCCAATACGTCGGCCAGCCGTCCATATCCTGCGGGTGCGAGGCCTGCAGGTATTGGATCTTGCCGAACTCGCCGCGGCGATACATGTCGCGGATGAACAGAAACTCGCGGCTGTAGACCACGGTCTCGGCCATCATGTACTTGAGGCCCGTTTCCTCGACCAGTCGGCAGATCTGCCGGCACTCGTCGATCGTGGTCGCCATGGGGACGGTGCACATGACGTGCTTGCCGGCCTTGAGGGCCTCGATGCTCATCCAGCCGTGATCGGGGATCGGGCTGTTGATGTGAACGAAGTCCACGGTCGGATCGGCAAGCAGTTGCCGGTAGCTCGTGTAACGCTGCGGCACGCCGAACGCGTCGCCCGCCTTGTGGAGTTCGGCTTCGTTACGACGACAGATCGCGTGAATATTGACGTCGGGATGCCGTTGGTAGATCGGAATGAACTCGGCGCCAAACCCGAGTCCGACGATCGCCGCGTTGAGCTTCTGAGCATTCATGGTCGTCGCCGCCCGCCAAAGTGACAGTGGAGTCGAAAGCAAGCCCGTACAGTCGGTCCTGCCATCGCCGAGAGGCGTGCCGCAAGGAGGAGCAAGACGAGCGATTGCGTCGAGGCAATCGTTGCATTTTAGCCCGACTTGCCTACGCTAGAATGAACTATAGCGCACAATACCCGTCTTATTTTACATGCCCTTCCTCCCTCGACCGGCGCGGTTACGCTGGCCTTGTGCGCGTCTTGTCCTGAGCACTTGTTCCCGCCGGAGAATCGATGCAACGCCGCTCCGTCGCCCTGCTGGTCGAAACCTCCAACGCCTACGCTCGCGGCCTGTTGGACGGAATCATCGCCTACCAACGGGAACATGAACTGTGGTCCATCTACGTCGCCGAGCAGGACCGGGGCGCCCGGCCGCCAGTCTGGCTCAAGAACTGGAAAGGGGACGGCGTCATCGCTCGAATCGAGACGCCCCAAATTGCCGCAGCGGTGCAAAAGTTGAATGTCCCGACGGTCGACGTCAGCGCCGCCCGGATGGTCAAGAGCCTGCCCTGGGTTGAGACCGACGATCGTGAAATCTCGCGGCTGGCCGTCAATCATCTTGTCGAGCGGGGGTTCGAGAATCTTGCCTTCTGCGGGGAACCGATCTTCAACTGGTCGCAATGGCGCGAGGAGAACTTCCTGGAGTTCGCCGCCAAGGCGAATTGCCTGTGCCACGTCTTTCGCGGACTGTCGCGGAACGAAAAGGGGTTTTCCTGGACCCGCGAACGCCGCCGGTTGACCGCTTGGATTCAAAAGCTCCCCAAGCCGATCGGGATCATGGCCTGCTACGACTTCAAGGGGCAGCAACTTCTGGACGTTTGCCGGGAATTGGACGTCGCCGTCCCCGAGCAAGTCGCGGTCGTAGGAGTCGACAACGACGCCCGATTGTGCGAGCTTTGCACGCCTCCCCTGTCGAGCGTGATTCCCGATACTCACCGCACCGGTTACATGGCGGCGGAACTGCTGGACCGGATGATGCACGGCGATACGATCTCGAACCGAGCGACGCTGGTGGCGCCAATCGGCATCGCCACCCGGCAATCGAGCGACGTCTATGCCATCGACGACGAGTTCATTGCCGCGGCTTTGCGATACATCCGCGAGCATGCGTGCGAAGGAATCACCGTGGCCGACGTCCTTAAGGTCGTGCCCTTGTCGCGACGAATGCTGGAGCACCGCTTCCAGAAGCTGGTTCGACGAACGCCTCACGCCGAGATCACCCGCATCCGCATGGAACGGGTCTGCCGACTGCTCCGCGAGACGGATCTGTCGCTCGACGAAATTGCCCGCAAGACGGGCTACGCCCATGCAGACTACCTGTCGGTCGCGTTCAAGAAGCAAACCGGCATGTCGCCCCGCGAGTTCCGCAAAGACACCGGCTACCATTCGCTGAAGGCGCAGCATGGAATGCTTGCGGATTGAGCGTCGTTCCGGCGTCGGATCGCAATTGATTTTCACATCCGACTATGTCATTTCACACGCCATTTCGGCGGTGATTTCAAATTGACGCCTTCGACAGTTTGGTTGAACATCTAGTCAGGCGGTCTTGCTTCGAACGCAGAGCATTTGCACTGCATCGAATCCCGCTCTGCCGCACGTCTCCTCGGTTGCCGAGTGCTCGCTACGACCACGGTCGCCGGCGACCAGCGTACGAACTTCGCCGGCTTATCACGCGAATCGTCCCTGGCGCCCGCGCGGCTCTGCAACGTCCGAGACGCACGACGGCGGCATCTCATCGGCTTTTTTTGCTACGCACCTTTGGACACGTCTCATTCGGAGGGGTCTCATGAAACGAACGGCAAGTACTTTAACGATCGCCGTCGCGATTGTCGCGGCGGCGGGTCGCGCTCCCGCGGTCACTTACAACTATGCCGGCACTGACTACGACATCGGCGGCACGTTCTTCCCCGGCGGAACGGCCCCCTACGTCGTCGCCCCGTGGCGGAGCAACGACGCCGCCAAGGCGTTCGACATCGACGGGAACAACGTCTACGGCTCGGCCGGCTACGTGATGTTCGCCACGCAGTATCTCTATCCGAACGCCGGTTGCTGCGGCAGCAGCGCGCCCTACGCCAGCGCGACTTATCCGAACCTCGAAAGCATGCCGTCCTGGATCGCCGGGACGCAGAATCTGACCACCAACAAGGTCGGCGGCTGGAACTACGCCCTGGTCGACGACCCGACGCAGACCAACGGACCGCGCAACTACAACTGGGGGCAAAGCCTCGCTCCGCCCGTCAACGGCCAAGTCCCGTACGTCAAGCTCGGCATCCTGGACGGCAACGACATTTTCGGGAACAACCCCGCGACGACCCCCGCCGGTCGCTGGGCGTTTACCGTCGGCCCGAACGCTCCGGCGGTGATTCGCGTCGGCGTGATGACAGACGGACTTGACGACACCCACTGGGCGGCCAGCGAGGTCGTCCTGGCCGAGGTGACTGGCATGCCGAACCCGATGATCGTCGGCTCGGCCACGTCCGGGACCGTGACGCGAAACAGGTTTATCGACATTCACACGTTCGACATCGTCGGAGCCCAGGCCGGCGATACGTTTGCGATCATGGCCCGTGCCGCCAGCGGCGGTTTCGGCGCCATCTCGGCCGTCACGTTCGACGTGGTGCCCGAGCCGACGACTGCGGGGCTGACCCTGTCCGCACTCGCGGCGCTCGCCGGCTGGCGGCGTCGTCGGGTATAAGCAAGGAGCCCTCGGAGCGAGTTGACAGAGAAAACCGCTCGCCGCGATCAGGGGCCGTCGCGCCCCTGATCGCTCGGGCGGCGAAGGATCTGCGAGGCAACTATGACGGACTCATCACCCCGACGATCTCCGACAGCGGCGTTCACGCTGGTCGAGTTGCTGGTGGTCATCGCGATCATCGGCGTGCTGGTGGCGTTGTTGCTGCCGGCGATTCAGGCGGCGCGCGAGGCGGCGCGCATGAACACCTGCCAGAATCACCTCCGTCAGGTCGCGCTGGCTTGCCTGAATCACGAGAGCAGCCTGAAGCGACTCCCTTCGGGGTTCACCTCGCTCGACGGCGGCCCCGGCGACACGGTCGACATCTTCCACACTTGGGCGTCCTACGTGCTCCCCTACCTTGAACAGGCGAACGTCTTCGGGCAGATCGATTTCACGATCCCCTCGTACCGACCCTGGGAACTCGCGGGAGCGACGCAGCCGCTAAACGCCCCGTGGACGTACACGCAACTCGACGTCTATCTGTGCCCGTCCGATCAGCCGCGGGGGATTCATACGGGCGACGCCCAGTGGTTCGCCCACGGCAGCTATTTGGCGAACCAAGGGTGGTGGGGCTGGTGGCAACGAACGACGCTCAACACCTACCAGGCGCGGCTGCAGGCTGAGACGACCGCCAACGGCGGCATCGACAAACGGGGCCCGTTTCAGAAGGTGTGGGGACAAAAAAACAAGGGGACTCAACTTCGCGAGATCAGCGACGGCACGAGCAATACGGCGATGCTCGCCGAGTGTCGGCAGTATCCGGGCGAGGATTCGCGCGGCGTACTGTTTCTGGGAAGCTGCGTCTACTCGCACGAGAACCCGCCGAACGCGCGTTCGCTGGACTACCTGGAGTGGTGCGGCAGCGACGTCGGGGCTGACGATCGAGACGGGGTCGTCAATCCCTCGGCGCCCTGCTCGGAGGCGCGCCGGGCGGCCCGCGGAATGTGGACCCAACCGGCGCGCAGCCAGCATCCCGGCGGCGTGAACGTCGCGTTCTGCGACGGCCGGGTCGTGTACGCAAGCGACGACGTCGACATTGACGCTTGGCGTGCGATCTCGACGATGGCCAACGCCGAAACGCTCAACATCGGATCATGATACGGAGCATGACGAAGGTACGCCGCCAAGTTGATGTTTCTCCTGCCGCGCGAGCGTGCCTCTGGTCGCTTGCTGCGACGATCGTCGTCGCGTCCGGCTGCCAGGCGAAGAATGAACGAGTCGCCGTGACCGGCAACGTGACGTACGACGGCGAAGCCGTCGCCGACGGCCAGATCGCCTTTGAGCCGAAAGGCCGCGGCAAGATGGAATTCGCCCGGATCAACGAGGGACGCTACTCGTTGCCGGTCGAGTACGGACTCCTTCCGGGCGAATACCTCGTCCGCATTACCGGCAACCGAGCCAGCGGGAAGCTGGCCCAAAGCGACGCCTTCCTCGACGGAGCCGACTCGCTGGAAATCGTCGACCAATACATCCCGTTGAAATACAACAGCGGCTCGCAACTGACCGTGACGATCGAGCAGGCCGAGCGGGTCGAACGCGACTTCACGCTTGCACCGTAATCTCGAGCGCGAACATACCTGAACACGCAGAACTTCGATTTATCCCCCAGAGGCGGAAACGGTCATGCGCATTTCCATCACAGCACAGCGAATCGTTCGGACAGTCCTGCTCTCCGCCGCGATCGGCGCCTCCGCCTCCGCTGGCGCAGCCGTCGTCCAGTTTGCGGGGTCGCAAGCGAATCTCGACAACGGGTTGTTCCCCGGCGGCGGCCTGCCGTACGTCACCGCGTACTGGCGGACTTCGACCACCAATAACGTCTACGCCACGAGCAGCGGCGACTTCGAGCAGTTCTACGGCCGGGCGGGGTATGCGTTGTTTGCAACGCGGTTCGCCTACCCGAGCGTCAACGACGGCATTAGCGATCCCAATATTGCTCCCGACGGTGAAGACCCGCTGTTTCCGAACCTCATCGATCTGCCGAGCTGGGTGGCCGAATCCCAAATTCTGGCCGAGCGAATGGCCGGCGGGTTCGCTTACTCGCTCATCGACGATCCGCGGCTGATGTTCGACGGGACTCGGCAGTGGACGTTCGACGGCGTGAACTATCCGCCGGCGACCGGCATGAACGGCACGGGGCAGAACCCCTACGTCAAAATCGGTTTCCTCGACGGACGCGACATTCTGGGGAACGACCCCGCGGTCACCCCCGCGGGACGGTGGGGATTCACCGTCGGAGAGGACGCCCCGGCGGCCTTTCGCGTCGGAGTGATGACCGACGGCAATGACAACGAACTCTACACCCCCGCCGAGGTGCTGTTGCAGCAATTCGACGGGACGACGCCGGTCGGCAGCCCAGCGACGACCGGAACCCTCTCGGGGTCGCTCAAGGATCGCTTCTTCGACATGCACTTCTTCGACATCATCGGCGCCCAGCCGGGCGAATCGTTCGTCTTCGCCGTCCGGGCCGGCGCGGGATCGTTCGGCAACTCGGGAATCGCCGGATTCTCGTTCGACATCCTCTCCGTGGCGGCGGAGAACGCCGATTTCAACGACGACGACGTCGTCGACGGCTCCGACTTCTTGATCTGGCAACGCGGGTTCGGCACGAACGGTTCGGCGACGCTGGGTGACGGCGACGCCAACGGCGACGGCAACGTCGACGCCGGCGACCTGGGCGCCTGGGCGGCTCAGTACGGCGCCCCGGGCGCCGTGTCCGCCGTGGCGAGCGCCGTCCCCGAGCCGGCGACGGCGCTCCTCGGGTTGCTCGCCGCTGCCGGGCTCGTCGCTCGCTCACGGCGATAATGCGAGTCGCTCGCCTGAGGCTGATCGCTCCGCCGCGACGGGGCGGCCTGGATCGTCGACACGTACCGCAACTCGGAGCGGAGGGACGCAGTTCCACGCCTCACCGCCCGCATCCCTCCGAGTTTGCTCGCGATTCCAAGCGGCATTTGCGGTTCTCTTGAAGCAGGGCGCGAGCCAGATCGGACTTGGCAATTCTCCGGAACACGTTCGCAGACCCTTAACTTGCGTCGAGCGACTTGCTATCACGTGAGGGCGGTCCAGGCGACGCGCAACTGCTTACGGTCGTCGCCCGGTATCTGCGCCTCGTCGTCGTCTCTCGTCACTCGCTCGCGTTCTCGGAAGGCATGATGCAATCTGACAACAATCGTCGGCTGTTTCTCGGCTGCTTCATCGGCTTGGCCGCCACGTCGTTCGGCTTCGCCGTCCGCGGCGCCGTGCTGGGCGACTGGGAGACGCAATTCGGCCTGACCGAAGAACAGAAGGGGATCATCAACGGCGTCGGAGTCTACCCGTTCGCCATCTCGATCATTCTGTTCAGCCTGATCGTCGACCGCATCGGCTACGGCACGGCGATGGTTTTTGCGTTCTTGGGGCACGTGGTGTCGACCGTGCTGACGATCTTCGCGCCGAACTTTCTGACGCTGTATCTCGCGACGTTCCTGTACGCCTTGTCCAACGGGGTCGTCGAGTCAGTCATCAATCCGGTCGTCGCCACGATTTACAAAGACAACAAAACGCACTGGCTGAACGTGCTCCACGCGGGGTGGCCGGGGGGCCTCGTCCTGGGGGGATTGTTGTCAATCCTGGTGACCAGGCTGGAGGACGGATTTGGCGCCAAGCTGCCGGGCGAAATCTGGCAATGGCAGATGGCGATCCTCTTGCTGCCGATCCTCGTCTACGGCTCTTTGTTGCGCGGGGTCCGCTTTCCCACCCAGGAGCGAGTCGAAGCGGGAGTCTCGTTCGACGACATGCTCAAGGAATTCGGCTGGGGGAGCGCCTACATCGTCTCGTACCTGATCATCATGGGGATCTGCCAGGTGCTGACGGTGCTGGACATGGAGTCAGTACGCAGTCTGCTGGCGTGGCTCGACTGGCGAACGGCGATGATCGTTGCAGTCGTCCCGGCGATGCTGTTCGCCGTCCGCGTCCGCGGCGCCTTCGGCCGGCCGATGTTCGTGTTTCTGCTGCTGTTGATGTTCCTGCTGGCGACGACCGAGTTGGGGACCGACGGCTGGATTCAAGACATCATGGGAGCCGTCTTGCAGGACAAGACGATGGGCACGTGGTTCATCGTCTACACCTCGGCCATCATGTTCGTGCTGCGATTCTTTGCGGGGCCGATCGTGCATCGCATCTCCCCGTTGGGATTGCTGGCGGCTTCCTCGGCGCTGGCGGTGATCGGACTCGTGTGGCTTGGCAACGCCGGAACGGGCGGGGGCGTGCTCTTCCTGGCCGCCACCCTGTACGGGTTCGGCAAGACCTTCTTCTGGCCGACGACGCTGGGAGTCGTCTCCGAACAGTACCCCAAGGGAGGAGCCCTGCTGCTCAACGCGGTGACCGGGGTCGGCATGATCGCCGTCGGCACGATCGGCGGGCCTTACATCGGCACGATCCAGGACGCCGACTTCAACCGCGCGGTGAGCGAACAGGCGCCCGAACTGCACAAGTCGGTCGCCGCGACCAAGACGGGCCTGTTCTCGCAATACGAATACGTCGACAAGAGCAACTACGACGCCCTCGACAAGGCCGAGCGGGAACGGCTCGCGGGCTGGGAGCGGTCGACCAAGCAGCAGGCGCTGGCCAAGATCGCCGTGCTGCCGGCGATCATGTTGGCATGCTATGTGGGCCTGATCGCGTACTTCCGCGCCAAGGGAGGCTACAAGGCCGAGGTCCTGACGGGCCACGCGGCGATCGACGAGAAATTCACCGGCGGGACGATCGGACCAGGCGAGGGCTGACGCACATGCAAATCCCCTGTTTCAGCCGCGCTGCGATCCGTTGGTCAGTCGCGCTCGCTGCGGTCGTCCAGTCGTTCTCGAACTCCGCGGCGGCGAACGGGGCCGAGGTCGTACTTCTGCGGGCCGAAGTTGAAGATCGCATCCGCGGCGGGATGCTGGGGCAGATCCTGGGGAATCTCAACGGACTGCCCCACGAGATGAAGTACATCCACGAACCCGGGAACGTCGACGCCTACGTCCCGGCGCTCCCCGAAGGAGCTCGCACCGACGACGACACCGATCTGGAGTGGATCTACGTCGTCGAGATCGAGCGGCGAGGCGATCCGCTGATCCCCGCCGACCAAATCGCGCGGCTGTGGCGGCGCCATGTGAACGAGGGGGTCTGGTGCGCAAACGGCTACGCGCGGCAACTCATGGAGTTGGATTTCGAACCGCCGCTGACGGGTTCGGCAAAGCTGAATCCCTGGGCCAGCTTCAATCTCTCCGGTCAGTTCGTCTGCGAGTCGTTCGGGCTAATGTCCCCCGCGATGCCGCAGACCGCGGCCCGGATCGGCATGCACTACACGCGAGTCGCCGTCGAGGGAGAGCCTCTGCAAACGACGCGGCTGTTTACCGCGATGATCGCGTCGGCGTTCGTCGAGCACGATGTCGAACGGCTGCTCGATGCGGGCCTCGCCGCGGTTGATCCGCTTTCGGAGGTCGCCGCGATCGTCGCCGCGACGCGTGACATCTGCCGCGCGCATCCCGACGACTGGCGAGCGGCTCGCCAATCGATCAAAGACCGCTGGCAGGTCCATCGGGGCGAAGTCCGTGATTGGAACGGATACGAGTTGAACGCCGCCTGCACGATCGCCGCGCTCGTGTACGGTCGGGGCGACATGGCCGAGACGCTGCGGATCGCCTTCAATCTGGGATGGGACTGCGACAACAACGCGGCGACGGCCGCCACAATCGTCGGGGTCATGGTCGGG
The DNA here is from genome assembly GCA_019636345.1 of Pirellulales bacterium. Taxonomy (NCBI): domain Bacteria; kingdom Pseudomonadati; phylum Planctomycetota; class Planctomycetia; order Pirellulales; species Pirellulales bacterium. The sequence continues at coordinate 943,055 of JAHBXQ010000002.1, read as the reverse complement.
CGCCAACGCCTCGACGCGCAGGACTGGGAGATCAAGGATCTGTATCGCAACACGACCCGCCCCGGGATGCCCGACGACGAAACGATCGCCTCGTACGAAGATCGAGTCCTCGCCTGCGCCGACATGGTGATTCGCAGACAGGGAGGCGAGGCAATCGTCGTCAACGGCGAACCGGCCTATCGCATCGTCGCCGAGCGGGCGGGCTATGTCGCCGACGAGGGCGCCGACGCGCCTTGTGCCGGAGCGATTGCTCTCGACCCGCCCGACGGCGCCCCCGAGACGGTCCGCCGCCTCGCCCGAGCCGCTTACTTGGCGATCTGTTGCGGCGTCGATGAACGACTCGCTCGCGAACGCCCGCAGGAGTGGCTGGACGCGGTCCGCGCTCTCGCGTCGTTCGCGGGGCTGATGCGCGAGATCAAGGCCGCCCCCCGCCCCTACGGTACGGTCCAACAAGCCGGCGTCGCACGCTGGCTTGAGGTCGATCAGCTTCCGGATTAGGTCTCCCGGCAGCGAAGTTCGCCCGGCATTGAGGCCGAATTGCGTGGCGCCGCTCACCATGAGCGGCCATTTTCCACGGTTCGCCGGGAAGAGCGCCTCGGCTAGAATCGGCTGCGGTTGCCTCGCATGCCGAGGCTTCGCATTTGGTTTGCTCGATGATGCTCGCCGGGAGTCGTTGGATGCACGTGTTTGTTCGTTGCGGTTGTCTCTCCATCGTGGTTCTGTCAAGCGTCGACAAGGGCGCATGGGCCGTCGATTCGGTCGCGCCCGAGTCGGTCGCCGGCGAGCGACGTGATTTGGCCGGATTCCGCCTCGTGTGGGCGGACGAATTCGATGCGAACGGCCCGCCGAATCCAAAGAACTGGACATACGAACGCGGATTCGTCCGCAATGAAGAGCTGCAGTGGTACGCGCCGCAGAACGCCGACTGCCGCAACGGACTGCTGGTGATCGAGGCGCGCCGCGAGCAGGTGAAGAATCCGCGATTCGACCCGCAATCGGGCGATTGGCGGCGGCGCCGCGAGCATGCCGAGTACACCTCGGCGTGCGTGCTGACCCGCGGATTGCAGGAGTGGCTTTACGGGCGGATCTTCGTCAGGGCCCGCATCGACGCCCGCCCGGGGCTGTGGCCGGCGATCTGGACGCTCGGCTCGGCCCGCGGCTGGCCGGGGTGCGGCGAAATCGACGTCATGGAATACTACCGCGACATGCTGCTGGCGAACGCCTGCTGGTCGGGCCGCCGCGGACGGCCCGCCTGGGATGCGGTGAACGTGCCCCTGGCTGATTTTGGCGAGAACTGGGCGGCGGACTTCCATGAGTGGGAGCTTGACTGGACCGAGTCGCGGATCCGCATCCTCGTCGACGGCAAGCTCCTCAACGAGGTCGATCTGGAACAGGCCGTCAATCAGGACCGCGGGCGGACGCGTCCCTTCGCCGAGCCCCACTACGTGCTGCTCAATCTTGCCATCGGCGGGACGCAGGGGGGAGACCCGAGCGAGACGCAGTTCCCCGCACGGTTCGAGGTCGACTACGTCCGCGTTTATCAGGTTGACGAGACGGCGCAGTAGGCTAGGCGAGTTTCCGGCAATCAGGATGCATCGACGACGATGGCGCCGGTCGGGCAGGCCTCGGCGCATTGCCGGGCGGCGCTCCCCAGGGCGGCGTCGAGCGACGTTCCCGCAGGAGGCGCAACGCGGATCGCCGTGCTCCGCCCCGTGAGGGCCAATCCGACCGCGTCGGGGGTCGCCGCGGCGATCTGTACGCAAATCCCGCACGCGATGCACTTGCCGATCTCCAGCCGCACGCCCCGCCCCTCAATCCGGCCGCGGTAGTGTTGCCCTGGCCCGGCGAATCGCCGCGCGTCGCAGTCATACGCCTTGGCGTAATGATGCAACAAACAGTGATGCAGCGCCTCGCAGTCGCAGTGCAAGCAACGGGCCGCTTCCTGCCGAACGGCGTCTTCGCTCACGTCGCCGTTGAACAACCGGGCATCAATGCGCGGCGTCGTCGGCGTGCCCTCGCAAAAATCGCACAATTCGCCGGCAGTCATCCGTTGCAATCGCGACTCGAACGCCTTCCGCCGATCCGGCACGGGACGATTCGCCAGCCGGCAATCGATGCACTCGGCGGCCAGCTTCCCCTCGGCGACCGACTGCACGACGAGTTTGTACGGCCTGACGACATTGCCCGCGGCGAACACGCGGTCGCAACTGGTAAGGCGCGTCGCCGGGTCGACTTGAACCCCGTTGCCGCCGTGGCGAAGCCCTAACCCAGCCAGCGCATATCCGTCGGTTCGCCCCGTGGCCAACAACACCGCGTCGTGCTCGGCCAAGAGCGCATCGAGGGCGAGACGGGCGTCAATCCGCTGCGAATAGCTGGTTGCGATTCCAGCCCGCAGGACGGCGGCGATCTCCGCGGCCAGCACGCTCGGCGGGAGTTCCTCGGCCGTGTACTCGCTCCGTAATCGCCCTCCCAGATGCGGCTGGGCCTCGAAGATCGTGCAAGCGTGTCCCCGCAGCGCAAGGTGATACGCGGCGGTCAACCCCGTCGGTCCTCCGCCGACGACCGCGATGCGACGCCCCGTCGGCGGCCCGATCTCCGGCAAGTAAGGCGCGAGAGAATCCAAGTCGCGATCGGCGACGAACCGCTTGATCTTGCAGATTGCTGCAGGGCTGTCATGTTGCCCGCGACGGCACGCGCTCTCGCACACTTCCGGACAGACCCGACCCAGGATCGCCGGAAGCGCGATGTCCCGCTTCACCACCGCCAGCGCCGCGCGATAATCGCCGTCGACGACGTGGCGCAGCATGTCGGGGACGTCCATCCGCGCGGGGCATGTGTTCTCGCACGGCGCGCGGCAGTCGCCTGCGTGGTCCCCGAGCAGCAGTTCCAGCCCGGTGCGGCGCAGTGCGCGGATCTCAGCGGTCTCGGACTCGACCTGCATCCCGTCGCGAACCTTCGTGGCGCAGGACGGAGACGGCGTCGCGGCGCCGTCGATGCGCACCAAACAGCACATGCAACTAGCGTTGGGCGGGAAGTCGGGATGACAACAGAGGGCCGGCACGTCGACGCCGGCTTGCCGAGCGGCGTCGAGCACGCTCGCCCCGTCGGGGACCTCGACCCACGTTCCGTCGATCGCCACGCGGATCATGACAGCACCTCGATCGCATGTTCAGGGCATGTCGTGCGGCAGACGTCGCACCGCGTGCAACGGTCAGCGTCGATGACGTGCTGACGGTATGGCGTCGCGGGGATCGCCCCGACCGGGCAGTGCTGGGCGCACAGCGTGCAACCGACGCACTGGCGCGTCACGTGGTAACGGATCAGCCCTTTGCACCTCCCCGCGGGACAGCGCCCGGCGAGGTGGGCTTCGTACTCGTCGCGGAAGTAGCGCAGCGTCGTCAGCACGGGATTCGGGGCCGTCTTGCCCAAACCGCACAGGCTGCCGGCGATGACTTGCGCTGACAGCGACTCGATCTCGTCGAGATCGCGCGGGCGCCCCTGTCCGGCGCAAATCCGCTCGAGAATCTCCAGCAATCGCCGCGTTCCGAGCCGACAGAAGGTGCAATGACCGCAGGATTCGCGCTGGGTGAATTCAAGGAAGTAGCGGGCGACGTCGACCATGCAATCGTCGTCGTCCATAACGACCAGTCCGCCGGACCCCATGATGGCGCCGACGCTGCGGAGCGCTTCGTAGTCGATCGGCGTCTCGGCGAGCGAGGCGGGGATGCAGCCCCCCGACGGCCCGCCGATTTGCACCGCCTTGAACCGCTTGCCCGAACGGACGCCGCCGCCCAACTCCTCGACGACCTGCCGGATCGTGAGCCCCATGGGCACCTCGATCAGCCCGCCGCGGCGCACCTTTCCCGCCAACGAAAAGACCTTCGTCCCCTTGCTCGTCGGCGTCCCCAGCGCAGCGAAGCGGTCGGGGCCGTGACGCATGATCCACGGAATGTTCGCGTACGTTTCGACGTTGTTGACCAACGTGGGACGGTCCCACAAACCGCGTTCGGCCGGATAGGGGGGACGATACCGGGGCGTGCCGCGACGGCCCATGATCGATTCCAACAGCGCGGTCTCTTCGCCGCAGACGAACGCCCCGGCCCCTTCGACAATCTCGACCGCGAGCGAGAAGTCGCTCCCCGCGATTCTCTCCCCCAGGAGCCCTGCTCGGGTCATTTCCGCCACGGCGTGCTGCAATCGCTCTACCGCCAACGGGTACTCGTGTCGGACGTAGATCATTGCCGTGGCGGCCCCCACGGCATAGGCGGCGATCGCCATGCCTTCCAACACGCGGAAGGGATAGGACTCCATGACCATACGGTCCATGAACGCGCCCGGATCCCCTTCGTCGCCGTTGCAGACGAGGATCTTCTCGCCCGCCGCGGCGGCGACGGTGCGCCACTTGCGTCCCGTGGGGAACCCGCCCCCGCCGCGCCCGCGGAGGCCGCTCGCATCGACGGCGGCGATGATCTCGGTCGGGCTCCGTTCGGCGAGACGCCGCTCGAGCGCCGTAAAGCCGTCGCGGCGGCGATAGTCCGTCAGGCTCGTCGGGTCCATCTCGCCGCAATGCTCGGTGACGATCCGCACCTGCGGACCGGTGAACGACTGGATGCGATCGTCGGCCAGCGGCGAGATCACGCACTGCGAGTCGTTCGTCGTGCCAGCGCAATCAGCGGACGCCCGACGACCGCGATCGACGAAGCTGCGGACCGCCCGCAACGGCCAGGGAGCCGCGGTCGGCAAGGCGCGGACAATTCGCCGCACGTCGGCGACCGTCGCCCGCGTCGCCGCCAGAGGTTCGGCTCCCGCGCCGCGGATCTCGACCAGCGGCGTCAAGTGACACGCCCCTACGCAGCCCACTTGCTTGACGACGGCGCGAATGCGATTCACGCGGAGCTCGCGTTCGAGGGCGTCCATCACGTCGCGACTCCCCCCCGCGACGCAGCACGACCCCAGTCCGATGCGAATCTCCAGCGGAGACTGCGCGGATTCGCGACCGTCGCAACGTCCGTTGGAGCCAGGCTCGCAGTGGTTGCCGCAGGGCGTTCTCTCCTGCCCCGCGGCGACCAGTTGCTGCACGTCCTCGACCTGGACATAGGCGGCCGTGCGATCGTCCATTTGAACCACTGGCGCCCGCGTACAGCAGCCGAGGCAACCGACGGTCTCGACGGTGAACCGACCCGCGGCGTCGGTGTCGCCGTCGGCGGGTATGCCCAAGTCATGGCGAAATTGGTCCAGGACCCGGTCGGCCCCCGCCACGTGGCACGCCGTGCCGACGCAGACCTGCACAAGTCTCTCGCCGCGCGGCCGCGTGCGGAACTGGCTATAAAACGATGCGACTCCGTCGACTTGGGCCGCCGACGCTTCTGTCAACTGCGGCAATCGGGCAAGCGCCGCAGGGGGCAGGTAACGGTAGTGCTGGTTGATCGCATGCAACAGCGGAATGAGTTGCCGCGATTCGCGTCCGATGCGCTCAACGAGAGCCGGGAGCGGCGTCAGATCGACCGGCGCAGCAATGCTGACGTCCGGCGCCGCAGCGAACGCGGCTTGATCGGCTGCAGCAGATCCGTCCTCCGCGCGTCGCGTCGTCACGACGTCGTACACTGCGTCAGGCGCCGCTGGCTTCTGCCGCGAACGAACTCGCACAAGGGCGACGCCGAGCGCCGCGGCCGCCAGCGCGACGATCCCCGCGGCTTGTTGGCGTCGATCCCGAGCCAGCGAATCGACCGTCCGCCGCTCAACGAGTTCGTCTAGAGGCGCCACTGCGGCAGGATCGCTCCGCGCGGCATCCTCTGCGCGAGCGAGCAGATCGACGTATCGGGTCGCCTCGATCCGATCGGCCGCTCGCTGCCAAATCCACACGGCAACCGCGGCCGCGAGCACGCTGCCCGTGCCGAGAAGCGCCGCTCGACGCCGACTTTCGCCGGCATACCGCGAGACGCTCATGAGGGCCTCGCCTGCGCCGCGGAGGGCGCTTTGTCGGCGGTCGCCAGTTGCTCGATCTCGTACAACTCGATCTCGCCCCAAGCGTACTGCTGACGCGGGCAATGAGCGAAGCACCGAGCGCACGCGACGCAAGTCGCGGCCTCGGCCCGCATGCCGCGGATGGCGCCGAACGGACACGCCTCGACGCACAGTCCGCAGTCCAACTCGTCGTCGGGGGTGATCCGAACCGGTTTCCACGCGAACCGGGCGACGACCCCCAAGAGCGCGCCGTACGGACAGAGGAAACGGCAATAGGGCCGACCGACGACGGTCCCGACGGCCAACAACCCGGCGCCGAACCCCAGCATGGCCGCCGATCCGTTTAGGCGGAAGAACCCGACGAACGGATCGAACCGGCAAATGACGAAGTCGCGCGACGCCGCCGGCAATGCGGCCATCGCGACCGCCGCAACTAGGTAGACGTAGCGCAGATTGCCCCCCCAACGGTCGACGGCCGCGGGAAGCTGACGGGGCTTGAGCAGCATCAGATCCTGAATCGCCCCCAGCGGGCATGCCCCGCCGCAGAAGATCCTCCCCGCGACCAGTGCAGCAGCCAACGGCAGCAGAAAGAACGCCAGCACCACCAGCGGCACGGCCAGACTCGGTTCGGCGAGCGACGCTGCGACGTTCTGGATCGAACCGATCGGGCAAACGCATCCCTGGCGGTAGAAGCCGAAGTAACCGAGCGATGCAAGCGTGACCGCGACAGCCATCCACCGCCGCCGCCAGCGGTGTGCGATGCATCCGCTGAGAACCAGCGCCGCGACGAGCAAGGCCAAGTCGAGAAAGTACAACCACTCGGCCCGCGGGGCGACGCGCTGCGGCGGGGGAACTTGGTATTCGGCGCCGATATCGGCCGGTTGCGGCGCGACGTTGGCCTGCCTAGCGTAATCCTCCTCGGCGGTCACGGCCATGGCGCCCGGCGAAGCGAGCGCAAGAATGAGCGCCGCCGCTCCGACACGCACGGTAAGCAGCACTCGCCCCGTCCTCCCGAGCGAAGCTCGCCGGCGGTCGTCAGCGTCGCTCAGACGGGAGGGAGCAGCAGTCACGCATGCCCCCCTTCGAGCGCCGCGGCCGGCGCCGGCTGCGGCCCGACGCGCACGTAGGCGTCCTCCGGGCAATGGGTCGCAATCGAGCAGCGATTGCAGCGCAAACACAAGTCGTAGCGCACTTCAAGCCGGATCGATCCCAATCCCGCGGGGTCCTTGCACTCCATGACGCACCGGCCGCAGCCGTTGCAGCGCTCGTCGTCGATCGTGTACTCGTAGAAGTTGTTGAGGGGATCGTACGGATCGACTTCGCCGATCGGAGTGCGGCGAATCGCATCGCGCGGGCAGAGCTTTTTCGTGGGCAGACCATCGGACCCGACCTGGCTGCGGACGTCAAAGTACGCGGGGCAAATGCAGCACCGCCCGCAACGATCGTGCTCGTTGACCGCCCGCACCGCCGACAGCGGCAGCACGCACTGGTCGGCGCATACGCTGCACACCTCATCGGCGCCGGTGACTCCCAGGCGAATATTGACGCACCGGTCGGGAACGATCGCCCAGGCGTCGCCGCGGCACGCCCGCCGGCCCAACAACACGCCGGTCCCAGTCAGCGCCGTCGCACACGCAATCTGGCCCGTGCGGTGGAGAAAGGCCCGGCGTGTTTCGTCAAATTCGGACATGGAACGTTGCCAAGGCGGGGCAGGAATCAATCTTCGGACAATTCAAACGCTTCGATCGTGCCGCGCACCGAGTCGGTCGCGTAGACGAACCGCTCGTCGGCGGCGAGGAACTGATTCTTGGCGCCGGGGTCGAATGCTTCCGTGGGAGTCGCTGCCAAGAATACCCCGGCAGGAGTGAACGCCTTCACCACAGGCGGGGCCTTCTCGCTCACGAGCACGATCCCGGCGGGAGTCGTGGCACAGGTCGTCGGATTGCAGCACCCGCCAAAGTCCTGCGGCGATTCGTTGCCGAACCGCCCGAAGCGCCCCGCCGGTTCGCCGTCGAGTTCGTAAAACTCGATCCTGTGCTTCTGGGGATGGGCGACGACAAACAGTCTCCGGCGAGCGTCGTACGCAACGGTGAGCACGCCGTTGGGAATCATGAACCCGCGCGTGTTGACCTCGGTCCCGACGTCGCGGACCCATCGACCGCGTTCATACAACCGGAGCGCCTTATGGGTCGCGTCGGCCGCCAACACGAGGTCGTCGACCGCGGCAATCCCGGTCGCCAGACCCAGCCGGTCGCGGTCGACGATCGCTCTCACCTTGATCCCCGCGAAGTCGACCTGCTCGATGCGGCCCTGCATGCCGAGCCACAACAAGTCGCCGTCCACGGCCAACGACCAGGGGGCGTCGCTCGCGGGAAACCGCTCGACGAGGGCTCCGTCAGGGGCGAACGATTTCACTTCGCGATCCCCGGCGGCGAACAACCGCCCGTCGCCGGCGACCGCCAACCCCGTGATCCGGACGCGGAACTGGTCCGCTCCGGCGCCGCGACCGCTCAGTGTTCGGGTCCGAGTGAATCTCATGGCTTCGCTTCGATCTTGGCCGAGCGACTCGCCACCGCGGCGGCATTCGCACCGGCGGCAATATCGAGACAGACCAGTTTCTTCAAATCGCGAATCAGCAATTTGCCGTGCGAAATCACAGGCGGAGCCCAGACGTCCGGCCCTTCGAGGACCTGGGCACGGGCCAGTTCGCGGTATTCGTCGCTTCCCGCGTCGAGCATGCGGACCAGGCCGGTGCGATCCTCGAGCAAGAAGAACTTGCCGTCCGCCAGCAGATAGCCCCCCATGCCAAAGGCCGCTTTGCCGCGGCTAGTCCACAGTTCTTTCCCTTGAAGATCAAGACAAGTCCACAGCCCGCGCTGTTTCTTGCCGACGCCGAAGACGAAACCGCGATGAAGGATCGGCGTGTGGACCTCCGAGTTCCACCCCCCTGTCGGCGGCGGCAGGCTGACGACCTCCTCGGCCGACCATCCGTCCGCGCCGCGGCGCACCTGGCACACGACGGTGCGGGCGTGATACCCGCTGGTGAGCAGCAGTTTGCCGTCCCCCAACGGCAGCGGGGTCGTGGGCACGGCGGTGTTGAACTGCCACGGGAATTCCCACAACAATCGGCCATCGCCCGCGTCGACCCCGACGAGCCCCTTGAGCGTGAGATAGGCGTACTGTCGCACGCCTTCGACCTCCAGCGGCATGATCGAGCCATGCGACATTTGATGGCCGCCGGGGTTCGGGGTTTCCCAAACCGGTTCGCCCGACCCTTTGTCGAGCGCCGTCATGAGCACGCGGCCGCCAGGGGCGACGATCAGACGCTCGCCGTCCAAGAGCGGGCATTGGCCGTTGTACCAGGGAGGAATCTGCGAATCATACGCCGCGGGGAAGAACCGCTTCCAAATCAGACTGCCGTCGCGAGCGTCGAGACAATGGAGCTCGCACTTGGGATCGATCGCAAAGACAAACCCGCCGTCGGTTGCGGGGGCCGTCCGCGTGATCGCGTGGTTGGGGCGAATCCGCTTGGGAACCTCGTACCGCCAAGCCTCGGCGCCATCGTCAAGCCCGAGCCGACGGACCATCCACACGTTGCGCGCTTCATCGTAGTCGTTGAAGTAGACGTTCCCCGCGACGACGGCCGGGGAGGAGTAACCCTGTCCGACGGGAACATGCCACAGAACGCGCGGCCCCCCCTCCGGCCAGGAGTCGGCCAGCGCGGCCGCCTGCGAGACGCCGTCCCGTGCTGCGCCGCGGTACTGCGGCCAATCTTCCGGGGTGAGCGCCGTCGGCCCGGGCAAATCGGCAGTGCGCGCGACGACGTACGCGACGGGAGCCGAGCCCTCGCCGATCGGAGCGGCTTCGGGCGAGGCCGCCGCTGGGGCGGGATTCGCCGTGACGGGCTGACTCGACTCACGCGGCAACGGGGCGACCCGCTCGCCGCAACCCGCCAGCGATCCCGCGCCGGCAACCAAGGTCAAGAAGACGACAATGCGAGACATATCTTTCTCGCGGACAGAAACCGAGAGGTCCGTGTCGCGGCACATGACGCGGCATCACGCCGCCTCTTAGTGCGAACCGGGCGCCAACCGCCGTTCCCGAGTGTGCCGCACGCCACAATCGCCCCCAGAAACGGACCGGGCGCGCTCCTTGCGAGCGCTTTCCCTTATCGGGGAGCGAATCGGGCAACGAGTTCAGCCGTTGCCGCGGACTGCCAGCGCGCCGATAGGCCCGAAAAGATGTGCGAATACGCCCGCCTGCGAAATGGGAACAACGTCGGCGCCTCCGTCCATAGCGTCAATCCATGACGCCGATTCTAGCGCATTCGCTCCATGAGCGCCGACGTGCGGCGGCGAGACGTTGCACGCTCGCAAGCGAACATTCCGTTGTTCCGCAGCAGTTTGACGAATTGCCGACAAGCGATATACTCAGCGGTCGGATGCGTCGCCATCCCCGTCGTCGTGCAGCGCGCCGCCGTCGCGGGACTGGCCCGCATTGGCTGCTTATCAACCTTTTCCGCAGGCGGACATGACGACGCCGCGCGAACCGCAACCGCTGGGCAAGGCGCGCCTGTTGGCGCTGCTGGCGTGCATTCTGGCCGGGGGGGCCGCGGGGGTCGGGCTGTTCACCTTCGGCTATGCCGACGGCGCGTCGTATCTCACCAACGATCCCCAGGCGTGTGCAAATTGCCACGTCATGCAGCCCCACCTCGACGCGTGGGTGAAGTCGTCGCACGGCAAATTCGCCGTCTGCAACGATTGCCACGCCCCCCGGACGAGCTACGCCGCCAAGTACTATTGCAAAGCTCGGAACGGGTTTTTTCACTCGCTGGCGTTCACGACCGGCGGATTCCCCGACGAGATCCAGATGCACGCCTACAACCGCGGCGTGGTCGAGGCGAACTGCCGCAGTTGCCATGCCGAGTTGACTCACGCGATCGACCCCGACCCGAAGCCCGGCGGAGCGATCGAATCGACGTCTTGCTTGCACTGTCATCGCACTGTCGGCCACGACACGTAACGGGCGCGGGGGGCGCCAAGCTGCCTCGTCGGCCGGCGCCGCTTCCGCGACGCCACGCCTGCCGTCCGATCCACTGACCTGCTCGGAATCGACTCACATGTCCACTCAGCGTTCGCGTTCAGTCTGGCTGCTCGCCGCGGTCGCGGCCCTGTCCGGGGCGGCGTGCTTCCTCATCGCCTACGTGCTGACGACGATCTTCGAACACAAGCAGGAGGCTCGCACCCCGGTCGTGCGGGTCGTCGAGATCACCGACGACGACGACGATCCGGAACTTTGGGGCCGGAACTTCCCGCAGCAGTACGACGACTACCGCAAGACCGCCGACATGGTCCACACGACCTACGGAGGCAGCGAGGCGATCCCCCGCGTCCCGACCGAGGCCGACCCGCGCCGCGTCGTCTCGGCGAGCAAGCTCGACGCCATCCCGCAACTGCGACGAATGTGGGCCGGGTACGCCTTCAGCAAGGATTTTCGCGAGGAGCGCGGCCACGCCTACATGCTCGAAGACCAGCTCTACACCGAGCGTCAAAAAGTCGGCCAGCCGGGGGCCTGCGTCAACTGCCACGCTTCCACTTACACGGCCATGAAGACGCTTGGCGAGGGGGACCTTCTCGCCGGGTTCGACAAACTGAACTCGCTCCCCTACTCCGACGCGAAAGAGCACGTCTCGCATCCGGTGGGCTGCATCGACTGCCACGACGCCGAGACGATGGCCTTGCGCATCACCCGGCCCGCGTTCATGGAAGGGATCGCCGCAGCGAAGAAGCACGAAGGGATCGACAATTACGACGTGAACACAATGGCCTCGCGGCAAGAGATGCGCACCTACGTCTGCGCCCAGTGCCACGTCGAGTATTACTTCAAAGGGGACAAGAAGCGGCTGACCTATCCGTGGGCGAACGGGCTGACGGTCGACGGGGCGTATGAGTACTACGAAGACGAGGGCTTCACCGACTGGGTCCACGCCGAGACCGGGGCGCCGATGCTCAAAGCCCAGCATCCCGAGTTTGAACTCTGGTCGCAGGGAATTCACGCCCGGTCGGGCGTGACCTGCGCCGACTGCCACATGCCTTACAAACGGGTCGGCGCCACCAAGGTCAGCGATCACCACGTCCGCAGCCCGCTGATCAATCCCAACAATTCCTGCGGCACGTGTCATAAGCTCAGCGATGAGGAGCTCGTCGCTCGCGCCGAATCGATTCAAGGTCGCCATCGTCGGAGCGTGGAACACGCACTGGACGCCCTCGTGGAACTCATCGACGAGATCAAGGCCGCCAAGGAGGCCGGCTTCGAGGACGACCAGCTCGCCGAGGCCCGGCAATGGCAGCGGCGGGCCAGTTTCTACGTCGACTACGTCGAGGCCGAGAACTCCTCCGGGTTCCACGCGGGTCAGGAAGCGGCGCGGATCCTGGCGGACTCGATCAACTACTCGCGCATGGGTCAGAACTCCCTCAAGAAGCGGTGGCTGGAAGTCGCGAAGCCCGGCGACAACGACGCCCCCGAAAAATCGCCGGCAGGGGACGAGGCGGCCGATGCGAAGGCCGACTCGCCGACCAAGTCGGCCGCGATTCGGCCGACGGACTCGCCAGCGATCGCGGTCGGCGGGGGTTAACCGGGGAGCGGCACGCCGAGCGCCCGGATCTTCTTCCGCAAGCTCGCCCGCGAGATGCCAAGCACGCGCGCCGCTTGCGCCTGGTTGCCGCTCGTGTGCTCCAGCAACCGAGCGAGAAGCTTGCGCTCGGCTTCGGCGAGGCACTCGGAGTGGAGCTCCGCGGTGCCGAGCGAGAGCCGTTCGTCGACGAAGCGACGCCAATTCGTGACGAACGACTCGTCGGAGTCTCGCGACAGGGCGGCTGCGGTTCGGGGTCGGACGCACAGTGCGGCGCGGACGACCTCGGCGTCGAGCACTCGCCCCGGCGCCTCCGCGACAGCGCGCCGCAGCACGCTTCGCAGTTCGTCAAGATTGCCGGGCCACGGCTCGCCGCGCAGCAGTTCTACGGCGTCCCCGGCCAGTACGAAGTCGGCCCCCTCGCTCGTCGCCGACTCGGCAAGGAACGATCGGGCCAGGGCCTCCAGATCGACGACCCGGTCGCGCAGCGCGGGCAAACGCACCATGCACGCGGCAAGTTGGTAATACAGATCCGAGCGAAATGCTCCCTGCGGCACTAGCGGGTCGAGCGAGACGCTCGCCGTCGCGACGATCCGCGGAGGTACGTCGGAGGCGTCGATCCTTGATTTGGCTTGCAGGCGATCGACCACGGCCGTCTGAATCGACAATGGCAACGAGCCGACTTCCTGGATCACCAGAGTGCCCCCCTGCCCCTGGCGCCATAGCCCCCCTTCGCCGTCGCGGCCGAAAAGTTCTTCGTGCAACCGCTCCTCCGCATAGGCCGGACAGTGGAGCGTGAGAAACTCGCCGCCAGGGGCCGCGCGATGTTCATGCAGGGCGCGAGCGAAAGCTTCCTTGCCAGTTCCTGGCTCGCCTTGAATCAGCACGGGATCATCGTGTCCGGCGAAGCGACCGATCGATTTGAAGGCCTCAAGCATCGCCGCCGACTGCCCCACGAGCGCCTCGTCGCCCGAGTCGCTCCACGGGGCCTCGGCGCGGTCCTCCTCGGGCGAGGCGTTGTCGCGATACTGAAACGCCCGGGCGACCGCCGCGCGGACGATGTCGCGGTCCAACGGTTTGGTGAGAAAGTCGAACGCCCCGGATTTTGCAGCCTCGATCGTCATCGCGCCGCTTGTGCGGGCTTGGACGAACAACACCGGAACCAACGGGTCGACATCGGCAATGTGCCGCAGCACGTCGACCCCGCGGAGGTCGGGAAGGATCGCGTCGAGCAGCACGGCCCCGGGCCGTCGCGAGCGAACCAAGTCGAGCCCCGCGGCGCCCGTGTTGGCCGAACAAACGACGGCGGATTGCGGGTCGAGCATGCCGCGAAGCAGGCGCGCCACCGCCGGATCGTCGTCAATGACGGCCAGGATTTGCGGGGGGGGAGCGGTCACGGCGGGGTCGCAGCGGCGGGCGAGGATGGCAAGGGCCCAGGCGGGAAAGACCAACTAGGCGGCAGTGCAGATTCCATACCGAGCCGCCCGGCAATCAGGCCCGGCGCCCCCTTCAACCTCTTCGTGCGGGCTCGACGAGGGGAATCGCTGACCGTGACCCCGCTTGCGCCTTCGGGAGGGCGGCTAGGGTTCTAGCGCAACGAAGATCTCGGGAGCACCGATTAGGGCTCGCTTCGATCGAGCTTTGCCGGCCGGACGAGCGGCCATCGGCATCGCAGCATCACCCCCCTTCGTCGCCTGCCCGCCGGGGGAAGCAGAATATCGCCGTGAGGCATACGGCGACCCGCGATGTAAAAATGCCAGCGTCGTTGCTCACTTTTCCGGCAGAAGCTGCCCAGTTGCCCGGCGAAATCAGGGGAAAACCGCAACGGAGGCGGTCCTGTCATGCCGGTGGGGCAAGGGCTGCGGGCCCGACGAATCAACCCGATTCTTCCGCTTTCGCCGTGCCGAAGACTGCGACAACGGGCTCCAGCGGCCAACTGGCAATTGCGAGGCACAATTGCGGCCGCCGGCAGCGTTCCTTTCCCCCCTGACATCGCCGGGGGAGGCCATTGCGCCTCCGTCCTGCGAATCGCTCACGAACGGAGTCGATGCGATATGGGATTCTTCAAGATGCTTCGGACGCCGTTGGCGTGCGCGGCCCTCGCTGCGGCAACTCCGCACGCACTCGCCGCGCCCCCGGCGCCGAACCCTTGTGCCGCCTCGCACAAGGGACTGTTCTACCTCAACGATTTCAGCTACCTGTCGAAACCCGACTACGACGGCAACTGCCTGGGCGATTCGCTTAAGCAGCTGTCGATCGCCGACGGGATGTTCGGCACGCTCGACGTCGGCGGGCAATTCCGCGAACGTTACCACCACGAAGTCGGCATGGGGCAGTCGCAAGGCGCCGGCCGGTTCGAGGACACGACGACCAATTTTTGGCTCACCCGCCTCCGGACCTACGCCAACTGGCAGGCTACGGAAAACGTACGCGTGTTCGCTGAAGGGATCTACGCCGACACCTCGACCGACAACGGGCTCTACACCCCGCGGCCGATCGACGTCAACCGCGGCGATTTTCTCAACCTGTTCATCGACGCGGGGCTGACCGATTCGCTGACCCTGCGCGTCGGTCGGCAGGAGTTGCTGTTCGGGGCCGAGCGGTTGATCTCCCCCCTCGACTGGGCGAACACCCGCCGGACCTTCGAGGGCGCGCGGCTGCTGTACGCCGACGGCGACTGGACCGGCGACGCGTTCTACACCCATTACGTCCCGGTCGACTTCAACAATCTGGACGAAGCGGATTATCAGCAGACGTTCTACGGCTGCTACGGAACCTATTCCGGCTTCGAGGCCTTCACCGTCGACGCCTACTACATCGGCTACGACAACGAGAACGAGGGCCCAGCGAACGGCAATCAGGACTTCTCCATTCACACGGTCGGCATGCGGGTCAACGGCGCCCTCACCGAGAACTGGCTGTTCGACATGGAGGGGGGCCCGCAGTTCGGCCGACAGAGCGGCTTGGGACTCGACCACAAGGCCATGTTCGCCACGTGCGGCATCGGCCGCAAGCTGGGCGACGTGCTCCCTTGGTCGCCGACCGCGTGGCTGTACTACGACTACGCCTCGGGGAACAACCTCGGCGGGAGTTTCAACCGATTCAACCAGTTGTTTCCGCTGGCTCACAAGTACTTCGGGTTCATCGATGCGGTGCAACGCTCGAACGTCGAGGCCCCGAACGTCCTGATCACCGCCAGCCCGACTCCCAAGTGCACGCTGCTGTTATGGTACTGGCACTTCATGGCAAACCAGGACACCGACATTATTCCCGCGATCGGCGGCACGCCGACCCAGAGTCTCGCCAGCAAAGACTACGGCGACGAATTGGATCTCATCGCCAAGTTCGGCATCGGCCCGCGGTCGAGCATCTTGGTCGGCTACTCGCACCTGTGGCGCGGCAGCAAGATCCTCGAGACGACCGACGCCGACTTCTTGTACAGCGAGTACACGCTCAACTTCTGACGAATTGAACGGCAGAAGGACGACAATTCTCAAGGCGAGCGGGGGCGCACAACCGCCCCCGCTCGTCGGCGAGAAACCACGAGCAATTGCGGGGCATGCGCGAGAGGCCTAATAGACGTCGCGGACGTAGCGGCCGCTGCGGCGCAGGTCGTTGACGTACTTCGCTGCGGCTTCGGGCGACAACCCGCCGTGCCGTGCGACGATCTCGCACAAGGCTCGGTCCACGTCGACGGCCATCCGCTTGGCGTCGCCGCAGACAAAGAAGCATCCCCCATCCTCGAGCCAGCGGAACAATTCCTCGCCTGCGGCGAGCATGCGGGTCTGGACGTAAATTTTTTCGTCCTGGTCGCGGCTGAACGCCAGGTCGAGTCGCAGACGGTCAGCCGCGACCAGCGGCTCCAGTTCCTCCTGATAGAGGAAATCGGTCGCTCGCCGTTGATCGCCGAAGAAGAGCCAGTTCGGCCCCGACGCCCCCGTGGCGATGCGCTCCTCGAGAAACGCCCGAAACGGCGCAATCCCCGTCCCGGGGCCGACCATAATCATCGGCGCTGCAGGATCGGCCGGAACGGTGAACCCGTGCGCCGCGTGGACGAAGACTCGCACCTCGTCGCCCGGTTGCAGGCGGTCGGCGAACATCGTCGACGCCACCCCTTTGCGACGCCGCCCCCGCAGTTCCGTCTCGACGCGTCCGACCGTGAGGTGGACCTCCCCGGGGTGCGCAAGGGGCGAGCTGGCGATCGAGTACAACCGCGGCTGCAACCGGCCCAACGCCTCAGCCAATTCGGCCGGCGTCGGGCGACGACTGGGCGCCAACTGCAATAGATCGAGCACGTCGTACTCGCACAGCGAGTCGGACTCCTCGGCGCGCCGCACCACGGCAGCCTCGGCGGGGTCTCCCCCGTTTTGCAGCAACTCGACCAAGGCGTCGTCGACCGTCGCCAGGTCGCAATCCAACCTCAACGCCTCGCGGAGCGGCAGTTCGCGTCCGGCAGGCGACTCGACAAGCTCGTCGCCTTTGGCGCCCAAGGCGTCGATGATCGCCTCGACAAGTTCGGGACAGTTGGCAGGAAACACCCCCAAGGCGTCCCCGACCTTGTACGCGACGCCGCAGTCGGCCAGATCGATCTCCACATGCGCCGTGTGCTTTGCCGAACCGGGACCGTTGAGATTGCGAATCGCCTTGACTCGCGCGACGGCGGGGTTTTGTCTCGTCCCCGCAGGCGCCGGGCGACTCGCCCCGTTCATGGTCGGCGCCGCGGCAGGCGCGGCTCCCTGCTCTTTCAGGATCGCCTTGACGGCCTTGGCCGTCTCGCCGCCGCCGGGGGCGCACAAGGTCAGGCACTTTTCTTCGCCTGCGGCGATCGCCTCGGCGTAGGTCTGACACTGGTAGCCGCAGGCGCCGCAGTCGAGCTGCGCCATCGCCGCCATCAGGCGCCGCGGCAGCGGCTTTTCCGCGGCGAGGTCGAGCCGCTCGACGATCGGCAGCCCAGGATCGTGCCAGGGGAACTCCTCCTCCGCCTGGGTTGGCGTCCGTCCCTGGTCGCCGTCGCCAAGCAGTCCGAGCGCGACGCCGTTGCCGTTGAGCCCGCCCGGCTGCTCGCCGTTGACGCCAAGCCAGCCCGAGAGAAACCCGTTGAGCCAGGCGCGCTGCTCGGGCGAGAAAGGGGCGCTGTCGGGAATGAGCGAAAGTGACATGGCGGTTCAGGGCGGAAACAAGGGGGCCGTCGGCTCAAGCCGCCGTGAGCTGGGCTTCGCACAATTCGCGAAGCGCGGGAATCTCGTGACGGGCGGCGAATTCATGAAAGGACTCCTGCGGGTCGCGGCGCCGGGCGAGATACCCCTCCAACAACCGAGCGACGACTGCAGGGACTTGATCAAAACGGAGCGAGGGGCACAGTTCACGACCGAGGCACTGCCGCTCGCCGTACCCCCCGCCCACGAGCAGGTGATAGCCCTCGACCATGTCGTCGCCGTCTTCGACCGCGGTGGCGATCAGTCCGATGTCTCCGATGTAGTGCTGGGCGCACGAGTGGTGGCAGCCGGTCAGGTGGATGTTCACCGGCTGGTCGAGTTCAAGCCGCTCTTCGACGTAGTCGGCGATCAGCAAGGCGTGACGCTTCGTGTCGGCGCCGGCGTACTTGCAGCCGGCAGCGCCCGTGCAGGCTACGAGCCCGGCCCGGACGCTGCTCGCCCGCCAGTCGAGCCCGAGCGCCTCGATCTCGCTCTTCACGGCTTCGACGTCGGCGTCGGCGACGTCGGTGACGAGCACGTTCTGCCACACAGTGAGCCGAATCGTGCCGCTGCCGAAGCGCTCGGCGATGCGCGCGATCCCGCGAAGCTGCACGACGGTCAATCGGCCGACAGGGAGCGACAACCCGACGTACTGCCGGCCCGACTGCTTCTGGGGATGGAACCCGACGTGCCCCCACCGGTTGTCCGCAGGTCGCGGGGCCAATCGCTCGGCCGCGACGTAACGCAGCGCAAACGGCAAGTGCTTCTGCACCTCGGCCAGATACCACTCGAACCCGCGCTCGTCGAGCACGTACTTCAGCCGGGCCCGCTTGCGATCGGTCCGGTCGCCAAATTCGCTGAACACGCGGACAATCGCCGTGGCGACCGCGACGCACTCGTCCGGGCGAACGAGCACTCCCGTCGGGCGGGCAAAGTCGCAGTGGCCGGTGATTCCCCCCAGCGTCAATTGGAAGTACGTCCCCGCGGGGCAGTCGGCGTCGGCGAACTCGTCCGGGACGCGAACTGCGGCGAAACCGACGTCGTTGGTGTCTTCGAGCGCGGCGATCGCCCCCCCGCCGTCAAACGCGATGTTGAACTTCCGCGGCAGGCCGTACATCTCGCGGTGATGGAGGATGTGGTGGTGCATCGCGCGGGCCAGGGGCAACGTCTCGATCAACTCCTGCGGATCGACGCCGCTGGCGGGACTGGCGGTGACGTTGCGGATGTTATCCGCCCCGGCGCCGAGGCTCGTGAGCCCAAGATCATGCAGGCCCATGAGCACATGGATCGGATCGCTTGCGGCGATCTCGCGAAGCTGAAAATTCGCTCGGGTCGTGACGTCGGCGTACCCTCCGGCGTATTTCTCGGCGAGATCGGCGAGCCCATCGAGTTGGCGACTAGAAAGGTGCCCCCCCGGGATTCGCAGCCGGCACATAAAGGCGTCCTGGGCCGGCGCCACGTAGAACATGCCGTGGTACTTCGTGAGAAAGACGTCGGTCCCCTTGGGAAACTCGCCCGCGACGGCGCGGGCCTGCAGAAGGTCCCGCATGTCGAGCGGGTTGACGGCGCGCTTGGCTTGCTCCTCCGCGCACAGCTTCCCGCCCGCGGCGAGTTGCCGGTCTTGGGCGTCGTAGTGAATTTGCTCCGGTCGCGGCGGGCCGGACGGGACCGCGACGGCGGCGCCTCCCAGCGTGATCGTCGCTCCTTTCGGCCCAGCGCTCCCGGCGAGGATCGGCAGCCCCTGCACTTTGCGGGCCACGTCGGCGCCCAGGGCGAAACCCTGCAAGTAGCTCTGCTGCTCCGCCGTGAAGGGGGCGGCGCCGTGCGTCGATTCTGGTTCAGCCGCCAAGACGCAGCCATCGGCCAGGTCGATCATGATTGTCCTCGCTGGCAAGCGTGTTTGCGAATGCGAACGGCGCAGTCCTTGTACGACGGCTGCCGAGAATGCGGATCGAAGTGAGCAAGCGTGAGTCGGTTCGTCGCCGCGTCGTGCATCGGCAGGAACGCCTGCCCGGGCTGCACGACGGCGGTCACCTGGACGACCGCCTGCAGGGCCCCGCGACGCGACTCGATCGTCACCTCGTCGCCGGCGACGATGCCCAGCCGGTCGGCGTCGGTCGGGTGGAGCTCGACATGGAGCGATTGCGGGTAGAGCTTGCGCAACACGGCGCTTTGGGCGGTCCGCGTTTGCGTATGCCATTGCGATACGCTCCCCCGTCCCGTCAGCAGCACCAGCGGATACTCGTCGTCCGGGGGTTCGGGCATCGACTGCGGGGCGTCGAACACGAACCGGGCCCGACCGTCTTCGTGGAAAAAGCGCCCGTCGTCGAACAGCCGCCGTTCGGGTTCCGGGTTCTCGAGTTCCAGGGGGCAGGGCCACTGCACGCCTCCCGCGGCGTCGAGCATGCGGTAATCGCGAATTCCCGAGACGTCGCACGGCCGGCCGCGCGACAGCCGCTTCATCGTCTGGAACACGTCCTCGGGCGTCCCCCAAGCGGCGAACAACTCCTCGCACCCCCAGGCGGCGGCCAGCAACTTGAAGATCGTGAAGTCGGCCAAAGCCTCGCCCGGGGCGCGGCGCACCTTCTTCAAGAGGCCGATGCGGCGTTCGCTGTTGATGAACGTCCCCTCCTTCTCTCCCCACCCCGCCGCGGGGAGGACGAGGTCGGCCATTTGGGCGGTCTCGGTCGTGCGGTACATGTCCTGAACCACCAGAAAGTCGAGTCGACCGAGCAACTCGCGCATATCCCCTTGGTGAATCCACGAGTGGGCGGGGTTCGTGGCGACGACCCACAACCCGCGGATCTCGCCCCGGCGGATCCCTTCGACGATGCGGTCGTACGGCCAGCTTGGCTCGTCCGGAATCCGCTCGACGGGGACGCCCAGCGCCGTCGCCGCCTCGCGTCGATCGGATTCGCTCTCGAATTTCCGCCCTCCGAACAGGTTGGTCGTGTTGCTGAAGATCCGCGATCCCATCGCGTTGCACTGCCCGGTGATCGAATTGGCCCCCGTGCCGGGTCGACCGATGTTGCCGGTCATCAGCGCGAGGTTGATGATCGCCTGGGCCGTGCGGGTCCCTTCGTAGCTTTGGTTGACCCCCATGGTCCACCAGAACGACACCCGCGGATGCTCGTGGATGAGCTTCGCCATGTCGCAAATCTGCTGTGGGTCGAGCCCGGTCGCCGCCGCTGCGCGCTGGGGGGTGAACGGCTCAACGTGTCGGGCGAACTCCTCGAACCCGCGCGTGTGGGCGGCGATAAAGTTGTCGTCAAGCCACCCCTCGCGCACCAGAACGTGGGCAATGCCGTACAGCAACGCCAGGTCCGATTTGGGGCGAATCGCCAGATGCCGCCACGCGGCTTGCGCCGTCTCGGTGGCGCGCGGATCGACGACGACCACTTTCCCCCCCCGACGATTCTGCAGCACCCGCTCCCACAGAATGGGGTGCCCCACGCACAGGTTGGCGCCGATCAAAACAATCAGGTCCGACTTCTCAAAGTCCGCGTAGGTGAACGGCGGGGCGTCGAATCCGAACGACTCCTTGTACGCCGTGGCCGCGGTCGCCATGCACTGGCGCGTGTTGCCGTCGCCGTGGATCATCCCCATGCCGAACTTGGCGAGGGCGCCCAGCAGCATCATTTCCTCGGTGGGGATTTGACCTGTGCTCAAGAACGCAACCGACTGCGGGCCGTGCTCGGCCTGAATCGCCTTCATTCGCGAGCAAAACGTCGCCAGGGCCGTCGGCCAGTCGATCGGCTGCAGATTCCCGTCGGCGCTCCGCAGCAACGGGGTCGTTGCGCGATCGGGCGAATCGAGCACGGCAAGCGCCTCCCATCCCTTGGGACAGGCCATGCCGAGGTTGACCGGGTACTCGGTCGCGGGAGTGAGGCCGACCGCTTCCCCGTCGCGGAGATGAAGATTGAGCCCGCACCCCGTCGAGCAGTATCCGCAGACCGCGGTCGTCGTCGCCGTGGGGGCGGCCGTCGCGGGGACCATTCCCAGCCCGAACCGGCCCGGCTCCAGCAGCAACTCGCGCGTGAGCCGCCCCTCGCGCTGATGCAGCAGCGACGAGGCCTCGGCCAACAACCGGCGCGGGCGGGCGGCAACGGTAGCGCTCATCGGCCAATCCCCCCCGGCATCTTGTGAGGGACGACCGCTTGAAAGAACAAGGTGCGTTCCAGCAGTTCCCCGGCCAGACATAAGCACGCAGCCGCAGCAGCCAGTGCAATGTGCACGGCAGGCGCGAGATCGAATCCGCTCAGCGCCAGCGACAACAGCGCAACGCAGACTCCCCCCGCTCCGCAGACAAAGCGCGCCGCGGCGGTGCGGCGCAGCTCGTTGCGCAATAGCGCCGCGCTCTTGGCCAACGTCGCTCCGGGGGCCGGACCTTGCTGCTGCTCGGGCCAGGCGAGCTGCCGGGCCTCAAACGCCAGTTTGGCGACCAGCGACGCCACGAACAGAACGGCGAACGCCGCGGCGCTGCGATCGGGGAGTTCCACGGCGACGGCCGACAGCCACGCGGCGACGGCCCCGACCCCAACAGCGCACAGGGCGAACTTCACCCCCGTCTGGACGCCAATCCAAAATGGACGACGAGTGAATTGGTAGATCTTCGCTGAGCAGACCGCCGCAACGATCCCCGCGGCGGCGGCGCTCAGGACCAGCGGCGCCAGCGCCGGCCGAGCCCAGGACCAGCGTTCACCCCCCCAGGCGGCGAAGCACGCCCCCGCTGCGAGCGGCAGCATCGCCCCGAACCCGAGAATCTCGCGGCTCAGCCAGGAGTGCCCGACCCCCAACACGGCCCGAAAGGCGTACAGCGGCCGCCCCAGATGGAAGGTGCTCGCCGTGACGCCGGCCACGGCCAGGACGCCTGCGAGGGTTGTCATCGCCGTGACGAAGCTGGCGCCGCTCGCCGCAACGCCGAACGAGTTCAACTCCCCTTGGTCTCCGAGGAGCCAAACAGCCAGCATCACCAGCGTGCCGACCGCTCCTTGCGTCAGCACAAGCATCGCCACTAGCGCCGCATGTGCGTGCTGCGGCGTCGCTCGCCGCCCATCGGCGGGGAGCAGCGCGTTCAACTCGCGCCGCGCCGTGCGAAACTGCGTCGTCGGCCGCGTGAAGTCGGAGCCGACCGCCCCCGGCACAAGCGTCCCGGCGCTCGCGCGGGCCGCGATCTCGTCCTGCCGTACCACCGTGATGCGGATCGCCTGATTGGGGCACGACTGGACGCACGCCGGCGCCTCGCCCGCAGCCAGCCGGTTGGTGCACATGTCGCACTTGCGGACGATCCCTTTGCCGGCGTGATACTTCGGCACGTCGTACGGGCACGCGAGCGTGCAGTACTGGCAACCGATGCACTGGTCGTCAAGATGCCGGACGACGCCGGTCGTGCGATCCTTCTCGTAGGCGTTCACGGGGCACGCGCTGGCGCATGCCGGTTCGACGCAGTGGTGGCACGCGGTCGTCACGTGGACCGAGGCCGGAACGGAAGACTCCGCCGGCGCAAGCAACAGCCCCACGTCCCGCCAACTCTCGTGCTCGTCGAGTCCGTTGAGGGCGTGGCACGCGACGACGCACGACTTGCAGCCCGAGCAGGCGTCGAGATCGACCTCGAACGCGTACTGCTCGCCGACCTGCGGCGCCGCCGGCAGCAACGAGTGGTAGTGGCGCGCCTGCAGCGGCTCGCCGTAGCGACCTTCGTGCCATTGCGAGAATCGCTCGACGGCCGACAGGTCGCGCTGCTCGGCCAGCGACCGCTCGACGAGCTCGTCGAGCGTCAGCGCTCGCGACGCGGCGCGAGGCTTCTCCATCGGCATAAGTGGTTCGGCGATCACCATACTGTTTGCACGTCGGCAGGTCGTCGTCGCGGCGGACAGGCAAATTGGGCGTCAGAAAGCGCGGGGCGGCCTCGGCCGCCTCACAAGTACATCACGACAACCGACGTCATTTCGGAACCGACGTAAGCGGGAACGGAGACGGCCGTCGTCAAGCCGTGCTGAACGAGCAAATGGGCGCGGGCCGACTCGAATTCCTCGGCCGACTCGGTCGCTTCGGGCGCCCCCGACTGCCACGCGCGGCCGGCAAGCCCTTCGCCGGAAGCGCACCGCAAACTTCGCGAAGCGTCCGCCAGTTCGCTGAGCGAACCGTAATCGGCTTGGCAGATGCGCAGCTCGTCCTGCTCGGCGTCGCGACCCCACACTTCGATGGCGCGGGCCAGCGGCGTGCGGGCCGACGACAGCAGCACGACCACCGAGTCGAGTTCGAGCGCCGTTCGCATGACCGGAACGCCGAGCCCCGTCGCGAGCCCGTCCGCCTTGGCCCCGGCGGCCCGCATGAACGCCTTGGAGCGGCCCAGGTTCGAGACCAACAACGGGAAGTGCGACTCCCATGTTTCGCCCGGCAAGCCCGAGCCGCGCGGGAACTTGACGTGCTGGCTGATCACGCCGAATCGTTCCAGATTGGCGTAATAGCTGTCCGTCAGTCCCAACTCCTCGCGGTGATTGCGGCTCCAGACCTCGAAGGCCCCTTGGGCGTTCGCGCCGTCGTCGCACAGGAAAACGACCACTCCCTGCAGTTGGTCGCCGCGGAAGCAGGGAAGCGCGATCCCGGCCGCCAGTCCCGCCTCGCGAGCCGCGGCGGCTCGCTTGAACACGCCGGCCGAAAGATGGTGCATCACCACCGGCCCGCGGGTCTCCCACGCGGCGCCGGGGAGCCCCTCGCCGCAGGCGAACGATTCGTCGACGCTCGCCGCGCGAAACGCGTCCAGTTCGCCGTAGGCGCCAGAACGCCATGTGAGCCGCTCGCCCTGGTCGTCGAGGGTCCAGGTCTCGACGGCCCGCAACAGTCCCGCCAACGGGCGAGATGAGTCGACGTCATGTTCGGCGACAGTCAGCGTCATAGGATTCTCAAGGCAATCAGGAGTTGGTCGTCAACACGGCGGCGGATTCGGCGAGCTGGCTTCCCAGAACGACGGTCGCCGCCGAGCCGGCCCGACGGGCGCCCCCCGCGGGGCTCCAACCGCGGATCGCGGCGTGCGGTTCGTCCGCGGCGTCGATCGACGCCGCGACCGCTTCGGCCGGGGGAGACGCGTGCGACTTCCGCTTGTCTTGCTGCTCCAGGAACGAAACCAGACATCCGCGCAGGTCGTAGTACAGCGGGTCCTCGAGCACCTCGGTCCGCACCCGCGGTCGGGCGAACGGCAGGTCGAGCAACTGCCCCACTCGGGCGTTCGGGCCGGTCGTCATCATGCAGACGCGGTCCGACATGTAGAGCGCTTCGTCGACGTCGTGCGTGATGATCATCGTGGTGATCCGCTCACGGTCGAGGATCCGCAGCACGACGTCCTGGAGTTCCATCCGGGTGAGCGAATCGAGGCGTCCGAACGGTTCGTCAAGCAACAACAGCCGGGGCTTCAGCGCGATCGCCCGGGCGATGCCGACCCGCTGTTGCATCCCCCCCGACAGTTCGCGGGGATAGCGATGCATCGACGAAGCCAGCCCGACGGCGTGCAGATAGTGCTCGCAGATCTGGCGGCGTTCGGCCTTCGTGGCGTGCGGATAGACCTGATTCACGCCGAGCAGCACGTTCTGATACGCCGTCATCCAGGGAAGGAGGCAGGGCGACTGAAACACGACGGCCCGATCGGGCCCGGGGCCGTCGATCTCGCGGCCCGCGACTGCGACGCTGCCGCGGGTGATCGGATTGAGGCCCGCGACCATCGTCAGTACGGTGCTCTTGCCGCAGCCCGAATGGCCGATGACGCTCACCGCCTCGCCCCGCCGCATGATGAGGCTGAAGCCGTCGACGACCACCGCGGCCTCGCCGTACGGATTGGGGTACGCCTTGATCAGGCGAAAGATCTCCACGAATCGTTCGTCGGGGCCCGTCATCAGCTTGGGTATCCTAGGGAGTGTGCGAATCCGCGGAGGCTAAGCCACGACCGTTTGACGCCGCTGCGGCAGGACGGGCTGCACGTCCGGGAGCGGATAGGTCGCGTCGGCGTCCCATTGCCGGTTCTCCGCGTTGATCGACAACATGTACTTGGTGACGTCGTTGCGAAGTTGCTTGAACTGCGGATTGAAATTGAGCGTGGCTCGATCGCGGGGCCGCGGCAGCGTCACGGCGAACTCGCGCCCGAAGTGCGCCCCGGGTCCGGGCGTGAGCGGCACGATCCGGTCGGCCATCAACACCGCCTCGTCGACGTCGTTGGTGATCATGACGACCGTCCGCTTGTCCTCTTCCCACAGCCGAATGATCTCGTCCTGCAGCACGGCTCGCGTCAGGGCGTCAAGCGCACTGAGCGGTTCGTCCAGCAGCAGCACCTCCGGCTGCATCGCCAACGTGCGGGCCAGGGCAAGCCGCTGCCGCATTCCTCCCGACAACTCATGGGGTTTTCGCGACTCGGCGCCCGTCAGAGTCACCAGATCGACGTACCGCTGCACGTACTCCCGCCGTGCGGCCCGAGTCATTTCGGGAAAGACCTTCCGCACGGCCAGTTCGATGTTGCCGGCCGCCGACAACCACGGCAGAAGCGAATAGTTTTGAAACACGACCCCGCGGTCCGGGCCGGGGCTCGACTGAGGGCGGCCGTGAAGCCGCACCTCGCCGGCGTCGGGCGTCAACAGCCCGGCAAGCAACGACACGAGCGTGCTCTTGCCGCTCCCCGAGAAGCCGATCACGGCGACGAACTCGTTCTTCCGAATCGCCAGGTTCGCCCCGCGCAACACCTCGTACCGCTCGGTTCCCGAGCCGTATCCGAAGGTCACGTCATCCAGTTCCAACAGCGGCATAGCGAGACGACTCGACAGCAAGTGAAGGCGGGATGAACCAAGCAGGGCGACGGGGGAGGTCCGGGACCAAGCGCGGGCCGCGATCCAACGGCTCACACCGTGGCGACCGACCCCTCAAAACTGACCAAGCGTTGCAGCACGACCATGATCCGGTCGAGCGCCAGTCCGATCGCCCCGACCACGAACACGACGACGATCATCTTGGCGAAGGAATCCGAGGCGCCGTTGTTGAATTGGTCCCAGACGAACTTGCCGATCCCCTCGGACGAACTGAGCAACTCCGCCGCGATGAGGACCATCCACCCGACCCCCAGCGAGATCCGCAAGCCGGCGAACATCAGCGGCAAAGCCGACGGAACGACGATCTTCACCAGCCGATCCCAGAACCCCAGCCGCAGCACGCGGGCGACGTTGAGATGGTCTTTGTCGATCGACGCGACCCCCAGGGCCGTGTTGACCATCGTCGCCCACAACGAGCAGAGGGCCACGGTGATCGCCGACGCGAGGAACGCGGGATTGATCTTCATCCATCCCAACAACGGCAAGCCGGCAAGCCATTGAATGAACCAGTGCTTGTCGGGATCGGGGATGAAGCCCCCCACGATGATCAACGCCAGCGGCAGCCACACGATCGGCGACACCGGTTTGAACAGCGCGATGAACGGCGTCAACGCCGCCATCGCCGTCTTGCTCAAGCCGCAGAGCACCCCGATCGGCACCGCGATGGCCGTCCCGATCACGAACCCGACGAACACGCACAGCACGCTCCGCACGGTCTGCATCGGCAGCGTATAGGGCTTGGCGTAGGCGGAGGCGGCGGTCGTCTCGACCCGCCCGCGCGTCTCGGCGATCGACTTGGCGAGCGCGAACGCCTCGTCCCCCTCGGCCACCAGGAACTCTTGCTGCTTCTCGCGCAGGGCCGCGACTTGGGACGAAGTCTTCTCTGAGCGGTTCGCCCGGCCGAGTTGCTCGATCATCTTGGCGAGGTACTGCCTCTCCTCGGCGATTTGCGATTGGGTTCGCAGCGCCTTCTCCAGCGGCGGGAAGGAGCGGGCCCGGACCTCGGCTCGCTCGGCGTCGAGAGCTTGCAACTGCTGCTGTTCGCTCGCCAACGCAGCCAAGTGGGCGGTCATCGCAGCGAGGTACGCCTCGCGCTCGGCCACCGTCGCCCCGGCCAAAGCGGCGGCTTGCGTCTTCAGATCCGACTCGCGTTTCGTCGCGGCGGCGGCCTGCTTGGTCGCCAGTCGCTCGCGCTTCTGGTCGAGCGGAGCCAGCCGCTCTGCGTCGCGAGCTTCTCGCGCCGCCCGGGCCTCGGCCACCTTCGCAGCCGCGGCCGACTCGTACGGGGCGAGCGCCGCCAACCGCTCTTGTGCGACCGCCAGCTCGCGTTCGCGCTCGGCGCCGCTCAGCCGGTACGCTCGGTCCTTGGCGCTCTCGCGGACGTGGAACTGCCAGATGTCCCCTGCAGAGTCCCAGACGACCGCGGGGGTCGGCACTTCGCCTGACTTAGTCCGATGCTTCGGGGCCAGCACCGTCCACAGCACGAGGAACGCCGCGAACGCCGCCAAGGGCGCTCCCAGCACGCGGGCGATCTCCCGCAGTTGCTTTCGCGGTTCTTCGCCGTAGCAGAGTCGCACAATCGGCGTCAGGAACGTGAGTCCCGTCACGTCGATCGCCTTGAGCAATTTGTACTTCACAATCGTTCGAGCCCTGGCGAGTATTGGCAGCCGAATCCTTTCGCAACGCGGCCCGACGCCGTCGCCGAGCCGCCGCGAGCGACGCACGGCGTCGCGTCAGTCCTTGTTGCCCACCTGATGGGCCTTGAGGTAGCCCAGCGGGTCTTTGCCGTCGAAGGCGATCCCGTCGATGAAGTCGCTGGTCGGCGGCCGGTATCCGTCGACCTCCCAGGGCACGTCCTGCTCGTCAAGAAGCCCCTCGTCGACCAGCAGCCGAGCCGCCTGCTTGTAGACCTCGGGCAAGTAGATCTTCTGGGCCGTCTCGGCGTACCACTCCGCTGACTTGGGTTCGTCGATCTGCCCCCAGCGACGCATCTGCGTCAGGAACCAGACCCCGTCGCTGTACCACGGGTACGTGGCGAAGTATTTGAAGAACACGTTGAATTCGGGCATCGGTCGTTTGTCGGACTTCTGGAAGACGAAGAAGCCCGTCATCGAGTTGCGGATGACCTCGTAGTCGGCCCCGACGTAATCAGGTCGCGACAGGATCCGCGCCGCTTCCTCGCGGTTCACGTATTCGCCCTTGTCGTCGGTCTCGTCGAGCCACTTCCCGGCGCGAATCAACGCCTTCACCACCGCCAGGTGCGTTTGCGGATTCGCGTCGGCCCAGGTCTTGGTCACGCCGAAGACCTTCTCGGGGCCGTTCTTCCAGATGTCGAAGTTCGTGCTCACCGGCACGCCGATCCCCTTGGCGACCGCC
Organism: Pirellulales bacterium; assembly: GCA_019636345.1. Lineage (NCBI taxonomy): Bacteria > Pseudomonadati > Planctomycetota > Planctomycetia > Pirellulales > Pirellulales bacterium. The sequence continues at coordinate 914,040 of JAHBXQ010000002.1, read as the reverse complement.
TGCTGGTTCCACGGCTCGCCGACGCAGTACCCTTGGATATTGCCCGATTCAAGCGTCGCCGGCATCATCGGCGGCGGAGTCACCGACAGTTCCACCTCGGCGTCGATCCGGCCCCCGACGTCGGCCTTGGCGTACATCCCCGGGTGAATCCCCGCCGCGGCCAGCCAGTACCGCAATTGGTAGTTGTGGGTCGACACCGGAAACACCACCGCCATCTGCAGCTTCTCGCCCGCGGCGATCTTCTCGGCCACGATCGGCTTGAGCGCCTCGGCCGTGATCGGGTGCGACGGCCGGGGATCCCGCAATCGCGGGTCGTGCTTCTGCATCTGCTCCCAAATCGAGTTCGAGACGGTGATGCCGTTGCCGTTCAGGTCCATCGTGAACGCAGTGACCACGTGGGCAGACGTGCCGATGCCGATCGTCGCGGCGATCGGTTGCCCGCTGAGCATGTGAGCCCCGTCGAGCTCGCCGCTGATGACGTTGTCCAGAAGCGTCTTCCAGTTCGGCTGGGCGACCACCTCGACCTGCAGCCCTTCGTCGGCGAAGAAGCCTTGTTCTTTGGCGATGACGATCGGGGCGCAGTCGGTGAGCTTGATGAATCCCAGCTTGAGCTTCGACTTCTCGACCTCGAGCAACTGCTTGCGAGCAGGCTTCTCGACCGTCGCCCCCTCGGCCGCGGGCGCGCCGGTCGACGTCGGCTTGGTCTTGCTCCCCTCCGTCGCGGCGACCTCAAGATCGAGACTTCCCAGATCGAGCGCCGGCTCCGACGAGCAACCCGCCCCCCCGGTCAGCACGATGGCCGCCAGCACCCATGCCTTGCCGCCGAGGCAGCTCCAGAATTTCGAGTTCGGCTTCGAGATTGGCTGATGCAAGATCGGTTCTCCGAGAAGGTTGAGTGGCAAGCGACGGATGCTCCCCTGCCCTGCTCGCAACAAATCGGCGATGCGGCAGGCACGTCAGGGGGGCGACGCGAGCCGGATCGCAACCGGCGTGCCAATCAACCGCGTGGCACGTCGGGCACGAACTGTGGTCACGCAGAATCCACCCCGCCCCCGCGCTGGCACGCAACGAGCCACTTTCAGAGTGCCGCGGCTCACCAAACCCAAGGACCGAAGCAGCCGTGCCCATTGTTTAAGCACAAGAATCCGCTTCCGCGGAAGCAAGCCGCCGGCGCCGCACGAGGAGTGCAGCAACGCACCGGCTCACTCACGACGGCACGGCAGGCCCGCCCGGGGGAACCCGCGACTCGCCGCCGCGACGGCAGTGCAGGCCCGTGTGCCTGCAGCCATCCCCTGCAGACAGTCAAACCGGGGGACAACGGCGTCCAGATACGACCGAAGTCGTTACGCCACGGAGAGTACCGGAGGTGGGAGTCGAACCCACACGCCCTTGCGGGCACTGGATTTTGAGTCCAGCGCGTCTGCCATTCCGCCACTCCGGCAAAGACTTCCGAGGCAACAGTTTAGAACGATCCGCCGCCTGCTTCCAGTCCTTCCGGGGGAGCAATTCTGTGCGCCCCCGCGGGATCTCCTGGGGGCTCCGCTGCGCTGCGACCCCAGCCACCCTTCCAAGGGCGCAAATGGTCTCACTACCGGAATTGTCAACTCCTTCCGCAACGCCGGGGAGGCGCAATAGACTGCGGGGCCCGCGGGTCGCTGCGGGGGCGGGTTTGCCGACCCGTCGTCGCTTCGTCACGCAACTCCCCCCTGGTCCCATGGCCGTCGGGCTCAATCCTGCTCAACTTGACGCGGTCGAGACCCTTCGCGGGCCGATGCTCGTGCTGGCCGGCGCGGGGACGGGCAAGACCCGCGTCGTGACCCACCGGATCGCCAATCTCATCCGCCATGGCACGCGGCCCGAGCGGATCCTGGCGGTCACCTTCACCCGCAAAGCGGCGGGCGAGATGCAGGAGCGGGCCCTCGAGTTGCTCAAGGGGGCCAAGGGGCGCACGCCGCGGAGCCGCTTGTCCGGCAAGGCGCCTCCCCCCCGGCCGCAGATCTCGACCTTCCACGCCCTGTGCGTCCAGGTGCTGCGGCGCCATATCACGCACCTCGGGTACCCGTCCAAGTTCACGATTTGCGATCGGGGCGATCAGGAGTCGCTCGCGCGCGCCGCGCTGCGCGAGATCCGCGTGCCCGACGACTCGCTCAAGCCGGGCGACATGCTGGCGATCGTCAGCGGGTGGAAGAGCCGGTCGGTGCGTCCCGGGCACGCGGCATCGATTGCCGAAAACGACCGCGAGCATCTGGCCGCGGCGGCATATCGGCGGTATCAGACTCACCTCAAGGCGCGCGGGGCGGTCGATTTCGACGACCTGCTGCTGCTGACCGAGGAACTGCTGACCAAGCACCCGGCGATCTGCCGCGAAGAGGCCCGGCAGTTCGACCACGTTCTGATCGACGAGTACCAGGACACCAACGGCAGCCAGTACCGCATCGTCCGGTCGCTGGCGGCGCCGCATCGGAACTTGTGCGTCGTGGGGGACGACGACCAGTCGATCTACGCCTGGCGCGGCGCCGAGGTGCAACACATCCTGCGGTTCTCGCACGACTGGCCCGAGGCGAAGGTGATCCGCCTGGAGGACAATTACCGCTCGACCGGGGCGATCCTCAAGTTCGCCAACACGCTGATCGCATTCAACCGCCACCGGCACGACAAGGTGTTGCGGCCGGCGCGCGGCGACGGGCCCCGGCCGCAGATCATGCAACTGCAGACCGAGACCGAGGAAGCCGAAAAGGTCGTCGGCGAGATCGCCCGCCGCGTGGCGGAACCGGGCGGCCAAGCGAAAGACTTCTGCATCCTCTGCCGCACCAACGAACAACCGCGGGCGTTCGAAACCGAGCTGCGGCGGCTTAAGCTGCCGTACGTGCTGGTGGGGGGGATGAGTTTTTTCGACCGCAAGGAGGTTCGCGACATCCTCTCCTACTTGAAGGTCGTCGCGGACCCGACCGACGAGTCGGCCTTGCTGCGGATTATCAACACCCCGGCCCGCGGCATCGGGGCCTCGACGATCAAGGGACTGATCGAGGAAGCCGTCGCCGCCGGCGTCCCGGTGTGGGACCTGCTGCAGGATCGTCGCTCCGCCGGCGGTCTTCCCCCCGCAGTCAAGGGCGCCGTCGACAAGTTCGTCACGCTCATCGGAGACTTCGCCGAGATGGCCGAGCGGGTGAAGCTCGCCGCACTGGTCGAGGCGGTCGTCGACCGCACCCGCTACCGCGAGGACCTGGAGCGGCAGTACCAGGACCCGATGGAACGCGAGGCCCGCACGGCGTCGATCGAGGAGCTCGTCAACGCCGCGGCCGCGTATCAGAAAGGGAGCAAAAACGCGGACCTTCGCGGGTTCCTCAACGACGTCGCCCTGGGGGGGGACGATCGGGGCGACGACAAAGAGAAACAGCTCGATCGCAACGCGGTCGCGCTCATGACGCTCCACTCGGCCAAGGGGCTCGAGTTCCCCCACGTCTACATGGTCGGCATGGAGGAAGGGATCCTGCCCCATAAGCGCACGCTGGAACTGAGCGACGACAGCCAAATCGACGAAGAACGTCGGCTGTGCTACGTCGGCGTGACCCGAGCGCAGGAAACGCTGACGCTGTCGTTCGCGCTCACCCGCCGCAAGTGGGGCAAGCCGCGCGAGACCGTGCCGAGCCGGTTTCTGTTCGAGATGACGGGGCAGGCGGAGCGGGCGCCGCGCGTCGACAAGCCGAAACCGGGCAAGCGTCGCGCCCCGCGCCCCGCGACTGGCGACTCCGGCGCCAGTCCCCGACAAGCCAACCGACGCCGCTAGCCCCGCCTCGTCCGCCCATGCCGCAGATTGCCCTCCACAGCGTTTCGATCGCCTACACCTCGCACCACTTGCTGGACGAGGTGTCGTGCCGCATTGAACCGGGGGAGAAGATCGGGCTGTTGGGACGCAACGGGGCGGGCAAGACGACCCTCATGCGGCTGCTGGCGGGGACCGAGACGCCTGACCACGGGGCAATCGAACTGGTCCCCGGGACCCGCACCGCGCTTTTGCCGCAAGACGTGCCCGCCGGGATCGTCGGCAACGTCGCCGAGGTTGTCGCCGCGGGGCTGGCTGACGTCGATCGCGATCACGAGCAAGCCTGGGAGCAGCACCGCCGCATCGAGCGAACGCTCGCCGAGATGCAGCTCGACGGAACCGCGGACTTCAAATCGCTCTCCACCGGCATGCAACGCCGCGTGTTGCTGGCGAAGGCGCTCGTCGGCAAGCCCGACGTCCTGCTGCTGGACGAGCCGACCAACCACCTCGACATCGACGCGATCGAGTGGCTCGAGCAGTTCTTCAGCCGCTGGTCCGGGACGCTGCTGTTCGTGACCCACGACCGGGCGTTTCTCACCAAAATCGCCAAGCGAATCCTGGAGATCGACCGGGGCCGGCTGTTCGATTGGGAGTGCGACTATCCCACGTTCCTGACCCGCAAAGAGGAAGCCCTGGCCGTCGAGGAGAAGCAACAGGCGCTGTTCGACAAACGGCTGGCCCAGGAAGAGGCGTGGATTCGCCAGGGGATCAAGGCCCGCCGCACGCGGAACGAAGGTCGGGTGCGAGCTCTCAAGGCGATGCGGCTCCAGCGCCAGGCTCGGCGCGAGCGGGTGGGCAACGTCGCGCTGGAGATCGACGCCGGCGAGCGGAGCGGCGCGTTGGTCCTCAAGGCCGACGACGCCGCCTTCGGTTACGACGGAACGCCGATCGTCCGCGGCGTGACGACGACGATCATGCGCGGGGACAAGGTCGGGCTCATCGGCCCGAACGGCGCCGGCAAAAGCACGCTGCTCAAGGGACTCTTGGGCAAACTCCCCCCGCTGGCCGGCACGGTGCGGCAAGGAACGAACCTGCAGATCGCCTATTTCGATCAGACCCGCGCCCAGCTCGATCCGGAACAAACCGCCGAGGAGAACGTCGGCCACGGAAAGACCACGATCACAATCGGCGGACGCGGCAAGCACGTCATCGGTTACTTGCAGGACTTCCTGTTTTCCCCCGAGGAGGCTCGCAGCAAGATCCGGTTCTTCTCCGGCGGGCAGCGCAACCGGTTGCTGTTGGCTCGACTGTTCGCCCAGGCGGCGAATTTGCTCGTGCTTGACGAACCCACCAACGATCTCGACAGCGAAACGCTCGAACTGCTCGAACAGCGGCTCGTCGACTACGAAGGGACCGTGCTGCTGGTGAGCCACGACCGTGAGTTCCTCAACAACGTCGTCGGCAGCGTGCTGGCGTTCGAGGGGGGAGCAGTTCGCGAGTACGTCGGCGGGTACGACGACTGGGTGCGGCAACGCCCTGCCGACTGGAACCAGGGAACGACCTCCGCAAGCGCGGCTTCGGCAATGCCGGCCGCTGCGCCGCTGACTTCGCCGATCCCCGCAGTCGAACCGATCTCCCCGGCGGCCCCGGCCCGTCCGGCGGCGAAGAAGCTGTCGTACAAAGACCAGCGCGAGCTCGACGCCCTCCCCGGGCGCATCGAAGAGCTCGAAACCCGACTCGCCGAGATCCATGTCGAGATGGCGACGCCGGAGTTCTTCAAACAACCCGGCGAAACGATCGCCGAGCGACAGGCCGTCGAACGTTCCCTCGCCGCAGAACTGGCGGCCGCATACGCCCGGTGGGAAACGCTCGAAGGCGATTGACCTCCCGGCGACCGCCGGCGACCAGCCTCTCAAAGCCGGGCTTCCCCAAGTCTCGCCGAGACTCGCCTCGCCGAGAGGAACGTGAAGGGCTTTCTCCGCGGCGCAGTTCGCCGTGGCGGCGAGTCGTCACTGCCGCGGACTTTGCTTGGCTTCCGAGCGTTTCGCCCCGCGAATTGCCCAGCAACGCCGTCAGTCAGTTGCACCCTGGGCGGGAAACGCCTACAACGCCCTGCGGCGTGTGATGCGCCCCGGCGATCGAACGCCCGTCGCGGCGTCGCTGCTCGCTCGGCTCCTCGATACGCCCTTCCGGGACTCCCGTTCATGAACTCGTTCCTCAAGCGCCCGCTGCGCGCCGCGGCCTGCTGCCTGGCGTCAATCGTTCCGATGGCCCTGTTCCCCGCGACCGCCGGCGCGGTCGGCGGGTTTGGATTTCAGCGGATCGTCAACACGGCGATCACCGTTCCCCCCTCGGAACTGCCGACCGCCCAGTACGAGTACGTGGGGATTCCCGCCATTGCGGGGGGGACGATCGCGTTCGGGGCGAAGCAAACGGGCGTCCTCCTGCCCGGAGGGGGGCTCTTCACGAGGATCGACGTCGGCACGACCGCCGGCGCCCTGACGCAGTACGCCAAGTCGAATCCCGGGGCCGGCCCGAATCCGCCGTTCGGGAACATCGACTTCTTCTTCGACGACCCGGCGATCTCCGGCGGGCTGATCGCCGCAAGGCCCAGCGCCTACGACGGCACGAACTACCGCGGGCAAGCTTGGGTCTACTCGGCCCCTCACGTCAGCGTCAACCACGGCGTCGCCTGGGGCCCCCCGGCGCTCTCTGCGCCGACGCCCGTGTTTCCCGCCAATCGCGTCGGGTTGAACGTCACGCAGCTTTTCAACACGCTGCTCGACGTCAACGATTTCGTTCCCGGCGGCGGGGGCGCCAAGTTCCAGAACTTCAGCCCGATCGGCGGTTCCCTCGGCTACCAGGAGTATCCCGACTTCAACGGCGAGTACGCCGCGTTCCTCGCCCGCTGGACCGACGCGTCGAACGTCATCCGTATCGGACTCTACCGCTGGCAGAAGTCGACCGATACGATCGTCGCCGTCGCCGACAAGAACGTCTCCATCCCGGGCTTTCCGCTCGACAAGTTCGACGACAACTTCTCGTTCTACACGACCAGCTTCGACAACGTCTCGACGACGGGAGCTACGGGTTCGGCGCGGCCCAGCGTCGCCGGATCGACCGTGGCGTTCGCCTACGACGAGATCACGTCGTCTCCGGCTCGCGCCGGAGTGTACCGTTACGCGGGGTCGAGTCTCGCCAAGATCGCCGACGTGACGACGATCAATCCCGCGACGAGCACGAACTTTCGCCACTTCGAGGGAGTCTCGACAGTCGGCTCGGCGACCGCCTTCGTCGCCAATTCGGTTCCGATCGACAACTCGATCGTACCGGCGTTCACCAGTTCGATCGGCAGCAACTACGGGCTCTATCTTGTCTCCTGCGGGCAGATTCAGTTGGTCGCCAAGCAGGGCGGAACGCTCGACGGACGCACGATCAGCAACCTGGAACTCGGTCACCGCGGCCTTTCGACCGCGAAGTTCTCATACAATCTCGCCTTCCGGGCCGAGTTCACCGACGGCAGCGAAGGCGTCTACGTCGCGACGACCAGCTCGCTGTGCTTCGATCCGATTGCAGTGCTCGACGTCAACCACGTCTTGTTCAATGCATCCACGGCGTTCGTGGCCGCCGATCCGGACATCGGGACCCCCGTCGGCAGCAACTGGCAAATGACTGCCCGCAGCGGAGTCGGCAGCGTGATCGAAGCGGCGCTCGGCGCCGACTTTGAAACCGGCGCCGTCGGAATCGACAGCCTGCCCGGCAACAACCCGGCGCTGATCGACTTTACGCTCGACGCGGGCGGCGTCGCGCCCGAGGAACTGGCGCTGTCGTTCGATCACGAGTTGCTGGTCGAGGGACTGGCGCTCGGCAGCTTTGACCCCGAGGATTCATTGGTGCTGACCCTGGGGGGAACAACGCGACTGATCGTCGCCTCCGACCTGATGGACGGCGTCTTGCCGCTGCACAATGTTCGGCTTCCGGCGGGTGAGACGATTCGCATCGCCTGGGATCCCAACAACTCCGTCGGCGACGGCGTCAGTTGGGGCGGACTCGGCTATCAAGTCGTCCCGGAACCGAGCGCACTGCTGTTGGCCCTGATGACGACAACGTACATACGAGTCGGACGCTCCTGCCCTGCCCGTCGAAGCTCGAGTCAGCCCGCCGTCGGGGCAAGTTGAAGCGACCGCTTGCGGCGCCGCCGACTCCCATCAACAGCGACAGGCGGGACGAGCTCGCGACGTTCCGTCTTGAAGGGCTCGGTCATGGCTCGGGGCCCCAGGGCGACGATGCGCTGCACGCCACATTGCCGCGAATCGCGCCGTGAGGGGTCCGTGGACGCGCGGCGAGAATTGTATCCCGCCTTATTGGCGCTGTCACGGAATCGGCATTTCTGCGATTTGCCGGAGCAGTCGCCTACGAGTTGACAGATCGCTCTCCCAATTTCGCCCGAATCGCCCGGAATCTGCGTAAGGTTCCTGAGCCGGCCGACATGCCCCCTAGGAGAAAGTGCGTCCCAGGGCGGCGAGGCGACGCCGGGGCGTGCTGAGACGGGGCTGAAAAGGGAACTGGCGGAATGGCATTAATACGGATTCTCGGAGTTCGTTGGCACGTCGTGGCTCTGCTCGCGCTGCTGACCCCGAGCGAATTGCAGGCCGCGATCCTGTCGTCGAAGCGCGGCTTCGCCGACGTGGGGGCGAACTACACGAACCTGCAGGCGACCGGCGCCGGCTGGTACTATACCTGGGGGACCGGCGCCGGCTCGCCGGGCAACTTCGACGCCAAGCACTATCCGATGATCTGGGGCGGGACGCCGAGCCAAGCGACTCTCAACAACATCAAAAACGCCAACCCCGAGTACGTCCTCGGGTTCAACGAACCGGAACGCCCCGATCAGGCGAATATGACGGTCGCCCAGGCGATTGCGTCCTGGACGACGATCTCCAACGGACTGGCCGGCTCGGGGATCAAACTCGTCAGCCCCGCGGTCGCCGACACAGGTGGCGCCGACGGCGGGCAGGCGTGGCTCGCCAGCTTCATGACTCAGGCCAACGCCGCCGGGTTGCAGGTCGACGCCGTCGCCTTCCACTGGTACGGCGTCAGCAATCCCAACAACCCCGCCGGCGCGGCCAGTTCGTTTCTGAGTCGGGTCGATTCGTATTTCAACTCGTACGGCAAGCCGGTGTTCATCACCGAGTTCGCGATTCACGACTGGGGGGGCGCCTACACCGACGAAGAAATCACCGAGGCGAACCGCCAGTTCCTCGACATCGTCATCCCGGGGCTGGAGTCGCGCAATCACGTCGCCGGGTATGCGTGGTACCACTGGTTCAGCGACGCCCGGCTCTACAGCGGGACGCCGGCCACTCCCACCCCCATGTCGCACGCCTACATCGGGGCGCTGCGCACGGGCGAGTCGGAGAACGTCGCCGGCCGAGATCTCGGCGAGCATGCCGCGTATCTTGCCGGGGGCACGCTGCAGCAGAACGGCGCGACCGCGGGCACGGTGCGCTACGTCAGCGCGCTGGCCGGCAAGAGCACGCTCGCCGGGACTGTCGACTGGAGCATGACGACCGGCAATTGGGTCCGCATCCAGCCGGGAGCCGTGCTGCGCAAGAGCAGCGCCAACACGCTCAACCTGCTGGGCGCCGCCGTCGCAAACAACGGCGTCTTGGAAGTCGCCCAGGGCAGACTGACTCTCGGATCCTCGATGACCGGGTCGGGCAGCGTCGTCGTCAGCGGCGGCACGCTCGCCGTAACCGGGCGGGGGAACCTCAGCACGGCGCGCGCCGTCGAGGTTCGCTCCGGCGCCCTCCTCGACGTCTCCGCCCTGAGCGGATTCACCGCGGGAAACGGCCAGTTGCTGATGATCGAATCCGGCGCCAATGTGCTCGGCTCCGTCTTCGCCGGGGCCGGCTCGACCGTCTCCGCCGCCGGGACGATCGGGGGCAATCTCACGGCGCTCGCCAACTCCCGCGTTCAAGTCGGCGGCGCGCCGACGACCGTCGTCTATTCTGACGCCTTCAACGGTTCGGCGACATTGCTCAACGGCACGGTCGAAGCGGCCCGCGGCGGCACCTGGACCGCCAACGCTCCCTTCCGCGCCAACGGCCAAATCGACGGCACGGTCGAAGGCTCGGCGCTCTTGCCGTTCACTCCGTCGCTCAACTCGGTTTACGAGTTGACCCTGGACGTGTTCAACACGACCGACCGCTGGTTGGCGTTGGGCTTCGCCCGCGATCCGATCGTCGCTCCCGGGGTCGACAGCCTGACCGATCGGTTCGCCAACGAGACCGAGGGGATCGCCTGGATGCTCTATCGCAACCAAACGTCCAACCCGGCTCAGAGCATCGAGCTGTTCGGCGGACTGCGCACCGCCAACTCGATCGCCGACACGAATGCGGCGATCAATTTCAACCGCTCCAACACGCTCAAGATCGTCATCGACACGACCGGGACGGGCGCGAACTTCACCGCCGATTTTCAACTCGACCAGGGAGCGGGCTTCGTCTCGCTCTCCAATGGTCCGAAGACGGTCAACGTCAGCGTCAACGACGTCAACTTCGTCGGCATGTCGTTCGACGACGCAACGACTGCGAGCATCACGATCGACAACTTCCAGCTTGTGAAGAAAGCCCCCTCCGGCGGTCACGCCACGACCGTTCAGGGCGACGTCACGCTGAACCCGGGCTCGATCCTCGAGTTCGACCTCTTCGGCCCGACGAGCGTCGATCGGCTGACCGTCGCCGGCAATCTGGCCGCCGGCGGGATGTTGAGCGTCGCCCTCGCCGCGGGAGCGCCGGCGCCGCAACTCGGCGACTCCTACCAGTTGTTCGACTTTGCGACGGCCGATGGCTCGTTCGACTCGTTTATGCTGCCGTCGCTGGCCGCGGGGCTGGCGTGGAACGTCTCCGACCTGACGGCGACCGGCGAACTGAGCGTCGTGGCCAACGTCGACCTCGACGGCAACGGCGTGGTCGACGGCGGCGACTACCTGCTGCTGCAGCGCGACAATCCCGCGCTGCTGTCGCAGTGGGCCGCCCAGTACGGGCAACAACTGATCGTCCCTGCCGTCGCAGTCGCCGCGTCGGTCCCCGAGCCGGCGAGTGTTGCTCTGTCCGTCGCGGCCGCGTCCCTCGCCGCCGTCGCTCGCCGCCGATTTCGCCGCCGCTAGCGCGTTTGCCGCGACCTGTCGTCCGCTCGTCGGCGAGCGACCTGTCGTTCGTACTCCGGCACGGTCGCGACGAGGATCCGCGCCGATCCGCGCACCGCGACCGTATCCAGTTTCGTCTGCGGAGGAAGCTGCGCACGCAGCACGTCTAGGTCCTGCCTCTTGCGCATGACGATCATCACGCGACCCTCGCGCTGGGCGAATTCGCGGAATTGCGGAGCCTCGGCCACGACGAAGTTGTGAATGTCGTTGCGCTGCAGTTCAAAGGCGATGTGCGACCATTCGTGATCGAACGTGGCGATCGCCGTCGAGTCGAGCGGATGTTGCGTCATGAGCGGCGAACCCTCGCCGAACACGGTGCGCGCCATCGCGTAACGGGGCATGGTCCGGTGGATGATCTGCGACCCGAACACGACCGTCGTCGCCAAGCACATTCCCCACGCCGCGCCCGGCTCGAATCCCTGCCGGCTCGCCGCAAGTGCGGCCGCGAGCAGCACGGCCCAGAACGCCATCGTCAGACCCGCCGCCAGCGGCAGTTCCGCGCCGGCGATGACGGCGAACACCGCGACGCCGATCCCGCCCACGCATGTCGCCGCCGTCGACAGCCAAGGCGCCATCCGCCGGGCGTACTCGCGCCACGGCGCCTGGCGCGTCGTGAAGACGCCGTGCTGAAAGTAATGGGCCGCCATCAACGCAAACGCCGGCGCCGCCGGCAGGATGTAACTCGGCAGCTTGCACTTCGACGCCGAGAAAAAGGCGAAGCACCACCCGGCCCACAGCGCCAGGAACCCCAAGGCCGGCGTTCGCAAACTGCGCACCGTCCCCTGCCGGGTCGCCAGATAGGTGAGAATCGGCGCCGTCAGGAACGTCCACGGATGGCCCGCCAGCATCAGCACCGGAACGAAATACCACGCGGGCTGCGTATGATAAGCTCCCGCGAAACGCTGCATGTTGTGCCGATAGAAAAACTCGTAGAGAAACTCCGGCGCCTGGCGGGTCACGGCGACGAACCACGGCGCCGCGATCGCCGCGACGACGGCTCCCATGATCGCCCAGTGACGAAGCCGCAGCCGGACGGCGTCCTGCGTCAACCATGCGAACGCCGCGACCGGCGGCGCCAGCAGCACCACCGCGATCGGTCCCTTGGCCATGAAGGCCAGCCCCGTCGCCGCCGAAGCCGCCAGCCACCATCCCCAACGCAACCGCGCATCGCGGACCGCTTCAAAGGCCGCGAACATCGCCACGGTGGTCAGCGTCGCCAGCACGCCGTCGATCAGCAGAAATCGACTCGCCCCGAGGAACCCCGCCGAAGCCAGCAGAATGACGCCCCCCAGAAGTCCCGTCATGCGCCCGAACATGCGGCTGCCGAACCACATCGTCGCGGCGACGGTCCCCGCCCCGGCCAGCGGCGCCACCAGCCGCGCCGACCACGACGACACGCCGAACAGCTCGTAACTGATGGCGCACAACCAGTACAACAGCGCCGGCTTGTCGTAGTACGGTTCGTAGTTGAGTTGCGGCAACACCCAGTTGCCCGACTCGACCATTTCGCGCGGGATCTCGCCGTAGCGGGCCTCGTCGCGCTCGATCAGCGGATAGTCCAACCGGGCGAACAGCAAGACGGCGGCCGCCGCCAGCACGGCCCACTGGCCCCACAGCAGCCGCCGCTCGCGACGAGTCTCGGCCTCGCCGGCAATCCGCCTCGGCGCGGCCGACTCGCCGGGAAATTGAACGCGGTTCCACCAGAATCGCAACAGCGCCGCAAACACGACCGGGATGTGGCGGATCGAGACGGTGCTTTGTCCCTCGGTGCGCGGCCGATGGGTCGCTCCCACCTCGACCACGGGAATCCCCTGCTGCCGCGCCTGCGCGAGCATCTCGGCGTTGATCAGAAACCCGCCCGTCGTGATCGGCAGTTTCGGCAGCACGTCGCGGTGAAACATCTTGAGCGCGCAATCGACGTCGCGCACTTGCGTCCCCAACAGCAGTCGCACCAACTGGTTGTAGACGCGCGAGTACAGACAACGGAGCTTCGAGTCCTGCCGGTCGATCCGATAGCCGCACACGATCGGATAACTGCGGGCCAGCAGCACGAAGCGGTCGAGCTCGGTCAGATCGAACTGCGAGTCGGCGTCGGTGAACGCCACCAGATCCCCCGTCGCCGCGGCGAACCCGGTTTGCAGCGCAGCGCCGTAACCGCGATTGACCTCGTGACGCACCAGCCTGACCGCAGGGCGCTCAGCCGCGAGTTCGGCGACGATCTGCGAGGTCGCGTCGCTGCTGCCGTCGTCGACGACGATCACTTCGTAGCGCTCGGCGACAAGGGCGAGCGCGGCCTCCGCCTCGAGCACCGCTCGGGCGATCGCCTCGGCCTCGTTCCACGCCGGCAGCACCAACGACACGCTGGGGCGAGAGCCGCAGCGCGGCGTCTCCGATGCGGAAACGATCGAGGCCATAGACGGGCGCCTTGCAACAGCGGTCGCGCGGCCAGTCGAGGCCGGCTTTGACGAAAGAGCGAGAGGGTGATATCACCCGGCCGAAACGGCGACAATGCCAGCCGTGAATGACGTTTCCGTTAGAGTGCCGCCGGCGGGACGCCGCACGCCCACGCCGCCCGTTGCCGCCCCGACGGACGTACCAGCTTGATTCGGCATCGGCGGCGATTTCAGCAGCCGCGACGCCGGCGCCAGCATGCCCGGCACGCGGGACGCGCGGCTCGTGCGATCGACCCCTCGGCCGTCGATAGCGACACGATCGTCGCCAAGGCCGATCAATTTTCCCCCGTGTGCCATGCCCACGTCCGCGTGGGCATGGAGACGTGTCGGGAAACCATGGCCGCACGTCCGTTGGAACAACGGATCGGCCCTTCCGTCGAGCAAAACCCCACGCGTCCTTCGTGCAAAACCCCGCGGGCGGCGCCGCCGACCGTGGCCCTAACCGATGACAAGCCAGTGACTTAGGCGTGCGCTCGCCGGGGTCCGCCGCCGAGTTTTGCCGGCAAAACTCCGGCCCGGCGAGCAAAATGGCGATCTTCCGTCGTCGTCTTGGCTCGACGAACGTCCGTCCTGTGCGAGACCGAAGCCCTGGGAGCCAAACCGGGCTCAGCTGCTCGATCACCCCCTGCGGCGCCCCCGGCTCGGCACGGCTTGGGCAGCGCAATTTGGTTGTACGCGAAGCGGCGGCCCAATTTCAACGACGAATCCGACAACGCGCCGGCGGGATCCAACCGGCAAGTCCCGGGGCGCCTCGGTTCCCGCCCGCACCAACGCGGCCCCTGCAGGGACTTTTACAGACCAGAGAGTACGCTAACGTCGCCGGACGACCGCCGACCCCTCCTGCAAACTGACCGACGAGGCGCGGGTTGGCTGCAGCGCCCTTGTTAGCCGCGTTTGCGCTTTTTTGGCCGAGGATTGACGCCAATTCGAGAATCATACTGCCGAGCCAGCCGAACAAGATCCTCGGCGACCGGCTCAAACGCCTCCGATGACTCGGGGAGATAGAGCCATTTCCGCAGCACTGGGTGCGGCGATAGAGCCGGGAAATCAGCCATCAATGATGCGTGATGGTCCCGATCGGTGGCCACAAGCACGCCTCGCCACGGCTCAGCTTTGGCCATGAAACAAAACGTCAATCTGCCCTTGAGATATACCGCCTTCGCTCCAAACATTGCACGAAGCTCAAACGATGCGTCTGATTCTAATGGCTCCCATAGCCACGCGTACGGATGCACGACCTTGATTCGCACAAGATCAAATTCGGATTTACGCACTGCTGCACTTTTATCTAACGGACCGACGTTCAGCGGGCCGGCGCGATACGTGTTGATTTCTAAACCGACCCGACCGCCGGCTCCGTTGCATGCGATTGTTATCAGGACTTTTATGACTCGGTTTTGCCGTGATCCGGAAACATCGTTCGGAAGACATCCCCATAGCCGTCGCTGTCGGGCAACACATCGTCCATCAGCAATTCGCCATCGTCGCACCCGTACAGCATGTACAGCGCATTAACTCGTCGTTGCATCGGAAGTGACTTGTCTGCCGCCATATCTTCCATCACGCGTTCCGACTCGTCGCAACAAACCAATATGTCGAAAACTCGTTCACCAAGTGCCTGTGGACCACCGAACCATTCTTCATCTAGACGCTCAATCAGACGCGTGCATTCTTCCATCGTGAGATCGCGGCACAACTGTGACGCGTATGCCATCAGTTGTTTCTCGTCTTTGTTGTTCGGATTCCGTGACCAACGAAAACGGCCAACATGGTACGACAGCGTTCGGATCGCAGCTTCGGCGACGACCTCATTCTGGTCAAACAACAGACGCCGTGCGATGAAAGCGGTTGTCCGTGAGTCGCGTGAGTCGGGGTGGTCAGACAAGATTTGTAGACCTTGTAGGCGTTGGCGATGATCACCGGCCAAGCAATGATCGACACATTCAATCAAGATTTTTCGGTCAGCACCAGCGCTTGCCAGACCGCCGACGCCATCGTTGAGTGAGCCAGCATCAAAAACGTCACAAAATGGAATCTTGATTTGAGTGACGGGTGTGCGGCCGCAATACGTTTCGTTGCGAATGTACTCTAAAATCGGGGTCCACGCGGCTAGATTTCGCGATGGCGAATAACACACCATCATGACGGGAATCAGGTACGAGTCCCAATAGTCAAGATGCTCTTGTGAAACGTTGACTACAAATTGTTCGTCACTGGCGGATACGTAGGATTCACCAGATTTGATCTGCACGGCAACCAACTTGCCGGTGGCGTTTTCGGCATCGACAAGTTCGATGTGGCCATCGACGCCCACATCGTCTTCTTGATGGATCGGGCGGAAAATTGAACCGTGGGCGTTCACTACTCCCTTAACGTACAGGACGCCTTGGTTAGCGGTTTGGTTCTTTCTCTGCCACTTCATGCAAGTTCACCTGGTCCTGATAACTTGTTATTAGACCGAAACTTCTTCAGTAAGCCCTGCCTATTGAAGAGGACCTTCGGCATGCAGGTTGACAGGTCGCCCGCGGGAACGTATCCAGGCGTACCGTGTCGCTTGTTCGGCATACGGAGCGGCCGTCATGGCCTCATTCTATTCCTTGCCGCAAACTCCGCCAATTACCGAATGCACCCCGAGCCGCCTAGGTTGCTCGACCGGATGCGGCTCGGCCTACGGGCCAAGCACTCCTCTTGGCGGACCGAACAGGCGTACGTCCACTGGGGCATCGAGAACCGGCTCCACTGGGTCCGCGACGTCACCCTCGGCGAAGACCGCTGCCGCGTACGAACCGGCTGAGCCCCGCAGGACCTCGCCGCCTTCCGCAACGCCGCCCTCTCGCTCTTGCGGCTCGCCGGGTTCCAAGAAATCGCCCCCACGCTCCGCGACTTCGCTTACCAACCCCGGAAACTCTTGCGCTTCCTCGGGCATTACGAAAAACTGATCGGCCCTGAGCGAATGGCGCGAGGTTGGTTTCTGCTGGCTCGTCGCGTGGTTCTTCGGCGGCTAGCGTCGTCCGCTCAGGATGGGGCGGCGTCTCGGTTTTTGTGATGGCTTCCGCGTTTATTGCGGTTCAAGATCTGTGGAACGACAATGGCGCGTTCGCGCAGTTCGCTGGGGGGGACGCCATCGCATGGCTGAGGGTTCGACTATGACCGAGGAGGCATCCGGGGCGGACGCGCCCATGCCGTACGCTTGGCCGCGGCGGCGGACGTTCTTGACGGCCGAGTGGCGGCATTTGGTCATGCTGAACTATGCCGTCGACCCCGAGTTGCTCGCGCCCTTCGTGCCCGCGGGGGTCGAGTTGGACGACTTCGACGGGACGACGTACGCGTCGATCGTAGGATTCCGCTTCTTGCGGACGCGCGTCTGGGGAATGGCGATTCCCGGGCATCGCGACTTTGACGAGGTGAACCTGCGGTTCTACGTGCGGAGGCGGGCGCCCGACGGGGTGCGACGGGGGGTCGTGTTCGTTCGCGAGCTCGTGCCGCGGCGAGCGATCGCATGGGCGGCTCGCGTCCTCTACAACGAGCCCTACTCGGTCGCCCCGCTGGCGAGCCGGATCGAATTGCGCGAATCGCCGCACGCGCCGCCGCGGTCGGCGGAGTATACGTGGCGGTGGCGGGGACGGCCGTGCCGCGCGGCGATCGAGCCCGCCGACGTCGCCCGGCCGCTGACGCCCGGGTCGCTGGAGGAGTTCATCGCCGAGCACTACTGGGGCTATACCCGGCAGCGCGACGGCGGCACGAAGGAGTACGAGGTCGCCCACCCGTCGTGGCACGTCGCGGCGGCGCTCACGGCGACGCTGGAGGCCAACGTCGCCGCGCTCTACGGCCCGCAATTTGCGGCAGCGCTCTCGGCGCCCCCCGCGTCGGCGTTCTGGGCCGACGGTTCTGCGGTGCGCGTCTATCCGGGCGTGCGGCTTGGATGAGCGGACGGCGCTAGCCGCCGATGCGGTGCGGTTGGACGTCGGGCAAGCCGACGGCTTGATTCATCGGCGGCTAGCGCCGTCCGCTCATCGGGTTACTTGGTTGCGAGGGTGCAGCTCATCGCCCAGCCGCGGCACAACAGCCGGGCCAGCTTGACCGGCAGGCGGTCGAGCAGGGGTTCGGCCATTCGCTTCGGCCAGCAGAAGCCGTCGGCCACCACGGACATTTGGCGCCGGGTCGCGAACAGCGGCGTCGCCACGCGGCGGAAGCCGGCCCGCTTCAGCAGGGCCACGACCTCTGCGAGTCGATACTCCTTGAGGTGCAGCCCGCACGCTTCGCTGCGTGCGGGGCGGAAGTCGCCGGTCACGTCGGACGGTCGCATGAGCCAGTTGGGGGTGATCGTCACCAGGGTCCCCCCAGGGGCGAGCAGCGTGCGGGCGTGCGCGACGTAGTCGAGCGCCTCGTCGGGGGCGACGTGCTCGAGCACGTCGTTCCAGTAGATGACGCTCGGTCGGCCGGGAAGGTCGTCGACTTGAACGTCGAGGAAGTCGCCCAGCATGAGTCCCTCGGCATGGCGACGCCCCAGGATGGCGACCGCCTGCTCGCGCATGGTGGTCGAGACCTCGATCCCCCCGACGGGAAACCCGTAGCCGCGGACTTCGTTCAGCAGCGCGCCGCTGCCGTAGCCGATCTCGAACAGTCGCGGGTGATCGATCCCGCGGGCGACTTGGCGCTCCAGCAGATTGAGCACGAGGCTTGCGTAACGGCGGTCAAATCCCATGACCAGCGGCCCGTCGACGCCGGTCGCCGCGGCTCGCTGAGCGGACAGCAAGGCGCAGACCGTGTCGTAGGCCTGAGCCGTAACGAGCGACCGTTCGCGCGAACGGGACGGAAACGATTGAATCGCCCGGGCGAAGCGCTGTTCCTGGTCGAACTGCAGCTCGTGGAGCGTCTCGGCCGGCAGGCCTTCGAGCATGGCCAGCGTGCCGTCGGCGAGCATGACTTCGCGCGGCGGTGCGAAGGCCGTCGGCGCCGGTTGCGGCGCGGCCTCGGGCTGGACTTCGGGCTCGGCTTGGGGGAGAGGATAGATCGCTAACATGTTCGAACCGATTCTCGCCCGCCGTGCGGGGCGCCTGGCAACGGGATGGACTCCGCCGCAAAAGCATAGGTCACGCCCGCGATTGGTCGCGCCCGGCGCCGGGCGGCACGTCCCGGGTCCTGGCGGTTCTGCGGACTGTGCGGGCGCGTCGTCGGGGGTGTTCGGCTTGCCGCGGAGGGGCGGGGGAAGGATCCTCGGTTTCACAACGGCGGCGGCGCTCTGCCTGCTCAATCGCCGATTTCGGCGCGAGCCTGTGCGATCGCCTCGCGGAGCAGCCGCGCCTCGCGGGGCCGCTCGGACGCCAGGTCGCGCGTCTCGCTCGGGTCTTCCTGCAGGTCGTAAACCTCGATCGCGTCCGCGTCGCCGCGGCAGATCCCTTTCCAACGTCCCCACCGCACCGCCTGCTGCGGCGGATCGACGAGTTCCCAGTACATCGGGGGGTGAGGAGGCGCCGCCTCCTGCATGAGCGTCGCGGTCACGTCGACGCCGCTCAGTCCGGCCGGGACCGCCGCACCGGCCAGCTTGCACAACGTGGGGAGCACGTCGGCCGTCGACCACGGGCGGTCGCTCGTGGCGCCCGGGGCGATCCGTCCCGGCCAGCGAACCGCCATGGGGGTGCGAATGCCCCCTTCGTAAAGGTCCCCCCGCCCGCCGCGCAGTCCGCTGTCGCTGGCCAGCGTCGCGGCGATCTGCGGGTCTGCTCCGTTGTCCGCGGTGTAGAAGACGAGCGTCTGGTCGGTGAGATCCAACTCGTCGAGGAGCTCGAGAATGTTCGTTGCCGTGCGATCGGCGCGCGAGAGCATCGCCGCGTAGTTGCGAACCTCCGGCGGCCAGGGCTTGTCTCGGTACGCAAGGGCTGCGGGGTCGCGTTCGGGGATTTCGTAAGGGGCGTGGGGCAGCGTGCAAGCCAGGAACAGAAAGAACGGCCGGTCGGAGTTCTCGCGGATGAAGCGCAGGGCTTCGCGTTCCAGCAAGTTGGGGACGTACAGCTCGCGGCCCCCCTCGCGATTGCGGCGAAGTTCGACGCGGCGTCCCCCGTCCCACAACCACTCGGCGTAATGCTGATGAGCGCGCTCGGCGCCCAGGAAGCCGTACCAGCGGTCGAACCCCTGCAACTCGGGGGCCCCCGCGCTGCCGGCGTCGCCCAGCGTCCAGTAGCCGACGCCGCAGGTCGCGTAGCCGACGTGGCTGAGCGCCTCGGCGATCGTCACGTCCTCGTCGCGGAGGGTCGTCCAGCCGTGGGAGCAGGGATTCTCACGGAGACCGGCGCCCGCCGAGGGGGCGCCGTGCAAGCGGCGGCCCATGTCGAACCCGGTCAACAGCGTGCAGCGCGCGTCGCCGCAGAGGGCCGACCCGTTGTAGTGATGCGTGAAGCGGGTCCCCTCGCGGCAGAGCCGATCGAACCCGGGGGTCGCGACGTACGGCGAACCCGTCGCCCCGAAGTCGCCGTACCCAGCGTCGTCGAGCAGGATGTAGACGACGTTCGGCCGACTGTCGCCCCGTTTGAGGGGGGCGGCCGCCGCTTCGTCAAGGACCAGAGTCGCCAGCGCTGCTGCGACCGAAACAACCCATGCGACCCGCAGCATCCTGATCCCGACTCCAGCCGACCCGACATTGCCCCTTTCCCAGCGGGTCCCGCCGCCGGGTATAACGGAACATACGCCACGCAGCCGGCCGCGCCGCCCGAATGCGGCAGCCGGCAACGTGAAACGTTCCGCAGACGCTCGTCCTCGGCGTCACCGTCGGCCTGCCACGAACGACCGTTTCTCGAAGACTATGCCCACCCCCCGCCGTCTCCGCCTGGCGACCGTCGACGATCTCGACGCGATCAACCGGATCTACAACCACTACGTCCCCGAGTCGACGACCACCTACGACGTCGCCCCGACCACGATGGCCGAGCGCCGACAGTGGTTCGAAGGGCGCGCCGACTGCCATCCCGTGACCGTCGTCGTCGAGCACGACGCGAACACCGACGCCGAGGTCGTTGCGGGGTGGGGTTCGCTTCATCCGTTTCGGACGCGAAGCGCGTATCGCTTCACCGTCGAGAACTCGGTGTACGTGGCGCCCGATCGGCTGCGATGCGGGATCGGCTCGGCGATTCTCGCGGACCAAATCGAACGGGCCCGCGTCGCCGGATTGCGGGCGATCATCGCCGTGATCGACGCCGAGCAAGCGGCGAGCATCACGATTCACGCCAAGCACGGCTACCGCGAGATCGGCCGCTTCCCCCAAATCGGCCGCAAGTTCGATCGCTGGCTCGACGTCGTGTTCATGCAACGGCTGGTCGAGTGATTCGGCCGACGACCGGCCCAAATCGGCAGTGATGCCATGTGCCACAGTGATGGGTGGTGGGGTCGAACGAAGTGCGCCCCCAGAAGATCCCCTGGGGGCTCCGCTGCGCTGCGACCCCAGCCACCCTTCCACGGGAGCACATGGTATCGCTGCCCCCGAATCGCGGTCCTGACGCCGCGGACGAACGTGCGGTAGAATAGCCCGTTCGCGCTTTGGCCGAGGACCGCGGACGGTTGCGACCGACGGCCTGCACGCGCTGACCTCCCCCCGACCTTTCACCCCCGATCGCGCCCTGGCTCCCATGCTCAACAAGTACTCCTCCCACGTCACGCAGCCCAAGTCCCAAGGCGCCAGTCAGGCGATGCTCTACGGTTGCGGGCTCTCCGAAGCCGACATGAACAAGCCGCAGGTCGGCATCGCCAGCGTGTGGTACGAGGGGAACACGTGCAACATGCACCTGTTGGACCTTGCCGCCAAGGCGAAGGAAGGGGTGCAGGCCGCGGATCTGGTAGGGCTGCGATTCAATACGATCGGGGTCAGCGACGGCATCTCGATGGGCACGAGCGGCATGAGCTACTCGCTGCAAAGCCGCGACATCATCGCCGACAGCGTCGAGACCGTCGTCGAGGCCCAGTGGTACGACGCGGTGATCACGATTCCGGGCTGCGACAAGAACATGCCGGGCTGTCTGATGGCGATGGGGCGGCTCAATCGACCGGGGCTGATGATCTACGGCGGCACGATCAAACCGGGGTTCACCAAGACGGCCGCCGGCGGACCGGAGAAACGCGACATCGTCAGCGCCTTCCAGTGTTACGGCGAGTTCCTCGCCGGTCGGATCACCGAGGAGGAGCGCCAGGGCATCGTTCGCAACAGTTGTCCCGGCGCCGGCGCGTGCGGCGGCATGTACACGGCCAACACGATGGCCTCGGCGATCGAGGCGATGGGGATGACCCTCCCCTACTCCAGCAGCATCCCGGCCGAGCATCCCGCCAAGTTGGCCGAGTGCCTGGCCGCCGGCGCCGCGATCCGCAACCTGCTCGAACGCGACCTCAAGCCGCGCGACGTCATGACCCGGGCCGCGTTTGAAAACGCCATGGTCGTCATCATGGCCGTCGGGGGGAGCACCAACGCCGTGCTGCACCTGCTGGCGATGGCCCGGGCGGTCGACGTGCCGCTGTCGATCGACGACTTCCAAGCGGTCAGCGACCGAACCCCTTATTTGGCCGACCTCAAGCCGAGCGGCAAGTACGTGCAGGAGGAACTGCACGAAGTCGGCGGCACGCCGGCCGTGATGAAGATGCTGCTGGAAGCGGGGCTCATCGACGGCTCGTGCCTGACGGTGACCGGCAAGACGATCGCCGAGAACTTGGCCGACCTGCCGGGGCTGAAGCCGGGGCAAGAGATCGTTCGCCCGCTCGACAAACCGCTCAAGGCGACCGGCCACATCCGCATCATGCGCGGCAATCTGTGTCCCGACGGCGCCGTGGCCAAGATCACGGGCAAAGAGGGCCTTGTGTTCACCGGCAGGGCCAACTGTTTCGACAGCGAGGAAGACATGCTCCACGCGCTCGAAGCGAAGCAGATCGCCAAGGGGGACGTGGTGATCATCCGCTATGAAGGCCCGCAGGGAGGCCCGGGCATGCCCGAGATGCTCACCCCCACCAGCGCGATCATGGGCGCGGGGCTGGGGAGCGACGTCGCCCTGATCACCGATGGCCGATTCAGCGGCGGCAGCCACGGGTTTATCGTCGGCCACGTCACCCCCGAGGCCCAAGTCGGCGGCCCGATCGCCCTGGTCAACAACGGCGACAAGATCACGCTGGACGCCGAAGCGAACACGATCACGATCGACGTCAGCGACGTCGAACTCGCGAGCCGGAAGGCCGCATGGAAAGCCCCGGCGTACAAAGCGACCCGCGGGACGCTCTACAAGTACATCAAGAACGTGAAGAGCGCGAGCGAAGGATGCGTGACGGACGAGTGACGTCGGTCAGGCTTGCCAGCCTGATCTAGCGATCCGCCTCGACGAGCTTCCAATTGGCGATCAGTTGCTCGGCGCCGGGGGTCATTTCGCGCAACTTGCGGGCGATTTCGATTTTTTCGGACTGGGTCGCCTTGGGAAGGCTCTTCTTGATGAGAGTCAACTTCGCCCGCCGTGCCCGACGCCGACGAAGTTCCCGACCGCGTTCGCTGCCTGCCATGGACTGAGTTCCGGTATGAGGTGGTGAAAGTTCGAGGTGAATCGGTCCAAGCAGCCGCTCGGACCCGAGCCCGACATTTTGACGCGGCGTCCGCGGGGCGTCAATGTTGGGGTTGCCGGCGAGTTGGGAACTCGCGGCTATTTTCCGGGCGCTCAAATGGGTTACAGGTCCCGGGCGCTACTAACGGGTTACAGGCCCGCCGCGGCAGCGACCTGATAGGTCGTCAGGGCGGCGACGTACGCCAGGGCTGTCATCGAGACGAACTGCACCAGGGGCCACTTCCACGAGCCGGTCTCGCGGCGGGTCACCGCCTGGGTCGGCAGGCATTGCATCGCCAGCACGTAGAACACCAGCAGGCTGAGGCACGTCGCGGTAGTGAAGACGGGGCTGCCGTCCGAGCGGCGGCTCGACTGCAGCTTGGCCAGCAGCGATTTCGACGCCCCCGTCTCGTCGTCGGTCGCCTCGTCCTCGGAAATGCCGTAGAGGACCGCCAGGGTCGAAACGATCACCTCGCGGGCCGCGAACGAGCTGACCACGCCGATGCTCATTTTCCAATCGAAGCCCAACGGGGCGAAGGCCGGCTCGATCCCGCGACCCACGCGCCCGGCGAGCGAATGTTCAAGCTGGGCCTGAGCCAGCAGCCGTTCGGCCTCGCCGTCGTCGCCCGACGCTTCGGCCGCGGCGATCTGCGACTGGTACCGGTCGGGCACGTCGGCCTCGTCGAGCTTCGGGTACGTGGCCAGGGCCCACATCACCAGCGCGATCGCCATGATGATCGTCCCGGCGTTCTTGACGAACGCGCAGGCCCGGTCGTAGGTCGTCAGCACTGCGTTGCGAAGCGAGGGCATCCGGTAGTTCGGCAGCTCGATCACCAACGGCTTGGTACGTCCCTTGAGCAGCGAATGCTTGAAGACCCAAGCCATCGCCAGCGCCGCGACGATCCCCAGCGCGTACGCCCCCACGAACACCAGCGACGCCGTCGCCGGACGATTGGGAAACAACAGCGCCAGCACCATCGCGTACACCGGCACGCGGGCCGAGCAGGTCATGAGCGGGATGACCATGATCGTCGCCAGCCGATCGCGACGGTCCTCGATGACGCGGGTCGACATAATTGCGGGAATCGCGCACGCGTGGGCCGACAACAGCGGAATGAACGCCTTGCCGGGCAGCCCCACCCGATGCATGAGCCGGTCCATCACGAACGCGGCCCGGGCGAGGTAGCCTGAATCCTCCAGCAGCGACAGCGCGAAAAACAGCAGGCAGATCTGCGGCAGGAAGATCAGCATTCCCCCCAAGCCGGCGACGACGCCGTCGGTCAGAAAGCTTTGCAGATCGCCTGCGGGGAGCCAGCGGCCGACCGTCTGGCTCGCCACGGCGAACAGGCCGTCGATCCACTCCATCGGGAACTGAGCGACCCAAAAAATCAGCATGAACACCAGCGCCATCACGCCCGCAAAGCACGCCAGCCCCACGACCCGGTGGGTCAGCACGCGGTCGATCGCCTCGGTCCGGCGGCTGCGGACGACCGGCTCGCCGCGAACTGTTGCGGACGCAACCGAACGAGCCCAATCGTACCGGGCGGAGTACTGGCATCCGCTGCACGCTCCGCACTCGACAAGGGCCGGCGGGGTCTCGACGCGCGTCGCTTGGGAAACCGTCGCGGCGAGCGCGGCGGTCAGCTCGGCGAACCCCTGCCCCGTGCGGGCCGAGACCGGCACGACGCGGCAGCCAATGCGGGACTCGAGTTCTGCGCAATCGACGGCCACCCCCTGCTTCTGGGCGTCGTCGATCATATTGAGCGCCACGAGCGTCGGGACCCGCAACTCCAGCACTTGCGCAACGAGGAACAACGAGCGTTCGATGTTCGTGGCGTCGATGACGATCATCGCCGCGGTCGGCGCGGGGCTCCCCGACAGAGTCCCGGCGAGGGCGTCGCGGGCGACCTGCTCGTCGAGCGTCACGGCGTCGAGCGTGTACAGCCCGGGCAGGTCGATCAGCGTGACTGCATCTCCCCCCAGCTTGATGGTGCCGCGACGATGCTCGACGGTCGTGCCGGGAAAGTTCGCCGTTTTGGCCCGCAGGCCGGTCAGCCGGTTGAAGACCGAGGTCTTGCCGGCGTTGGGGTTGCCGACCAGGGCCACGACCGCGGGCGGAATCCCCTGGGCGGGCGTGACGATCGGCAGCGCTGCGGAAGACATGACGGGCGACGGCTCAGCAGCCCGAAGAAGCGTCGGGGACGACGGTCACCTGCTCGGCCAGCCGCGCCGCGACGCCGACGCGCGTCCCGAGCACTCGCACGATGAGCGGGTCCCCCGCGGAGGCGACCTGCACGTGCCGACCAGCGCACAGCCCCAAGGCCTTCAGCCGGGTCGACTCGCCATGCTCGCCGGCGACCGCGGTGACACGGCCGGTCGTTCCCGGAGCGAGCATCGTCAGCGCGACGCCCGGTTCCTCAGGAACTCTCGCGTGGTAAGCCCGGGTGACCATGTCGTTGCGTCCCGTTCCGCAGTGAGGGGGATGCGGCCCAACGGGCCGCGAGATTATTGAGACTCCGTCTCATTCTCGTTACGTCAAAGATAGGCGGCCCGATCGGCGCTGGCAAGGGGGACCACCGTTCCTTATCGGCTCGTCGCCCGCAGAATTGCGGCAGCTCGCCCGCACCAGGAGAGCTCCCTCCCAAGCCCCCCAACTTCTGGGGGGAGAATCGCGGTGCGACAGGCGACAGGATTCGCCACGAAGGGCAGGCCCGAGCACGCTGCGTTCTCCGCGGTAGCGTCCGGCTCGTCACCGGCCGCGTTTGCCACGGCGTTTGGGGGACGACTTAGAGGACTGCGGCGGCGCGGCTGGGCGCGGCGCGGGATGGGGCGCAGCGGGCTCGACGCCGGCAAGCCCCTCGGCCTGGACGCGCACCGCGTCATCGCCCCCGGCGAGAGCCGCCGCGCGGATCGCGTCGGGGCGCCCCAGCAGGTGGAGTTCCTTGTGAACCATGTTGAGAATCGCCTGCAGAAACGCCACCAGCATCGGTCCCACAAGGATGCCGACGGGGCCCAGCACCTGCACGCCCCCCAACACGCTGATCAGTGCCAACAGCGGATGGAGATTCGATTGCCCGTGCAGGATGTACGGCTTGATGAGATTGTCGATGGACGACACGACGACTGCGCAATAGACGCCCAGGCCGATCGCCGCGACAGGTCGCCCTTGGACGAAGTAGATCCACGCGACGACCGGAATCCACACCGCCGCGCCGCCGACGAAGGGGACCAGGGCCAGGACGATCGTCAACATCGTGAGCAAGGCGATCGGCGCCCCCTGAGCGTCCGCGGCTGCCGCGGCAGGTTCGGCCGAGAACGCCTGATCGGCGATCGCCGGCTCGCCGACGCTGAACGCCACGAAGTAACCCGCCCCCGCCAACACGCCTTGAGCCAAGGCGGACAACAGCGAGGCGACGACGACGGCCCGGCTGACGTTGGCGAACTTGTCGAGCAGTTCCCGCTCGTACGCGTCGTCCAGGGGCGAGAGTCGCATGAGGGTGTCGATCATCGCCGGCCCGTCGGCGAGGAAGTAGTAGAGCGCGAACGTCATGATCGCCAGTCCGACCAGCAGGCCGAAGATCGCCTTCACCCCGCTGAGGACGATCGCGGTGATTCGCTTCCCCGCGTTTTCGACGATCGACCGGACGTTCAGTTCGGTCTTAAACGTCTCTTCGTACCATTCCAGGAGTCCGCTCGCCTTGTCGTTGATCTCGTGGACCAGTTGGGCGGTTTTCTCCTTGTCGGACAGGAACGAGGCGACCTTGTCGTGGCTCTCGACGTACGCCCGCCACCCCAACAGCACGGTCGGCAAAAGCACGACCAGCACGATCAACAGCGTCGTCGCCATCGCCGAAGCGCGGGGCCGGTCGGGCAGTTTTTCCTGGACCCACAGGTGGAGCGGTTTGAACACTACTACCAGCACCGCCGCCACGAACAGCGGAACGACGAAGTTGATCATCACTTGGAAGAACATCGTGCCGATGAGCAGCAAGATGCCAAGCAGGACGATGAAAGAGACGACGCGCGGCACGGCGAGCCCTCCAGGCGACCAGGACGGAAACCGGCCGCCAGTGTACGCGATTCCGCCCGGGAACGAAGCGCCGCGCGGCGAGATCCTCCGAGCAACCGCATCCCCTTCCATCGCTGGATCCATTCAACGACTCCTCGTGCAAAGACGCGAAGGCTGGGCCGCCAAGGCGACCCCTCGCGCCGAAGCGCTAACCCGCTTGGCAAAGACGCCATGACTGGTGATCGCCCTGCACCCCTGTCCGCCGACGAAGAATCGGCGGAACTTCGAGGGCATGCGCTGAGCATCTCGCTGTGCGGCTCTACGCCTGGGCGCCAGATTGTTCCCCCGGAGCGAGCGTCAGCGGCGGCGGACGCTCGCTACGACCCGCGTAATCGGAACCGCTGCCGGCGGCTTGTCTCGCCGCCTCGCCCGGGGACGGGACGCCGCGGGTGCGTTCGCGGGCCTTCATGGGTATGCTGGCTAGAGGGGACGGAAGTCGTTTTTCCAGCGAGACGGCATCCGTTCGACATGGCATCGAGAAAGCCGACTCCCGTCCCCCGCTAGCGCCCCTGCTCCCCGTGCTGACGAATCCGTCGTGATTAGCGTCGTCATCCCGCTGCTCGACGAAGCGGCGACTCTTGAACAACTCCACCGCGAGTTGGTCGACGTCGCCGAGCGCCACGGGTACGCGCTGCAAATCGTGCTGGTCGACGACGGCTCGACCGACGGCTCCTGGCGGATCATTCAGGCCCTCGCCGAACGCGATCCGCGGGTCGAAGGGATCCGGCTGCGGCGCAACTTCGGCAAGGCCGCGGCGCTCTCGGCGGGGTTCGACGTCGCGGCGGGCGAGGTAATCGTCACCATGGACGCCGACCTGCAGGACAGCCCCGCGGAACTTCCCAAGTTGCTCGCCAAGCTCGACGAAGGCTACGACGTCGTCAGCGGTTGGAAGCAAGTGCGGCACGACCCGTGGCACAAGCGCTGGCCCTCGAAGGCGTTCAACTCGATCGTCGGTCGGCTGACCGGCGTGCGGCTGCACGACCACAACTGCGGCCTGAAGTGCTGCCGCCGCGACGTGATTCACGAGATCCGTCTGTACGGCGAGCTCCATCGATTCATCCCCGTGCTGGCCGCGGCGCGCGGGTTTCGCGTCGGCGAAACGCCGGTGGCGCATCGGCCTCGCGAGTTCGGCGTTTCGAAGTACGGCTGGTCGCGGATTCCCAAGGGGCTGCTCGACATTCTCACGGTCCAGTTCATCACTCGCTTCGGCCATCGGCCGCAGCACTGGCTGGGAACGATCGGGCTGGCGTCGCTGCTGCTGGGGATCGCCGGCATGATTTACTTGGCCGTCGTCTGGTGCACGTCGCGGCTGTTCGGCGACCAGCCGGTCCATCTCCACGAGACGGCCGCGCTGTACTACTCGCTCGTTGCCGTGCTGCTGGGGGGACAGTTCCTGGCGATCGGGTTCGTGGCCGAGATGATCGCGGCCCTCGTCTCGCGCGATCGCGACGAGTTCTCGATCGCCGAGCACGCCGGCCCGACCGAACGGGTCGGGGGCGTTCCGGCGCCGAAGTCCCCCTTCTCTCCCGCTCCGTCTCAGCGAGAGCCGCGATGAGCGTTGAACCCCGCGGCAGCGGCGCCGACCAGGGGGAGACCGACGCCCGCCGCGCCCTGCGCCGCGGCGTCTATCTGCTGCTGGCCGCGTTGTCGCTGGGCAACGCCGTCGGCCGGTTGCTGGCCGTCGATTCCGTGAATCGGGCCGAAGCCGAAAAGCGCGCCGTTTCGGTGCGACTCGACTCGCTGGCCAGGAAGCTCGCCGCCGACGGCCTCGCCCCCGACGAAGTCGCTGCGGAACTGGAACGCAAGCGTCCCGAAGTCGAGCGCGAGGAGCGGCTCATGCGGCCGTTTCTCAGCGCGAACGACCGCAGCCGCTGGCTGGCGATCCGCGCGCTGGTCGATCATGGACAGTTCGAGATCGACCCGCTGTTGGATCGTCGCGTGTGGAACACGATCGACATGGTCCAGCACCGCGGTCGCGACGGCGAGCTGCATCTCTATTCCAGCAAACCGCCCCTGTCGTATCTGCCGACGGCCGGGGTCTATTGGCTCGTCAAGCATGCCGCCGGCTGGACGCTCGCAGACGAGCCGCACGCCGTGGTTCGACTGGTCGTCGCCATCGTGAACGTGGTTCCGCTCATGCTGTTGATCGGCGTTGCGGCGGCGCTGGCCGAGCGGTTCGGGGCCACCGACTGGGGACGGATGTTCGTCGTCGCCGCGGCGGCGCTCGGGACGATGCACTCGGCGTTCGTCGTCGTGTTGAACAACCATCTTCACGGGGCGCTGTTCGCGGCGATTGCGCTGTACGCAGTCGTGCGGATCGTCGCCGACGGCGACGAGCGTTTGCGATGGTTTGCGCTTGCCGGCGCGGCGGCGGCGCTGACCGCGGCTCATGAGTTGCCCGCGCTGTCGCTCACGGCGGTCGTCGGCGTCGGGCTGCTGTGGCTGAACCCGCGGGCGACGCTGCAGGGATTCGCCCCGGCGGCGGTCGTCGTCGCGGCGGCGTTCTTCGGGACCAACTACGCGGCCCACGCCAGTTGGCGCCCCCCCTACGCCCACCGTAGCGTGACCGATCCCGAGGACAACTGGTACGACTACAGCTACGAACTCGAAGGCCGGACGATCGACAGTTACTGGCGGAACCCGCAGGGGATCGACCGCGGCGAGCCGAGTCGCGCCGCGTACGCGTTTCATTGCCTCGTCGGCCATCATGGCGTGTTTTCGCTCACCCCCGTCTGGCTGCTGAGCATGTTCGGCTTGGCTTTGTGGCTGCGCGGCGACGACCGGTTCGGCCGAGCTGCGGCCGCCGCGATCATGCTCCTTACGCTCGTTTGCCTGGCGTTCTACATATCGCGCCCGCTGGGAGACCGCAACTACGGCGGCATGACGAGCGGGCTGCGGTGGATGTTCTGGTTCTCGCCGCTGTGGCTGTGGGCGATGATCCCCGCGGCCGATCGGCTGTGTCGTAGCCGCACAGCTCAGGCGTTCGGCGCGACGTTGCTGGCGATTTCCGTCTTGTCGGCGAGCTATCCGACGTGGAATCCGTGGGTCATGCCATGGCTCGTCGAGCAGGTCCGTTGACTCGCCTCTTCCAGATGAACAAATCGTAAGGTCGATTTGTTGCGTGGTCCCGCAACGGCGATTAAGCTGCTGGCAGATCGCCTCCGCGTCGACTAAGCCTCGACCAAGCCTTGCTGACAAGGCATCGACGCCAGCGGTCATGCTGGTTTCATCACTCGTTCACTCTTTGACGCAGCACCTAATGAGCACTCTACATATTGGGGCGTTCCCGCCAGTGGCGGGAACCGCCCTTTTTTTATTGGTCGCTTCGCTCCACGCCGTTCCCGCGCGCGGCGGACTTCCGCGTCCGGTCGCGGACCCGCGGTCGATCGACGGCACGGGCAACAACCTCGGCGCTTGGGACTGGGGAGCGGCGGGAGCGCCCTTGTTGCGCATCAGCCAAACCGGTTCCTCAACGGGCGCCCATTATCCTGACGGGGGAAGCGGGGACGTGTTTCGCGGCGGGCCCGGCAGCGCCGCAATCGTCGCCAATCCGCGCGCCGTCAGCAACGCCGTCGCCGGCGCTCCGGGCTCGCCCCCCAACGCCCTGCAAATGAGCGGCATGGTCTATCAATGGGGGCAATTCATTGATCACGATTTCACTCTCGTCGAAACCAACGTCGCGGAGACGAGCCTGATCGCCGTCGCCGGCGGCGATTTGCTGGCTCCGGGCATCCCGTTCAGCCGCTCGGTCTTCGCCCCCGGCACGGGAACCAGCGCCGCCAACCCGCGGCAGCAGGTCAACAGCCTGACCGCGTACATCGACGCTTCGCATGTCTACGGCTCGAACGCCGTGCGCGAAGCGGCCCTTCGCGACAGCGGCGGCAAGTTGAAAACAAGCGCCGGCGCCCTGATGCCGCTCAACACGTTCGGCCTCCCCAACGGGTCGAACCCGGGGCAGGATCCGACCCAGCTCTTCCTGGCCGGCGACGTGCGGGCCAACGAACAGTTCGGCCTGACCGCGATTCACACGCTATTCGTCCGCGAGCACAACCGACTGGTCGACTTGTTGGCTGCCGGCAATCCGTCGTGGACCGGCGACCAGTTGTATCAAACGGCGCGAAAGATCGTCGGGGCCGAAATGCAAGTCGTCACCTACAACGAATTTCTGCCGACGGTGCTCGGAGCGGCGGCGCCTCCGGCGGCGGCGTACAACTACGACAGCACGATCAACGCCGGCGTGGCCAACGAGTTCGCGACGGCGCTGTTCCGCTTCGGCCACAGCTTGCTGCCGTCGCACCTGCCGCTGGCGTCCGTCGGTTCGCACCCCGCCGGCGACGTGGCGCTTCGGGACGCGTTCTTCGTGACGGACTTCTTCGCCGGCGACGCGACAGGCGCCACGGATCGAATCGCTCAATTGCTCAAAGGCATCTCGCTGCAGACGGCCATGCAAGTCGACACGATGATCGTCGAGGACGTTCGCAACTTTCTGTTCGGCCCTCCTGGCGCCGGGGGGATGGACCTCGCTTCGCTCAACATCCAGCGTGGTCGCGACCATGGCCTGCCGGGATACAACGCCGTGCGCGCCGCCTATGGGCTCGACTCCGCGGCGACGTTCGCCGACGTCACCGCGAACTCAACGCTGAAGTCGACGCTGGAGAACCTGTTCGGCACGCCCGACGACATGGACGTGTGGATCGGCGCCTTGGCCGAAGACCACCTTCCCGGGGCGGCGGTCGGAGAGCTGATCGCCGCGGGGCTCGTCGACCAGTTCACGCGTCTCCGGGACGGCGATCGTTACTTCTATCTCGGCGATCCGGAGTTGACGGACAACCCGGCCATCGACGCGGTCATCGACCTGGGGAGCCTGACGTTGTCACAGCTCATTTGTTGGAACACCGGCATGACCGACCTGCCTGCCAACGTGTTTCTGGCCGTGCCGGAGCCGGCGACTTGGCTGCTGGCGGGCCTAGGGATCGGCCTGGGGCGGGTCGCGCAGCGGCGGCGCTCACGCCGTTGAATCTCCCGCGACGGCAGTCGGCAGCCCCAGCTCGCGCCACGTCGGCGGCAACGGGGCGACGACGTCGACCGGCTCGCGCGTCATCGGGTGGGTGAACGACAACTGCCGCGCGTGGAGCGCGATGGGACGATCGCGCTCGTCAAGATCGGGATCGCCGAACGATTGCGTCGCACCGTATTGGGAGTCGCCTCGCACGGGCCAGCCGCGGCTGCCGGCTTGGATGCGAATCTGGTGCGTGCGCCCGGTCTCGAGTTCGATCTCGAGCAACGTCGCCTCGGCGCCATCGGCGGTCGCGCCGTGCCACAACACGCGGTAGTGGAGCACCGCGTGCTTTGCCGCGGGGTGATCCTCAGCGACGACCTCGGCCTGGGCCATGCCGTGGCGCTTGTGGAGGAAATCGCGCCACGTCCCCTCGGCCGGCTCGACGAGCCCCTCGACGAGGGCCCAGTAGCTCTTGCCGATCGTGCGGTTCTCGAACTGTTTGGAAAGATTCCGCGCCGCACGAACATGGCGTGCAAAGACGATCGCCCCCGACACGGGCCGATCGAGTCGATGGGGGAGTCCCAGATAAATCGTCGCGTCGTCCGGCTTCTCCTCGCGGCGGCGGTAGAAGTCCTTCACCTGGATTTCCAAACTGTCGATCCCCGCGGGCGCCTGGGTCAGGAGCCCGGCCCGCTTGTTGACGACCAGACAGGGGCCGTTGTCGTACAGGACGTCGAGGGGCATGGGGAGTGAATGGCGTTTGGTGAATCGTCGCTAGAGACAAGCGTCCGCATTGCCCGTCGGAAATCAGAAATCCGGAATCCGAATTCTCCCGCCAGCGTCAGCCCCCTGCTCCGCCCCCATACCGCCGCATCCAGCGGTCGACTGCGCCAGGAAACAGGCGATTGGCGAAGACCAGCGCACCGCCGCGCCAGTTGGGGAAGACTTCGCGGCGGCCCCGTTCGACGCCGCGGATGATTTGCTCGGCGACGACCGCGGGGGGGAGCCCTTTGGATTGCTTCCACGGCATTTCGGCCCGCTTGGCCACCAAGTGGTTGAAAAACTCGGTGTCGGTCGTGCCAGGGCTGGCCAGCAGCACGTCAATCTGCCGGCCGGACAACTCGGCTCGCAACGCCTCGCTCCAGCCGCGCAGGGCGAACTTGCTGGCCGAGTACTCGCTGTTGAACGGCGCCGCCCGATGTCCCAAGATCGAGCTGACGTTCACGATCGCCCCTCCCGGGCCCATGAGCGGCAGCAGCAGCCGGGTCAGCTCGGCGGGTGCGAACAGGTTCACGTCCATGACGCGGCGAAAAGTCGCCTCGTCGCCGCCGGCGAAGGCCCCGTGGGCGCTCACCCCGGCGTTATTCACCAGCAGATCGAGCCCCCCCCACCGCTCCTGGACCGCAAATCGGATCGCGTCGCGCGTCCAGGGATCAGTCACGTCGCCGACGACCGACTCGACGGCGGCCCCCAGGTCGCGGCACTCGGCGACGGTCCGTTCGAGCGGCTCGGCGCTGCGAGCGACGAGCACCATGCGCGTGTGCCGCCGCGCCAGGGCGAGGGCCAGTTCCCGACCGATCCCGCGCGAGGCGCCGGTCACCACGGTTCGTCGATCTCGGAGCACCCGGCGCGTCATGGCGCCACTATGAAGGACGACGCGGTCGGAGTCCATGGGCCGCCGCGACCGGATGCTCGCCCCCCCTGAGTCACTCCCACACCTTCTTCTTCGCTCGCAGCAAGCGCTGGGTGTAGCTGTCCTCCTCGGCGTCCCCCGCGGTCGGCGAGGCCGTGGCGTCGGGCGCAGGCGGCGAAGGGGGCTCGGGGCGCGCGGCGGTCGCCGCGGCGACCGGCGACGGCCCCCGGGCCGCGTCGGCAAGGGGCGGGTCCGGCAGCGCCAGGGACGCGTCTCGCCCTCCGCGATATTGGCGGGCAATCTGCTCCTTGCGATGCCGCAGCCGAGCCATCGTCTCCGGCACGGCGGGCTGCCCTTTCCGGCCGATCACGGCGCCCCACGCGGCGGCCAGTTTTGCGCCGATCCACGCCCCGTCAAGCTGGACGCGGCGGACGAACACGTCGCTCCAGAACAACACGGAACCGACGACGACGACCCACGGCCAGATCGACTGCGCGGAGACCGCCCACGGCAAGTCGTCGCGGAACGGATTGAATCGGCGGCTCTCCTCGGCGTCGGTCAGCAGCGATTGAAGCCCCGCCTCGGCAAATTCTCCCGCCGGGCCCGCGCCGGCGGGCAACTCGGCAAGCGACCGCAACAATGGGATGTTCGTCTCGATCGAGCGGTACTCGGGCGAGTAGGCGACGTTGACCCCGGTGACGATCGGCGCCGCGCCGGGCGCGGGGCTCGTCACCAGCATGTAGGCTCCCGGCGTCTCGGAGGCGAACGATCCCACGTAGCGCCCCGGGGCGGTTTGCTCCAGCGACACCGCAAGCGTCGCCGCGCTTGCGCCTCCTCCCGGCGTCCGCGGGGGGACGACGGCGACGTTGATCGGCAGTCCGTTGACGAACTCGCCCGCGGCGTCGAGGGCGGTCACGACGATCTCGGTTCGTCCGTCGCGGACGTTCGTGGCGACGGTGTAATCCCCCTCGGCGCCGTCGACGGGCCGCATGGCCCAGCGGACCAGTTGGCTGAAGAACTTGTCGTACCCGTCCCATTCCTTCCAGGCGTCGGCCCAGCGAGCTCCCGCGTCGGTCGTAAGAGCCGCGGTCTTGCCGGCGCCGTAGTTCCAGACGGCCAGCACCGTCGCGTTGTCGGGGGTCGCCGGCAAGGGGCTTTGCAGCAGGACCTGCACGAGCGGGTTTTTCTTGACGTCGGTGAGCACGAACCCGCGGATCGGCGGGACGCCGGCCTCGAGGCCCGTCAGAATCTCGTGCGATTGCAGAATGTGCGGAGTCACCGGGGCGGCCGGTTCGTAGACCAGCGGACGGGCGACGCGGCGGACCTCGCTCATGAAGATCCGCGGCAAGGCGCGCGGCTCGCGAACGAAATAGAACTTCCCGCCCCCGGCGGTCGAGATCTTGCGCAGCAGATCGACGTTCGCGTCGGTCCCCACGGCGACCCCCGTGACGGTGATCTTCGCGTCGCTCATCTGCCGCACCAGTCGGGCGAACTCGGCGTCGGGCGTTTGGCCGTCGGTCAGGACGATCATGTGCTTGACCGAGGCCTCGGCTCGCTTCAGCTGCCGGAAGGCTTCTTCCATGGCAGGGAAGAGGTCGGTTCCTCCCCCCTCGGTGATCCGCTCGATCCGCGACGCGACCCGCCGATAGTCGCCGACCCGCTGCAACGGCACGATCTTGTACGGCGCCTGATCGAACGCGGTGACCGAGACGTAATCGCGCGAGCCGAGCGACTTCACCGCGGCGATCGCGGCCGCCCGGCTCATGCTGAGCTTGGGTCCGCTCATCGAGCCGGAGCGGTCGATCACCAGGGCGAGCGCCCCGACGGCGGCGACCTTCGCGCTCTTGATTTGGAAGTCGACTGGCATCGCTTCCTCGAGCTTCGTATTCGCCCACCCCCCGGCGCCGAACGTTTCGGGCCCGCCGAGCATCACCAGTCCGCAGCCCAGTTCGCTCGTATTCCGCACGAGCAAGTCGATCTGGGCGTCGCTGAAGTTCGCCACGTTCTCCGCATCGTCGCCGCTGGAGCGAGGCACGTTCCCCAGCACGATGCAGTCGTATCGCTGCAGCTCGGCAAGCGAGTTGAACAGCTCGCCGGTGGTCCGGACCGTCGTTTCGAGCCCTTCGGTCCGCAGCCGGTCGACCAGTTCGTCGAACTCGCCCGGCGCGTCGAAGTTCTCAATCACGAGCACCTGCCCTCGGCCGCGGATGTGCGTGAACGCGCTGGCCGTGTTGTTCTGGGCTGTCCCGTCCGCCTCCGGCGTCGCCGGGCTGAAGCGGGCCTCGTACGTGTAGAAGTCGGCCTGATCGATCTCCTCGGGGATCGTGAACACCCGCTTCCCCGGCGGAAGCGTCACCTCCTGCTCGGCGACCGTCTGCTGGTTGTCCCCCGTCTTGCGGATGATCCGCAGCGTGCCGCGGGCCGAGGCCTTCGAGTCCGTCGGGGCCTCGTTGTTCAGCACCACCCGCAGCTCGAACGGCTGCCCCCGGCGGACTCCGGCCGGCAGGTCGACCTTTTCGACCGAGACCTCGGTCCGCGGCTTGAGATGCACCGGCACGACGTCGAGACTCACTCCCGCATCGGCGGCCGCGCGGGCCTCGCGGTACGCGTTGCCCAGGTTCTGGTTGCCGTCGGTCACCAGCACGATCCGCCGGGCCGCGTCGTGCGGGAAGATCGCCTTGGCCCGCTGGATGGCCGTCCCGAGGTCGGTGTACTCGGGGTCGAGGAGACTCTCGACCCGCGAGTGGAGGGCCAGTTCCGACTCGACCAGCGGGATCTCGATCTCCGCGTCGCGACCGAACACGATGACGGCGTATCGATCCCCCCGCTCAGCCTTGCGGTTCGTCTGGATCGAGTCCTTGACGTACTCCATCATCTGCTGCCGGAGTTCTCCGGGAATCGACAGGGACTGGTCGAGCAGATAGACGACCGAAAGCTGCTCGTTCTTCCGCTGGTACTGGACGTCGGCCAGGGCAAGCACGATCGCCGCCAGCACGAGCGACCGCAGCGAGAGCGCCGTCAATCGCCGCCATCGCCCCAGCCCCGCGAGGCTGCGATACCCCCACCACCACAGCGCGGGGATCAACGCCAGGAGCAGCAAGTAGCCCGGGCTGTCGAAGGCAAGCGTGTGGGTGAGCATGGGGAGGGCGGTTGGCGACTGGTGGCTGGCAGTTCCCGGCGGACCAGGAAAAGTATCCGCCCGCAGGCGTTGCGAGTCAAAAGGTCCTGCGGGGTTGCCGACGATCCGGCGATCCGCGTCCTGCCGCATACCTCCACGTTTCCGGCACTCGGCGCCGGGCGCTCGCGGCCGCACGAGAAACAGGGCTCGCAGTCCCCCGACCGGGGGTCGCTCCCCTCGCCGGCGCCTCAGCCCCCTCTGCAGGGTCGTTTCGATCGTGCACATTCGTCGGGTTGTGCGGACTGTCGCCCCTGCCGTGCGGAGGCTCGTGATGCGAACAACCGCAGAACGTGCCGAGTTTCGCCGAGGCGGTCCTAGAGTTGAACGACCTGCCCGGAGAATTGCGCATTTCGCGAATCCGGTCGGTCGAACGGGCGGACGAACTCTTATGAACGACGCATCTCCCCCAGATCAATCGCTAGGCGGCGTCGGGACCGTTGCGCCTGCACCCGGGCGCCACAGCCTGGCGCTGAAGCCGTTGACGCTCGTCACGCTGGCGTGGGCCGTGCTCTGCCTGGGCACGCTCGCCGCGCTGATGATCTACAAGCAAGCTCCCGGCGCCATGCAATTCGCGTGTCACGAACAGGACTCCGGGCTCCCTGACCGTGAGGATCTGGCGCCCTATCGTTTGGTGATGGCGGTCCATCCGAAATGTCCCTGCTCGACGGCGTCGGTCCGGCAACTGGAACGGCTGCTCGCGCGGACCGGGTCGCAAATGTCCGTCACGATGCTGGCGTATCGCCCGAGTCGGGCGCCCGCAGACTGGGAACGCACGCCGCTGGCGGCTCGGGCGCAGAGCGTCGCAAACGCTCAACTGATCGTCGACGACAACGGCCAGATCGCGGCACGACTGGGGTTATGCACCTCGGGGGCGACAGTGCTGTACGGCCCCGACGGAGTTCCCCTGTTCAGCGGCGGCATCACGCCGTCGCGAGGTCATGAAGGGGACTGCACCGGGGCCGACGCCGTACTCGCGGCAGTGCAAGGACGTCGCGTCCCCGTCTCGACCGCTCCCGTCTATGGCTGCAGCCTTGATATGAACCCTTCGGCAGAACTGTAACATCATGCTGCTCGACTCCCAGAAGCAACACGCCTTGACGCCGGACGAGACGGCGATGGCCGACCGAGTGTATCACTCGGAACTGGACACGCTGCGCCAGCACACGAACGTCGTCCTCGTCCGGCTATTGGCCTGCGAATGGGCGCTGGCCGTCGCGCTGGCGATCTGGATTTCGCCGTTGGCGTGGAGCGGCGTCGAGCACCGCGTCCACATCCATGTCTTCGCCGCGGTGGCCTTGGGAGGTCTGCTGACCGTCTGGCCGGCGGCGCTGGTGCGTTACGCCAACGACCGTTGGTTGACGCGATTCGTCGTGAGCTCAGCCCAGGTCATGTACTCGGCGCTGCTGATCCACCTGACGGGGGGGCGGATCGAGACCCATTTTCACGTGTTCGGTTCGCTGGCGATCCTGGCGTTCTATCGTGATCGGTGGGTCTTTCTGCCTGCCGTCGCGCTGGTGGCGATCGATCATTTGGTTCGCGGGCTGTTCTGGCCGGAATCGGTCTTCGGCGTGCTGGCCGCGGCGCCGTGGCGGACGATGGAACACTCCGCGTGGGTGTTGTTCGAGACGGCGTTTCTGCTGTGGGGGGTCGCGCAGAGCCAGCGTCATCTGCGGTCGCTTGCGATCCTGCAGGTTTCGCTGCAGCGGGAGTGCAGCCTGCTCGAAATTCGCGTCGCCCAGCGAACGGCCGAAACCCGCGAGAAGCAGGCCCACCTCGACTCGGTGCTGGCCGCCTTGCCGACGCCCGTCTACTGGCAGAACGTCGACGGGGTGTACGAAGGCTGCAACGAGGCGTTCGCGCGCCACGTCGGGTTCGACGACCCGCGCGAGATCGTCGGCCGAACCGATCGCGATCTGCCGTGGGACGAAGACTATCCGGGGCGGGATCCGCGCCACGTAGCGCACGTGCTGTGCGCCACGGAGCCGCTGGTCGCCGAAGAGGTCCATCGGCTTCCTGCCGGCGCCCGGACGGTGGTCGCCAGCCGGACCACGCTTTCGGCGCCGACGGGCGAACTCAAGGGGCTTCTCGGCACGTTCACCGACGTGAGCGATCGCAAAGCGCTCGAATCGCAACTCCAGCAGTATCGGCAATCCGAAGCCGGCGGCAAAGCCTCGGCAATCGAGGGTCCCAGTTCGTGAAGCGACAGGCCGGAAGCCTCGCTACGCCACGTCGCCGATGTCCGCGGCGCGGTCGCTCGCCGGGCGGGCGGTCGACGACGAATTGCTCTGCCCGTTGCGATGCGGTTTGATCTCGGCGTCAGGGTGTTCGTGGATTCGCCCCAGGTACTTGCGGGCGAGACGGACGTGGACCGCGACACGGTCCTCGGCGTACGTGCGACTGAGCACGTCGCCGAACTGGGCAAGCACGGCCAGCAGCTTGCCGTTGCCCGCGGGGAAGCTTATCTCCAGGTCGAGGAAGTCGTGGCTGAGGGCGTCGCTGACCGCCGCGGCCAGCCGGTGGAGGCCGTCGCCGCTCTTAGCGCTGATCGGCACGGCGTTGGGATACCGGTTGCGGAGCGCCTCGAGCCGGCCCGGGTCGTCGACCCGATCAACCTTGTTGAGCACCAACACCGTGTCCTTCTCCTCGATCCCCAGTTCGTGGAGCACGCCGTAGACCGACTTGATCTGCTCGAGCGCCGCGGGGTTGGCCGCATCGGCCACATGGAGCAGCAGATCAGCCTGCCGGGCCTCCTCGAGCGTCGCCTTGAAGCTGGCAATGAGTTGATGCGGCAGGTCGCGGATGAATCCGACCGTGTCGGACAGCAGCACCGGCCCCCAGCCGGGAAGCATCCACCGGCGGGTCCGCGTGTCGAGCGTGGCGAACAGCTTGTCCTCGGCCAGCACGTCCGAGTCGGTCAGTTTGTTGAGCAGCGTGCTCTTGCCCGCGTTCGTGTAGCCGACCAGCGAGACGGTCATCCGATCGTGCCGGGCGGCGACCTCGCGCTCTTTGCGCTTGAGCACCTTGTCGAGGTCGCGGCGCAGTTCGACGATGCGGCGCTCGACAAGCCGGCGGTCGGTTTCGAGTTGCTTCTCGCCCGGGCCGCGCATGCCGACCCCCATCTTGAGCCGCGAGAGGTGGGTCCACATCCGCTTGAGCCGCGGGAGCGAGTACTCGAGCTGGGCCAGTTCGACGGCCAAGCGCGACTCGTGGGTCTGGGCCCGCGTCGAGAAGATGTCGAGAATGACCTCGGTGCGGTCGAGGACCTTCACGCCGAGGGCCTGTTCGAGATTGCGCCCCTGCCCGGGGGCGAGATCGTTGTCGAAGATGACGACGTCGGCCTCGGTGGCGTCGACCAGCAGCTTGAGCTCGTCGACCTTGCCGTGCCCGACGTAGGTCGCCGGATCGGGCGCCTGCCGGCGCTGGGTCGCCTTGCCGACAACGACCGCCCCGGCGGTTTCGGCTAGGCCGGTCAGCTCGTCGAGCTCTTCGTCAAAGTTGTCTTGTCCCGACAGCTTGACGCCCACCAAGACGGCGGACTCGCTGTCGACGCTGTGGTTGCGATCGGGAATGCTCAAGGCCGGGGGCGTGCTCCAAGGACGAGGCTTTTTGTTCAGCAGCGTTCGGCGCGAGAGCGCCGAGCCGCGTACGTCCTCGCGAGGAGCCGAATCGGCCCCGCAAGGTTCGCACTGCTTATCCCAATTATAGCCTGCCTCGCCCGGGAGCTATACCGCGGGTTCCAAATCCCGCGATTTGTCCTTGTTTACCAGACGTACTCAAATCCCGCCGTGAAGCCGTGGTAGAGAGCGTCTCCCTGCGAGTTGACCAGGATCGAACTGGGGGCGGTCGTCGACAGATTCGAGCCGACGGTGGCGAGGCTGCTGATGTAGAGCACCTCGTAACCGCCGCGGAGCGACCAGCTTGGCAGGATATCGGCCACGAGCAGGGCCCGCGACTCGCCGACGAAGGCGACCTGATTGCCCTCGGCCGCGGCGACGAAGTCGGGGGTCGCAGCCGAGAACACGCCAGTCTTGGCCAGCTTGAAGCGATTGTTGTAAACCCCCGCTTTTCCTTCGACGCCAAAACGCAAGCCTTGACGCAGGCCGATCCAACCGTCACCGCCAAATTGGCCGCCGAGCAGGTCGTTCTCCGAGTTCAGGGCGATTGTTCCGGATCCGTTCAGGCCGCTGCCGAAGAACGCCATCTGCTCGGTCATCCGCACATAACGAAAGCCCGTGAGCAAGGTTCCGCTGATCCGCGGATTGGCCCCGACCCAGTATCGCCGGTAGGTGAACTCAGTGCTCTGGAGGTCGGAATCGTAGGAAAACCGATGAACCGAAGCGTTGTCGAGTTCGAGAAACGTGTTATTGAGGCCGAAGTTCGAAAACGCCGAGAACAAGTCATTGTTCTCGGCGGTCACGCTGGAAGTGAAGCCGATGTCGTACAGTCCCGTGTAGGTCGCTTCGAGCACTGACAGCGGCCCCAAGTCGTACCGCAGGGCGATTCGCCATCCCGCCTCGTAGTCGTTCAAACCCGTAGCTGGAGAGGGGAGCGTGTCGTCCGTGTTGCCCAGGCCGATCGTCGACAGCGGTCCAATTCCGTCGAGCAACCCATCGGGCCGCAGGAAGACGGCCTCGGCGGAGACGTCGAAGTAATGAGGCCCGACCTGATCGGGCATACTGTATCCGCCGAAGTCGGCGTAGAGCCCATCGCCGGCTCCAGGCTGGCAAGCGCCGTAAGCCTGATCCGGGGCGCAGTATTGGGCGGGCAACACAATGGGGTTGCCGTAGACGTCCATATAGGATCCCCCGGCGGTCGCCGGCATCCCCCCCGCAAGCGGGGAGGCGGGCATCGCCGCGGGCGCCCCCGAACTGAAGGGATCAGGGATACGCGTCGATTGCGCACCGCTGGGTGTTGCCACAAGTGTCGCTTGCGCGACCACTGCCGCCGAAAGCGAAAAGATGAGCCGGTTCATCCCTAAAATCCCCCCCGGTATGACGTGCCTCGCGCGGTTCACCGCGCGATCTCGCCGAGCCCCCCGCCGAGGCGGCTAGCGACCCGAGCTTTCTGGCTCGGGTCGCGCTGGATGCAGCCCTGCGAAGCGGACCTAGTGCCCGCTTGGAGTTGGGTATCGGCCCGTCGCCAACCGGATAATCAGGGTTTTCGGAATAATCCGAACAGTTTCGCAGACCCGCGGCGTGCGTTTTGGGGTTGAAATCGGCCGGTGATAAGGCGGAATGGCCCGGACCCATGTCACGACTGCTCGCGCCAGACAGGCGCGGGAAGCCTGTCCCTCCCGATTAGGGGAAGGAATGGCGCCAACGGCCAGATTCCCGATCCGAGACAAGTCCAAAAGTCCAGATCGCCGGTTTACGAAAGATTTGACGGTCTTTTCGAGGGTGACTACTCTCAACAGATGGGCAATTATGGGTTTGCGGCGATTCTCCTGGCGCTTGGCCGCTGATCGCTCGCCCCGTAACGTCGATCGGATGCGTCGCGTCATGGGACGCTCACTGCGAATTTCGGCTCCCACCTACGGAACAGGCATTTTTTCGAGTACTTCTTACTAGAGGCGTCTCGCCGTGTTTTTTTCCTTGAGTCGTCGCGCGACTGATCTTGTTCATTCCGCCAAAGCGCGGCGCCCGTTTGGGGTCAGCCGCAAGCAACGTCGTCAGCTTGGCTTCGAGTCGCTCGAAGACCGGCGCGTCATGACGGCGAATCTGGCCTCGCAAACTCCGTACCAGATCACTTTGGTCCCGGTCGCCGATCCGCTGGCGGCGGAGATCGACTCGTCCTGGGCCCGCGCAGCCAATTTGGAACAATACACGTCCGAGCAACTCGCCGCGACGACCAGTTGGGTCGTGATGACGATGCCGGGCGTCTCCGCTGCGCAATTGGCCGCTTCCACGGGGTTAGCCGTGGCCGGCGCGACGGGGATCGTCTCGGACACTTATGTCGTCGACGTCGGCGACTTTTCGCTGGGCACCGTGGTCGACTCGCTGTCCAGTTCGCTCGACGTGAACTTCTTCTATCCGCTGGTCTCGACAGGGACCGTGCGCCGCTCGGTGCCGAACGATCCGCTGTTTCCTGACCAGTGGCATTTGTTCAACTACGGCCAGATCGTCGGCAGCCCGGACTTTCAGTTCATTCGCGGCGTACCCGGGATTGATGCGAACGTTCTGGACGCCTGGGCCGCCGGCTACACCGGCAAGGGCGTCGTCATCGGCATCGTTGACGACGGGCTGCAGATGAATCACCCCGACTTGGCCGGCAACATCCGCGCCGATTTGAGCTACGACTACGTCGGCAACGACAACAACCCGACGCCAGCGGCAGGGAGCAACGACAATCACGGCACGGCCGTCGCAGGCTTGGCCGCCGCGGTGGGCAACAACAATCTGGGTGTCGCCGGCGTAGCCTACGAGGCAAGCATCGCCGGCATTCGCTTGTTGGGGGTCAACCAAAGCGACCTCACTGAGGCGCAAGCCCTGTTTCATCGCCCCCAGGACATCGCGATCTATAACAACAGCTGGGGACCGGTCGACGGTCCCGGTCAGGTCGGCTATACCGGCCCGCTGGTCGAGACGGCGCTCCGCAATTCGGTGTACTTCGGTCGCGGCGGACTTGGCACAATCCACATGTGGGCCGCCGGCAACGGCAGCAGTTCGGGCGACTCGGCCAACTACGACGCCTACGTGACCTCGCGATACACGATCGGCGTCGGCGGCGTCGACCATGACGGACGCCCAGCCAACGTCGACGGCACCAGGACGACCTATCCTGAGCTGGCATCAAGCGTGTTGGTCGTGGCTCCGACTGGCTCCACCCCGTTGGCGATCAACCGCGACGGCACGGTCAGCATCAGTTCACTGGGAAGCGGTCTGACGACGACTGACCGCACAGGAAACCTCGGCTACAACACGTCGACCGAGCCCCCGACGACTCTGCTCGGGTTTGACGGCGACTACCTCGCGGACCTGGATTATACGTCGCGGTTCAACGGCACTTCGGGCTCGACCCCGATCGCCGCCGGCGTCGTGGCCTTGATGCTGCAGGCCAATCCGAACCTGACTTATCGCGACGTGCAGTCGATTTTGGTGCGCTCGTCGACAAACATCGAAGCCGACGATCCAAGTTGGATCACGAATCAGTTCGAGGTTTGGCGCGACCCGCTGGAAGGGGACGACTTCCCGTTGTCCGTCCAGTCGACCGAGAAGCCATTGCCGCTGTTCTCCAACGGCGCCGGCTACACCGTCAGCGCGGCGCGGGCCGGGGTGACGGAATACGGCTACGCTCATGGCCTCGTGAACGCCTCGCTGGCGGTCGAGCTCGCGAAAAACTGGAAATCGATCGGCGGTCAGCAGAGCGAAGTGACGTACCGCGCCGCCAGCACGGGATTCATCGCAGTGCAGAACGGCATCACACTTTCAGGCGACGGCGTTCCGCCCATCTTCATCCCCGGGGGCTTTGGCGGCGCCAACCAAAACATTGAGAACGACTACTACACTGGCACGTTTCAATTGGGGAATAGTCCGCCGGAAGACTTCCCGGCGTTCTCGAATCGCGGCTCTTCGGTACTCGCGCTGACGGTCCCGGAAATCAACACGATGGCCGTCGAATGGGTCGAAATTGAAGTTTCGACCACCGGCGGGCTGACTGGCAATA
This sequence comes from Pirellulales bacterium, assembly GCA_019636345.1. Classification (NCBI taxonomy): domain Bacteria; kingdom Pseudomonadati; phylum Planctomycetota; class Planctomycetia; order Pirellulales; species Pirellulales bacterium. Next base: position 869,513 of record JAHBXQ010000002.1, on the reverse strand, counting down.
CGATGCGGTTGACGTTGATCTCCCCGGACGGCACGCATTCCGAGCTCAACCACTGGTATCTGCCGGCGACGAATCGCATTTATCTGGCCGATCTGCCGGGCATGAACACGATCGCCACGCTAAGCCCGGGCAACTTCGACTCGTGGACTTTCAGCACCAACCGCCATTGGGGCGAACGCTCCAATGGAACTTGGCAATTGGTCGTCGAGAACTACGGCGACGCCGACGGCAGCATTAGCGTCGAGGTGTCGTTTCACGGCCAGTCGATCCGCAACACTGGGCGGATCATCGGCGCGGTGGGTATTGACGAAAACCGCGACGGGACGTTCGACAACTTCGATCGCTTCATCGAGGACATCGACGCCAACGGCGACACGATCCGATTTGCCAATCCGACCCAGGAGAAGTTCGCCCCCGGGATCATCCTTTACGCCGAGCGCGTCGGTCAGGCGGGCGACAACGGCGTTCGCGATTCGTTTGAACCCTATTTCCAGACAGGCTTCGACGGGAATTACTACTTCGACCTCGCCCCGGGCGAATGGAACATCCGCGTCGATCCCGCCTCGCTCAAGGACGGGATGACGATCACGGCCGGGACGCCGATGTCCTTCAACGTGACGATTGCCGATGTCAACGAGGTCGTGACCGGCAACAACTTCACGATCGACCCGGGCGTCGATCCGGCGTCGCCCGGTTTTCAGCTTTCGGGAACAATCTACGTCGACATCAACAGCAGCGCCACGTTCGACTCCGGCGATTCGGTGCTGGGCGACATGGTCGTTTACTTCGACGTCAACCAGAATCAGGTCTTCGACGCGGGGATCGACCCGATCGCGATTTCCGACCCCACCACGGGTGGTTACTCGTTCGATTTGAGCGACATCGCTCCGGGGATCATCGCCGACGCCTTCTTCGAGTTGCTGCAGACCGGCGGGTTCTTTCAAGTCGGCGTGCTGAACACGACCGCGCTCGCTCCCAGCACCCCGGCCACTGGAACACAGTTCGTGTTCCTCCAGCAGGGCGATAATAAGTCCGGCGTCAACTTCGGCTTCGCTGCCCCGACGAACGGTGGCGGCGGCGGCGGCGGTGGCGGTGGCGGCGGTGGTGGCGGTGGTGGCGGCGGCGGCGGCGGCGGTGCAACGACCGCGTCGCTGTTCGGAACTGTGTTCGGCGACGTGAACAACAACGCCGCCTTTGACGGCACAGAGTCGGGGGTCTCCGGGATTCGGGTCTACATCGACGCCAACGGCAACAACTCCTACGACGTCGGCGAGACGTTCACGACCACCGGCAGCTCTGGGGCGTACCTGTTCGCCACTCTGACTCCAGGAACGCACGTCATACGGATTGAAACCCCGGCCGGCTACGCCATTACGACCCCGGCAAGCTCCAGCTACGTGCAAACGGTCGTGGCGGGTCAAATCGTTACGAACCGCAACTTCGGCGTCCGCAATCTGGCCGATCGCGATTGGGGCGATTTGCCCAGCAATCTCTACCCGACGCTGGCTAGTCAGAACGGCCCGAGTCATCTGATCGGCTCGCTGTATTACCTGGGAACCCGCATCGACGGCGAACTCGACGGCCAGCCAAACGCCACCGCCACTGGCGACGATCTCGTCGGCCTGAACGACGACGATGGCGTCGTGTTCGCGTCGCTGCAGCGGGGGATGAACAATCTGGTGACGGTCACCGCCTCGTATTCGGGCGGTTTCTTGCAGGGCTGGATGGACTTCAACGGCGACGGCGACTTCAACGACCCGGGCGAGCGAGTCTTTCTCAACCAGCTGCTCGTCCAGGGCGACAACGTCTTCTCCGTGTTCTTCCCGGCAGATGCGACGAGTATCGTGTATGCCCGGTTCCGTTACGGCGTAAAAAATCTGGGGCTTACCGGCTTTGCGACTGTCGGCGAGGTCGAGGACTATGCCTACAACCTCGGTCCGGCGCCGGCCCCGTTGTTCGTCGCTGCGCCCAGCGATTTTAACAATGACGGCGCCGTCAACGGCAGCGACTTCCTCACTTGGCAGCGCAACGCCGGACGGACGTCCGGGGCCACGCACAGCCAAGGCGACGCCACCGGCGACGGCGCGGTGAACTCGGCCGATCTCCTGGATTGGAAGCTCCGTTACGGTTCGACCGAGGCGGCAGTCCTGGCGGCGAGCGTCCCGAGCGCCGACGTGAATTTCAGCGGCATCGTCGACGGAGGCGACTTCCTGGCCATCCAACGCGGCGAAGGAGGCTCGTCGATTACAAACTGGAACGCGGAGTTCGGCCAAGCAGCCACGCTCGGCGTCGCAATCTCCGCCAGCGTCGCCGCGGCGCCGGTCTCCGAGGCCGCGCTTGTCGTCGACCCGGCCGATCCGCAACTCGTCGGAGCGGCCCAGTTCGCCGTCGGCTCGCAGGTCCGGACGACAGACGCGCCCATGCTGCTTCGCTCGCATCGCTTCGGCGCCAAGGCGCACGAGTCCGTGCGTCAGCAGGAAGCCAGCCGTCGCGACGACGCCTTCGGCGAGTTCGCCGCCAGCCGGCGCGGGATTCGTCGCGAGCGAGATCAGGATTTCAAGACCGACGAGGTCGGCGACGACGCGTTCGCCGCGGCCCTGGCGGGCGAGGAGTATTGGCTGTTCTAGCGACCGTCTCGACTTCGACGAAACGATCCGACAGACCCCATCGAGCCGGCGGACTTGCGAGTCCGCCGGCTTTTTTCGTGTCGTGTCGGCGGCCTGTTCGCCGGCCGGCGCTGCTGCCGGTCCTGAGAAAAACCGTTTCCCAACTCGCGCCCAGGATGTTAAGACAAGCGGCTGAACGCCACAAACCACCGCCGGAGACCCAACGATGGCGCTGTTGATCCAAGGGGGCCGCATCGTTACGGCCGAGGCCGATTTCGTCGGCGACGTGCTTGTCGAGGGGGAGACGATCGCCGCGGTCGGGCCCAAGCTGGCGGCGCCGGCGGGGGCCGAGTTGATCGACGCCGCGGGCAAGCTGGTCTTTCCCGGGTTCATCGACCCGCACGTCCACATCTATCTCCCCTTCATGGGGACGTACGCCAAGGACGACTACGCTTCGGCCAGTCGGGCGGCGCTGGTCGGCGGGACGACCACGCTGATCGAGATGTGCTGCCCGGCCCGCGGGGACGATCCGCTGGCGGCGTTCGAGCTATGGCTCGGCAAGGGAGAACCCTCGGCCTGCGACTACACGTTTCACATGGGGGTGTCGCGGTTCGACGGAGAGACGGCCGCGGCGATCCGCGAGATCGCCAACCGCGGAATCGCGTCGCTGAAGGTGTTTCTGGCCTACAAGGGGGCGTTCGGCGTCGACGACGGCGAGCTGTTCGCCACGCTGTCGCTGGCCAAGGAGTTGGGGCTGATCGTCACCGCCCACTGCGAGAACGAGACGCTGGTGTCCGAGTTGCAGAAGCGGCTGCTGGCCGAGGGCAAGACGGGTCCTGAGTGGCATGAGCCGTCGCGTCCCCCGCGAGTCGAGGCCGAAGGTGTGCACCACCTGATGACGTTCGCCGAACTGACCGGCGCCCACGTCTACTGCGTTCACACCTCGTGCGGCGAGGCGCTCGCGGCGGTGCAGGCGGCCCACCTGCGCGGGGTGAACGCCTGGGTCGAGACGGTGATTCCCTACCTCGTGGTCGACAAGTCGTACGCCGAGTTGCCCGACTTCGAGGGCGCCAAGTACGTCATGTCTCCCCCGCTGCGCGACGTGCGACAGCAGCCGGTGTTGTGGAACGCGCTGCGGTCGCGACTGATCAGCACCGTGGCGACCGACCACGCTCCGTTCGACTTCGCCGGGCAGAAGGAGATGGGCCGCGGCGACTTCACGAAGATTCCCAACGGCATCCCCTCGGTCGAGCACCGCGTGACCCTGCTCTACACGCACGGGGTGGCGACGGGGCGAATCGATCTGGCCACGTTCGTCGACGCGGCCAGCACGCAGGCCGCGAAACTGTTCGGCCTTTACCCCCGCAAGGGGACGATCCAGCCGGGCAGCGACGCCGACCTCGTCGTCTGGGACCCGGCCTACCGCGGCCGAATCGCCCAGACTGAGCAGGAAATGGCGGTCGATTACAGTGCGTTCGAGGGGTGGCAGATCGAAGGCCGTCCCGAGACGGTCGCGGTTCGCGGCAAGGTGCAGGTCCGCGACGGCAAGTTCGTCGGCGAGATGGGCCACGGCGAGTTCCTGCGCCGCGAGCCGACGCACTTTTGACGACGGGGGAAGGCGGCCGGGGGAGGGCGGAAAGCCGCGGCAGTCCCTCCTTCCCCGGCCGCTTGATAGCTGATAGCTTCTGCAGCAACTGAAGTTGGCCGAATTGCCAATTCCCGCTAGACTGCCGTGACTTTGGGAATTGCCGCGCCCGGGACGGCGCGGTCCCGCGATGTGCAAGGAGGCCGTTATGTCGCAGGCGCCGCTTCGTTTCGTCCATGCCGGCGACCTTCGTTTGGACCGCCCGCTGGGGGGCGTGGCCGAGATTCCGCCCGCACTGCGCGAGGCGTTTCTCGAAGCCCCCTACATGGCGGCCGAGCAGGTGTTCGAGACCGCGCTCGCCGAAGGCGCGGACGCGCTGCTGTTGACGGGCAACGTGGTCGATCTCGATCAGGCCGGGCCGCGGGCCGCGGCGTTTCTGGCCAAGCACTTGCACCGGCTGGCCGACAACAACATTGCCGTCTTCTGGGCGGGCGGGCAGGTTGATCCGCCCGACGCCTGGCCGACCAGCGTGCGATTGCCCGAGACGGTTCATCGCTTCGGCGTCGGGCGGGTCGAGTCGTTCGCCCTGACGCGCGGCGACAAGACGATCGCGCGGATTCAGGGAATCAGCCGCGCCGCGGGACGGCCGCTCGACGACAGCGGGTTCCACCGCGACGCCAACGGGCTGTTCACGATCGGCGTGGCGCACGGCACGTCGGCCTCCGCGGGCGCCGAGGGGGATCGCGTTCACTACATGGCCCTGGGGGGTCGGCATCGGCGGCAAACGGTCGACCAGTCGCCGGGGATCGCCCACTTCGCCGGCACGCCGCAGGGACGCCGCCCGGGCGAGGACGGCGCCCACGGCTGTACGGTGGTCACGGTCGACGAGACCGGGCACGTGAAGACGCTGTTCGTAGCGACCGACGTCGTTCGCTGGGCGACAGAAACTGTGGAAATCACCTCGGGCTGCGACGAGAACGCCCTGCTGCAGCTCATCGAGCAGAAGGCCGACAAGCTTCGCGAGAAGCACGCCGATCGCGATCTGTTGGTCACGTGGCGGATCGTCGGCCGCGGGGAGTTGCTCAACTATCTGCGACCCGACGGGTTCGGGGTCGAACTGGTCGCCCGCCTGCGGAAGAAATTCGCCAACCAGTCGCCGGCCCTGTGGACCGTGGCGATCGAGTGCGACGAACCGCTGCAAGCCCCGGCCGAATGGTACGACGAGGAGACGATCCGCGGCGACCTGCTGCGTCAGTTTCGCTCGTACGAGAACGACCCGGCGGTCTCGTTGGAGCTGGCCGAGTTCCTGCCGGACGATCGCCGCGAAGGGCGGTTCGCCGAGTTGGCGGAGATTCCGCCCCACGAGCGCGCCGGCCTGTTGGTCGCCGCGGCGAAACTGGGGATGGAACTGATCGCAGTCGAGGACGACGCGGACGGAGAGTAAGTGCCGGGCGCTGGGGGGTTAAGCCGCCAGCGTAAGAGCGAGTCCAACGCCATCATTGCTTCTTCGAGAACGGCCTTAAGCCGACGACGAACGCAGAGAGCCCCAAACCATGAAAATCACCGATCTGGAAATCGACGGCTTCGGCGTCTGGCGCGATCTGAAGCTCTCGAACCTTTCGCCCCGGGTGACCGCCTTCTACGGCGCGAACGAGGCCGGCAAGACGACGGTGATGCAGTTCACGCGCAGCGTGCTGTACGGCGTGACCCCGGCGCGGCGGAAGAAGTATCTGCCGCCGCTCGAGGGGGGCAATCCGGGAGGATCGCTGGGAATCGTCGATGGCGAGACCCGATTCCGCGCCACGCGGATCGCCGACCGCGGCGACGACGACCTGGGGCGCGTCATCTGCACGACCGCCGACGGAGCGACCGCCGGCGATCGCATCCTCCGCGAGGCGCTGAGCGACGTCGACGAGAAAACCTACACCAACGTCTTTGCGGTGGGGCTGAGCGAGATTCAGGAACTCGGCACGTTGTCGGGCACCAAAGCGGCCGAGTGGCTGTACCGGCTTACCTCGGGGCTCGATCGAGTCTGTCTGTACGACGTCATGGTCGAACTGCAGGGCAACCGCCAGGCCCTGCTGGCCGAGCAAGGAACCGCCTCGAAGATCCCGGCCCTTGAGGCGGAACGCGACCGGCTGGGCGCCGAAATCGATCGCCTCCGCGAGCGCAACCGCGGCTGGGGTGCGCTGGCGGTCAAGATCGCCGAGCTCGACGAAAAAATCGCCGCGGCCGAGCGCGAGGTCCGGCAGTGCGAGCATCGAGCCCGCACCGCCGAAATTGCCGTCTCGCTGAAGCCCAACTGGCGCAAGCGCGAACAACTCGACCTGCAGTTGTCGCAGCTCGCGGGGCGCATCAAGCTGCCGGAAGACGCGATCGATCGGCTCAACGAGCTCAACTCGCAATGCGAAAAGCACCAGCGGCAATCCGACGTCCTGCAGGGCCAGCGGCAGCAACTCAAGGACGAGTCGGAGCGACTGGGGATTAACGAACTGCTGGTCAAGGCCTCGTGTCGGATCGACGCGCTCGGCGAACAGCGCGACTGGCTGCAATCGCTCGAGCGGCAGCGCGAGGACCTGGAGCGCGAGGCTCGGCAGTTCGAGAACCGCGTCGCCAGCGAACAAAAGCGACTGGCCGAAGTGCTGGGACTGTCGAACTCGCAACATTTGCGCGAGATCAGCGAGGCCGACCTCGAAGGGCTGCAGCCGCAGATCGACGCCTTGCGTGCCGCGCAACGGCGGCTGGAAGCGGCGCAGCGAACCGTCGACTCGCTCACCGAGAACGAACGTTCGCTCAAGACGCAGATCGACACGGCGATCCTCGGCGGGGAGCAGCACGGTCTGCCGATGGACTTGCAGGCGGCCAGCGACCTTGTCGCCGGGCTGCGCAAACGGATGCAGGTTGAACAGCGGCTCGAGCAAGCCCGCCAGCATGAGCTTGAATTGGAGCAGCAGAGCCACGAGCTGCTCGACGACCAAGTGATCCCGCTGTGGCTGTTCGGCTGGATGTTCGCGGCGATCGTGCTGGGCGGGCTGATGATCGGCGTCTGGCTGCTTGTGCCCGATTCGCCGTTCGGCAAGTACGGCCCGCTGGTGGCCCTCGTCGGCTTAGGTTCGGGGGCCTTTGCGTGGCTCTTCAAATACTTCGCCGAGGACGCCGCGGCCGAGAAGCTCGACGCTTGCCAACGGCAGATGGAGACGATCGCTCGGCAGATCGCCGACACCCAGCGCGAAAAGGAAGCCCTCGACGTCGAGCTGCCGCTGACCGATGGTTCGGTCCTGTTGCGGTTGCAAGCGGCCGAGCGGCACCTTGCCGAGTTGGAAAACGTGCTGCCGGTCGAGGCCCAACGCAAACAAGCCGGCAGCGCCGTCGCCGACGCCGAGGCGCGCGTGCGTCAAGCCCAGCGCGAACTGGAGCAAGAGACCAAGACCTGGCGGGCCAAGGTCGCCGCGCTGGGGCTGCCGGAGAATCTCGACGCCCTGAAACTGGCAAGCGTCGCCGAGCGATTCGCGACCCTCGGCGAGTTGGAGGCCCGCGGCAAGCATCGCCGCGAGGACGCCGCGGCTCGCCAGCGCGAGTACGAAACGCTGCTCCGCCGCGTGCACGATCTGGCGCAGGAGACCGACTGCTTGTGCGAGCTCGACGGCAAGGAAGCCGAGACCGACGCGCTTGCTCAGCTCGATCACCTTGTCGCTGAACGCCGCAAGCAGCAGACCGCCCTGCAGCGTCGCGAAGAGATCAAAGAGAAGGCTCGGGGCTTGAAGGTCGAGGAAGGCAAGCATCGCGAATCGATCGCGGGACTCAAGCGGCGCCGGACGGCGCTGTTCACCGGCGCCGGCTGCACCGACGAGCAGGAGTTCCGCATGCTGGCGGCCGATCAGCATCAAGCCCGACTGCTGGCCAACCAGCGCGACGCGGTCGCCCGGGAGATCCTTGCCGCGATCGGCAAGCACGAGCCTGAGGAGACGTTCGCCGAGTTGCTCGCCCCCGAAGCGGTCGGCATCCTCGAGAAATCATGGGAAGCGGCCGCCGCGCAGCTCGAAGCGGCCCAGACGCGGCTTAAGGAGTTTGCCGAGCAGCGGGGCGTGTTGGGGCGTGAACGACGGGCGATCGAGGAAGACCGCTCGCTTGCCGAACGGCAACTGGAGTTGGGACTCGTCGAAAACCAACTCGCCGCAGCCCGCCGCAGTTGGCGCGAACATGCGGTCGTCTGCCGAATGCTGGAACGAATCCGCAGCGAGTACGAGACCCATCGCCAGCCCGAGACGCTCGCCGAGGCCTCGAAGTACATGGCCGAACTCACCGGCGGCAAGTACCGCCGCGTGTGGACTCCGCTGGCCAACGACATTCTGCTGGTGGAGAACGCCGAGGGCGAGTCGCTGCCGGTCGACGTGCTGAGCCGCGGCACCCGCGAACAGTTGTTCCTCAGCGTGCGGCTGGCGCTGGTGGCCACGTTCGGTCGGCGGGGCGTGAACCTGCCGATGGTGCTGGACGACGTGTTGGTGAACTGCGACGCCGGTCGCGCTCGCCGCGCGGCCGAGGTGCTGGCCCGCTTCGCCGCGGGAGGCCGGCAGGTGCTGATCTTCACGTGCCATGAGCACATTTGGGAGATGTTCAAGGCGGTCGACGCCGACTGCCGGCGCCTGCCGCTGCGGCGCGGGAACGTGGAGATCGCGACGCCTGGACCACAGCCCGCGCCCGTTCCCGTGCCGGTCGACTTGTCCGAACCGGTCGCACCGCCGCGGCGGCGAATCAAGAAGCGCAAGCCCGCCGCCGTGCCCGAGGTCGCCGAACCCGAAGTCTTCGAAGCGATCGTCCCGGTCGAGGCGCCCCCCGCGTTCTACGACTACCCGTTCGAGGAGCAACTGGTCGAGGAGACCGTGACCGTCCCGGCCGCAGCCGTCGTCGCGGCGCCGACCGAGCTGCCGAGCTACGAGTATTCGTTCGACGTCGCGGAATTGGACGAGTCGCCGCGTCCTGGCGCCCTGGCCTACGTCGTCGCCGACGACCGGGTCCCCGCGCGGCGGGAGTACGAGCACGCCTTGCTCGATTGGGACCGCGAAGCGTCGGCGCCCGACGACCTGCCATCGCCGGCGTACGAGCTCCCGCAGCCGCTCCGAACGCGCCGGGCTTAAGCGGCGCTCAATTGGAACCGGCGAGCCGCTTTCAATTTCTCCCCGGCTTTCCGTGCGCCGCTAGCACGCCCTTCGGCAACTTGGGGGATTGGCGCAAAGCTGCGGGGTCTTGCCAGAAGTAGCGCAGAGCGTCGTCCGTCCGCGACGATACTGACGATGCTAACGGCGAAGTCGGCTCCCGCGCCGACCTGCGCTGCGCCGCCAGCGACCTCGCGCGCCGTAATGCGTCGCGACGCTTGGGCGCAGTTCGCCGTGGCGCCCGCCCGCGTTCCTTCGATCCCGCAGGACCCGCCCACCATGAGCAAGTACGCTCTTTGCGTCGCCGTCTGCTTGTCCGTCGCATCGTCGACGGCATGGGGACAACACTGCCACAACTCGTACGGCCACACCTTCCATTCGTCGTACCTGGAAAACGCGATGTGGCCGTCGCAGTACGTGCAGCAGCCGCGGCAGACGATCTGCGACACCTTCGCGGCAATGCGCAACAGCGGCTGGCGCCGCCAGAACATGCTGGGAGAATACCACTTCAACGAAGCGGGAACCGAGTTGTCGCAGGCCGGCCGGACCAAGGTTCAGTGGATCGCCACGCAGGCGCATCCGCATCGCCGACAGGTGTTCGTCGCCCAAGGCGCCGACCCGCAGTCGACGGCGGCGCGAGTCGCCAACGTGCAGGAATTCGTCTCGCGCGGATACCCGATGGCGGGCGAACCGATCGTCGTCCACGAAACGTCGCTGCAATACGAAAGCCGCCCCGCGGGGATGGTCGACGCGACGATGGTGGGCTACCAAGCCAATCGACCGGCCCCGATGCTTCCCGCCGCGAGCGGCAGCGCATCGGGCTCGACCGGAGAGTAATCCCAAGGAAGCGTCGAATCGTCGCGAGCTTGATCGAGCGGACAGGACGTCCCCTCGTCGCGGCGATTCTCAGGGAGGGGTCGCGGTGCGAAAACATTGGATGGCGACATGCGTGGTTGCCGCCTTGGCGGCGGACTTCGTCGTCCCCGGCGTCGCCCGGGCGTACGAGCCCGTGCCCGCGGGGATGGCCGGCTACGCCCCGGTCCAGCAGCCGTCGTGGACCGATCGAGTCGAATCGACTCTGCAAGCCCCGTTCCGCAGCGTCGCCGCCGCCTGGAAGGGCGAACGTCCTCCGCGGCCTGACTCGATCTCGCTCGAACGAGGAATCGGCCCCGCCACGCCGCAACTGTTCACCTCGATGGCCGCGATGCACGAGCGCAACGGCGATCTGCAGCAAGCGCGGTTGATGTATCAGCGGGCGTTGGAGCTCGATCCTCGCCACACCGACGCAATGATCGGGGCCGCTCGGTTGGAAGATCGGTGCGGGCAACTCGATGCAGCGCTCGCCTGGTATCAGCGCGCGGCCGCGACCAACCCGCAGGACGCGACGATCGCCAACGATTTCGGCTTGTGCCTGGCGCGCAGCGGGCAGGTGCGGGAGTCGCTCGCCCCGCTGGCTCAGGCGATTCGCCTCGATCCTCAGAAGCCGCTCTACCGCAACAACATCGCCAAGGTGCTGATGGCGCTTGACCGCCCGGCCGAGGCAGCCGACCAGTTGGCCGCGGTCCACAGTCCGGCGGCTGTCAACTACAACATGGCGGTGCTGCTGCTCGACGCCGATCGCGTAGCCGAAGCGGCCCGCTGCCTGCAACTGGCGACCACGCTCGACCCGCAGTTGACCGCAGCCAGCGACTTGCTCGCCTTGCTGCAGGAACCGAGCGGCGACCCGTCGCTGGCCGGGACGGCGTCTGCCGACGGCGTCGCCCGCACGGCCCAGCGCTCGCCGATCGCTCAGCCGGCGGCCGAGGAGTCGCCGATCTCGCAACCCTGGCCCGCGGCGAACGCCGCGGCAGCACTGGCAGCAGCGGTCGACGAAAAGGTCCTTCCCACTCCGAGCGAAAATCCGCCGGCGACGTACCCAAGCAATTCGGCGCCGATGCTGCTGCCGCCGATCGACTGAGCGCCGAGCGACTGACCGGAGCCAGGAGATCGCGCCAGCTTGGATGGGACTTGCCTTCGTGTCGGCGTTCTCCCCTGCAGCGTAACGGCTCATCGCGACTCGGAGTTTGGCGCCGTCATTCTCGTGGCGCGTCATCACGGGGAGCGACGAATCGGGGTCGTGCATCGACCGGCTGTTGCTCGGGGGCGGCCTGGACCGGAGCAGGTTGGTCGTCGGCCTGGGCGTCGTTCACCTCAGCGTAGCTGGCGGCGTCGACGTCGCGATCGATCGAACTCGGTTGCCGCTCGGCCAGAGATTGACCGGCCGCCGGATCTTCCCCATCCGTCGGTCCCGCAGGGGTCACGGCCAGCACGCCGGAGGAGGCGCCGACTCGCCCGTCGCGGCGAGCGGCGGCGTCGAAGACGCGGTAGCCGACCGTGCCAATGAGCCCCGCCCCTAGCACGGCCAGCATGGCCAAGCCGCGCACCGCGAGGGCGTGATCAACCGTCTGGGGCGACTCGTCCATGCCAGGGCTCCTGTCGGGGATTACGACGATTGCGCGACGCGCTCGGCGACGCGCAGTTTCGCGCTCCGTGCGCGGGGATTGCGCGCCACCTCGTCGTCGCCGGCGACGACGGGACGCCGCGTCAGAACGTTCAAACGCGAGTCGTTGCGAAACGCGTTCTTGACCAACCGATCTTCCAATGAGTGAAAACTGATGATCGCCAGTCGCCCCCCCGACCGCAAGCAGTCGGGGAGCTTGGCCAAGGCCTGCTCGACGGCGTCGAGTTCGCCGTTGACCGCGATCCGCAGGGCTTGGAACGAGCGCGTCGCGGGGTCGATCTGGTGACCGCGGCCCCGGGGGACGCAGCGCCGCACCAACTCGGCCAACTCGGTCGCGGTGCGGACCGGCTGTCGCGCCCGACGCCGCTCGACAATCTGCCGGGCGATGCGGCGGCTGCACCGCTCTTCGCCGTACTGGAAGATGAGGTCCGCGAGCGATTCTTCGCTGAGCCGCTCGAGCAATCGCCACGCCGGTTCGCCCCGGTCGGGGTCGAACCGCAGGTCGAGTTCTCCTTCACTGAAGTAACTGAACCCTCGCTCGTCGTCGGCGAGTTGATCGCTCGACAGCCCGAGATCGAGCACGATTCCGTCGACCGCATCGAGGCCCGCCTCGGCGAGGGTCTCGGGGAGTTCGCAGTACGACCGGTTGGCGACCAACAGCGGCAGACCCGCGAGCGTCTCCTCGGCCCGGGCGATCGCCGCCGGATCGAGGTCGAACGCCAAGATCCGTCCCTCCTGTCCGACCCGTTCGGCCAACACGCGAGCATGCCCCCCGCCCCCCAACGTACCATCGACAATCGTCATGCCCGGCGCGGGGCGCAGCCACTCGACGACCTCCTCAAGCAGCACAGGGACGTGAATCGACGCGGCGGGCATACAAGCCAGCTTACCGCGCCCGGGGTTCGAGTCGAAGCCGACCCGTCGGCGCGCAATGGGATCATTGGTCCCTGGTTCGATCATCAGGTTGACGCCAGCCGAGGCTCCATAAAAAAGCTGCGGCGGACGGCGCATCCTTGCGCCGTCCGCCGCAACTTACGCCTGTCCGACCCCGGGGACTCTCGTCCCGGAATCGAGCGGCAGCCGCTCTTGTGCGTCCCTGCGGCGAGCGGGTCGTCGGGCCATGAACCGGCGCGTGCCCTGTGGCCAACTGCACGCGTCGCTCCCTGGCGTCGTCAGAATTGGAAGAAGCGTCTCTTCGGAGGTGAGGAGGAGTTCAATTGTTAGAGTTTCGCGGTCCCCGGGGGCCTCAGCGAGGTCGCGCCGGGGACCGATCGTCCTGCCCGCCGTGAAGGGGCTGCAGGTCTTCCGCCGTGGGTATCGACTGTGCCTGGGATTCGCCCGCGGAGGGGCCCTCAAACGCCCGCTCCGCGAGTTCGTCGTAGCAGACGTCACGCTGAGAGACGAACGCATCCCAGGACTCGGAGTTCCAAACCTCCAGGTGGTCGCGAACTCCCACCAGGACGATCTCGCTGCCAAGCCGAGCCCGCTCCGCCAGAGTCGCGGGCAGGCGGATGCGGCCTTGGCCGTCGAGCGTCAGACGTTCGGCTTGGGAGAAGAACAACCGGCTGTAGTCCCGGGTCGCGCGGGCGGCCGGCGAATTCGCGGCAAGGCGGTCGGCCACCCGGGCGAACTCGTCCTCGGGGTAGAGGGCCAGGCAGGCGTCGAGCCCGGGGCTCGCAAACAGCGGCGCGTCGGCCAGCTGGACCCGCAGCGGCTTAGGAATCGCCAATCGCGACTTGTCGTCGAGCGAGCGGCGATAGTGTCCGGTGAGAAGCGTCATTGCCACTTTGCCCCATTTTCTCCCACTTGGACCCAAACTTAGCCGACTTCGCCCCTTCGTCAACGTGAAAAGCTCCGCATTTCAAAAGTGCCGAGAAATGCCGAGCGAACGTTCGGCCCCAAGTACGCTAGCGGTGCTCAGCCGTTCATTCCCGGCTGCACGAAGCGGTAGCCGACTCGCGCCTGCCGGGCCTATACTCGATGGTTTGCCCCGCCACGGACGATCACGGCAAGCGCGATGGGACCTTGGATTGATTACCACCTGCCGGCGGATTTGATCGCCCAGGAGCCGCTCCCCAATCGGGTCGATGCGCGGCTGATGGTGCTCGACCGAGGCGCGCAGACGATCGAGCACGCCCACGTGCGGGATCTGCCGGGGCTGCTGCAGCGGGGGGACCAAATGGTCCTGAATGACACCCGCGTCATTCCGGCGCAATTGCACGGACGGCGGCTTGAGACGGGCGGGCGATGGCAAGGACTGTTCCTCCGCGCCGCACCAGACGGAACGTGGATCGTCGTCTGCAAGACGCGCGGCGCGCTTCACCCGCCGGAAGCAATCCAACTCGTCGACCGCGAAGGTCGCGACGCGGTGAAACTGTGGCTGCTCGAGAAACTGCCTGACGGCCAATGGCTCGCCAAACCCGAGCAGGAGTTCGACTCGCTGGAACTGCTCGCGAGAATAGGTCGCGTCCCGCTCCCCCCCTACATTCGGGGCGGGCGGATGGTGGACGCCGACGTCGAGCGGTACCAAACGGTCTTTGCCAGGCATTCCGGAGCGGTTGCCGCGCCGACCGCCGGACTCCACCTGACCAAGCCGCTGTTGGAGTCGATCGCGGGCCGGGGCATCGGCGTGTCGGCGATTACGCTCCACGTGGGGCTGGGGACGTTTCGTCCGATCTCGGTCGAGGACCCGGCGAATCATCCGATCCACGCCGAATGGGCGGAGGTGACCTCCCCCGCGGTCGCTGAAATTCAGGCGGCCAAAACGCGCGGCGGTCGAGTCATCGCCGTCGGCACCACGGTGGCCCGGACGCTCGAATCGGTGGCGGCCGACGAGGCGGCTAGCGGCTCGTCGAGCTTGCTTCGTCCGTGGTCGGGCGAGACCTCGCTGTTCATTCAGCCCCCTTACCAGTTCCGCGTACTCGACGGACTGCTCACCAACTTTCACTTCCCGCGAACGACGCTGCTGCTCTTGGTGCAGGCCTTCGCCGGTTCGGAGTTGCTGCGCCAGGCCTATCAAACGGCAGTCGAGGAACGGTATCGCTTCTACAGCTACGGCGACGCGATGCTGATCGTCTGAGCCTGCAGTGCCGTGGAAACGCCACGGGCTCTTCTCGACCAAGCGCAGAGCATCGAGCCCTTGGCTGGCGAGAAGAGCCCGGCGGGGAACCTCAGCGCAGGGAAGTCCGTGAGCGGCGGCGAACGCTGCGGCTCGCGGGCTACCTCGTTTGGGTGGACGTGGTCGATGCGGCCAGCCCCGTCTTGATGCGGGTCGTGAAGGCAAGCGGGTCGACGTACCCCTCGAGGACGTCGATCACCTTGTTGTTGGCGCCGACGACGATCGTCGTCGGGAACCAGCGGACCTTCAGTTTGGCGACCAACTCGGGCTGCACGGCCCGATCGACGTAGACCGTCTCGAACGATTCGGAGACAAGCGGCGAGATGTGGGGGGCCTGGAACGTCTCGGAAACCATCTTCACGCAGTGCGGGCATCCGGGCGAGGTGACGTAGAGCAGGATCGGCCGATTCGTCTTCTGGGCCGCGGTCCAGGCGGCGGGGTAGCTCGTCCAGCGAAATACGCCGTGTCGCAGCGGTCGCCGCTCGATGCCGGTCGCGGAGGTCTCGTTGGTCGTGGACTCCGACTCCGCGACGAGGGGGCGCGACTCCGCCTGCGGCTGGGGTTGCGGAGAGGCCTCGTCGGCGGCGGCCTCTTGGCGGTCCTCGGCGGCCGGGGGCGTTTCGTCCGCGGCTGGGAGGGCGGATGCGGTGACGACGACGACGGCCAGACCCCCTGCCAAGCGAACGAGCCAAGAGTGCATACGACCGATCCTCCAGGTAAGAGTGCCCCGAGCGAGCGCACCTGACAGGCGCGTCTTCCGGGGTATCGGCCGCACACGCGCATCGTGCTAGCATCAAATTCGTCGGCCTATCGAAGCCGGCACGACAGTCGCCAAGCGCGGCGCAGTCAGAGGGCGCCTGAACCGCACAGATTCACGCGCGCGAAGTGCCGGAGGCGCAGACGACGGGGAGGGGCGTCGAACCGCCAAGCAGGCGGCAAACCCGGGGCTGGGGCTCTCAGGCGTAGCCTGCAGCGCGGGCCTGCTGGACCCCTACGAAGCCCTTATGGGCTTTGACGCACGTTTCGCAGAACGCCTTGGGGTGCGGGACGCCGGTCAAGCGGAATGTTTCGATCACGCCGTTGCGAAAAACCAAATCCCCCGCCGGGTACCACTCCTGGCCGGGGAGCACCTCGACCGTGACCGAGTCGAACCGATCGAGCGAGACGCTCTGCTGCTCGCCGCCGCCGAACGGCTGCTCGACGATCACCCGACGGTTGGTGAGCCGGTAGCGGCGACAGGCGGGGTTGGGGAACCCGAACACGACGCCCGGCAGGCGCGGCACGAGCATGTGAAAGTACACCGGCAGGATGAACGGGATCGACGCCAAGGCCATGATTCGGCCCAACGTGATCGGGATCCCAAAGACCGAGATGCCGAACTTATTCTGCAGCAACCGGCCCCACCAACGCCCGTAAGCCGTCGCCCCCAGCGAGGGCCAAACGGTCATGATCGTGACTTCGCGTTCGGTGTCGGGGGCGACCCCGGGGATGGCTTGGCCCATCGATCGGCATTCCTGAAAACCGGCTCTCCGGGCGGGGGACGTCGGTCGTCCGCACCCGCCGCGGGCAGTCCAAAAAAACTACCAAAACGCCGGGTTGCTCGCCAGGGGGCGGGCCGTGCGGCCAAGGCGTCCGCAACGCCTCAAAGCGGGCGATTCACCGCAGAGGGCTTCCGATGCGGCCATGTTTGCCCGCGTTTCGCACGCCCGCGCCGGCTGGCAAACGTCCGACTCTGCGGCCGAAGCAACACGTGCGACAAGCTGCGAGCCGTCCCGCGGGGGGCTCAGCTCCCCTTGTTCATCGACGGGAACAGCTCGTTGATCATCGTGATCGCCGCCGGTCCGACCAGCACGACGAAGATTGCCGGGAAGATGAAGATCACCAGCGGGAAGATCAGCTTGACCGCCGTCTTGGCGGCCTTTTCCTCGGCGAGCTGCCGACGGCGAGTCCGCATCGAATCGCTCTGCACCCGCAGGGCCTGGGCGACGCTCGAGCCGAACTTGTCGGCCTGAATCAGAATCGCCGCCAGGGCCTTGAGGTCGTCGACCCCGGTCCGTCCGCCGAGGTCGTGGAGCACCTCGTTGCGGGCCCGTCCCATTTGCAACTGCAAGTTGCACAACGCGAACTCCTCGGCGATGACGCCGTAGGACTTCTTCATTTCCTCGGAGACTTTGCGCATGGCCTGGTCGAGCCCCAGGCCCGCCTCGACGCAGACGACCATCAGGTCGAGCGCGTCGGGAAGTCCGTAGAAGATGTTGTCCTGCCGGCTTCGCTTGATGAACATCACGGCGAGTTCCGGGGCGTAGAACATCAGCCCGCCGATGACCCCGGCGTAGGTGAGCGTGTCGGTGTCGGCGCCCCGGATCGCGAGCACCGTACCGCCGCCCAGGAAGAAGCCGACCGCCAGCCCGATCGTTTTGAGCGACCAGAACAACTGCGGTGCGTTCTCGCCGCGGAAACCGGCCATGTTGAGCTTTTCGCGAGTCTTGTTGACCTCGGAGTCGTTCTTAGGCTGCAGCGGCGCCGAAAGCGCGGGGGAGGCCTTCTTCAGCGCGCGGGTGAACGCCCCGCCGCGGCCCGACTTGCCGCGGCCGTCGCGCAACAGGTCCGACTTGCGACCGTTCGGCTCGCGGAACTCTTCGAGTCGCTGCTCGGCGCGCGGTCGGCCGTTCTGCAGCAGGTCCAGCAGCCACCACGCCGCCGCGGCCACGGCGCCGAAGATCGCAATCTGCGTCATCATCGTCGGCGACAAGATTCCAGCGATCAATGCGTGCATGTCAGACTCGGATGTTGACGATTTTGCGAATCACAAGCGCCCCCAGCAACTGCATGAGCACGCCGCCGATGAGCATCTTCTTGCCCAGATCGTCGGTGAACAGGGTCATCATGTAGTCGGGGTTCATGCGGTACACGGCCACGAACAGCGCCGGCGGCAAAGCCAACAGAACGATGCCCGACAAGCGGCCTTCGCCGGTCAGAGCCTGGACTTGCCCCCAAATCTTGAACCGTTCGCGAATCAGGCTGCCGATCTTGTCGAGGATTTCGGCCAAGTCGCCGCCCGTCTGCCGCTGCAGAATGACGGCGGTGGCGAAGAACTTGAGATCGAGATTGGGAACCCGCTCGGTGAGGCTTTCGAGCGCCTCCTCGAACGGGATGCCGAGGTTCTGCTCCTCGAACACGCGGCCGAACTCGGCGCCGATGGGATCCGACATCTCGCTGGAGACGAGCTTGAACCCCGCCGCCAAGCTGTGCCCGGCGCGCAACGCCCGGGCGACCAACTCCAGAGCCTCGGGAAGCTGAGCGGCGAATTTCTTGAGCCGCCGTTTGCGGCGGAAGCTCAGCCACGCGAACGGCAGCATGGAGAACGCACAGCCGACGATCGGCGCCAGCGCCAGATTCAACCCCGCGATCGAACACAACGCCGCAGAGCCGACCCCCAATCCGACGCACGCCCCCATGAACGCGCCGACCGACATCGTGACGTCGGCCTGATCGAACAATCGCGACAGATTGAACCACCGCGCCAGCATGATTTCCAGCGGAGTCTTTCCCTCGTTCCGCTGGGCGGCGACCAGTCGAGACAGCTCCGAAAGTCCGGCCGGGTCGTTGCTCCCCTTGCCGGTGAGGACGTTGAGCCGCCCTTCCATCTGCGAGACGCTCTTGTCGCGCAGCAGGCTGGCGACGGCCACCACCAACAGCACCACGCCGATGAACACGGCGCCGATGACAATCAAGGTCGGAGACATCGCACTGGGCTCGCGGAGGTGGTGTAAGCGGCCGGCCCCGGGGCGATCCGGAGGAGGGCCCCTCTGCCCCCTCCTCCGGAATCGCCGCCCGGGCGTTCGTCGCGTTCGTTTGGCGCCAGACGCCGGGTCGGCGCCCTGGGGTTCAGTCCTGCAGCATGATTCGTTCGCGGAACGCGCTGGACGGCAGCCGCACGCCGTGCGACTCCAAGCGCGGCATGAAGGTCGGTCGGATGCCGGTCGACATAAAGTGCCCGCGGGCGCGGCCGTTTTCGTCGACCCCTTCCTGGATGTACTTGAAGATGTCTTGCATGACGATCGTGTCTTGTTCCATCCCCAAGATTTCGGTGATCGCCGTCACTTTGCGGGGTCCGCCCGACAGCCGATTCACCTGGACGATCAGGTCGACGGCGCTGGCGATTTGGGTTCGCATCGCGCGCGCCGGCATGTCGAACCCGGCCATCATGATCATCGTTTCCAATCGCGCGATGGCGTCACGGGGCGTGTTCGCGTGGCAGGTGGTCAGCGAGCCTTCGTGACCCGTGTTCATCGCCTGCAACATGTCGAGCGTCTCGGGCCCGCGACATTCGCCGATGATAATCCGGTCGGGGCGCATCCGGAGCGAGTTCCGCACGAGGTCGGTCGCCGAGATCTTCCCTTTGCCCTCGATGTTCGGCGGGCGAGTTTCCAGCCGCACGATGTGATCTTGTTGCAATTGCAGTTCAGCCGCGTCCTCGATCGTCACGATGCGGTCGCTGTTCGAAATAAAACTGGAAAGCGTGTTGAGCAGCGTCGTCTTGCCGGAGCCGGTGCCTCCCGAGATGATGATGTTCAGCTTGGCTTTCATCGCCCCTTCCAGCAGCATGACCATCTCGGGGGTCATGCTCTTGAACTTGAGCAGATCCTCCAACTTGAGCGGGTTCGAGCCGAATCGCCGAATCGTGACGCTGGGTCCGTCGAGGGCCAAGGGGGGGATGATCGCGTTCACGCGGGAGCCGTCAGGAAGTCGCGCGTCGACCATCGGGCAGACTTCGTCGACGCGGCGGCCCACTTTCGAGACGATCCGATCGATGATCTGCATCAGATGCTTGTCGTCGCGAAACTGCACGGCCGAGCGTTCGAGCCGACCGCCGTTTTCGACGTAGACCCGCTTGGGGCCGTTGATCATGATTTCGCTGATCGACGGGTCCTTGAGCAGCAGCTCCAACGGGCCCAGGCCGAACGTCTCGTCGAGCACCTCGTCGATCAGCTTGTCGCGCTCGTTGCGATTGAGGAACGTGTCCTCGGTGTCGCACAGGTGCTCGACGACCAGCCGAATCTCGCGCCGCAGCACGTCTCCTTCCAGGTCGCCGACGTGCGACAGGTCGAGCTTGTCGACCAACTTCGAGTGGATCCGCTGCTTGAGCTTCTCGAACTCAAGTTCGCGGTCGCGCGGAACCATTCCGGGCACGGGAGCGGCAAGCTTGGTCATGACGACATCCGGGCGAATCAAGGCTGACCGGCAGGGAGGGACGGTCGGCGTCCGCGCGGCACTTCGCGCGACACGACCGCCGCCTGCATGGCGGCGCAGGGGGGGTGAGATTTTGCGTCATGCAAACATAGCTCACCATCCGGGGGGATCGCCCAGAACGCGCGGACCGCAACTCGTGCCGCGAGTCGGCCGAATCGAGTGCGACGATTGCAGCGATTGCGCCGCAGAGGAGAACGATGACAGGAGTCGACCGGCTTCGTACCGCCCGCGTCAGCTTCCTGGGGCTCGCGAGTCGGTACGAATCCCGAGCCCTGCCGGTTGCGCGCTTACGCGCGGGCCGGCCAGAGATTGAGCCACCGCCGACCCTTGCCGCCGGCGTCGTCCTCGCTCGGCGCCTTGCCGCACAGCGAGTCGGCCAACTGGCCGATCGACTGCGTAATCGGCGCCTTGGGGGCGTGCTCCAAGAGCGGCACGCCGTTGTTGCGCACCTCGACCATCACGCGATAATCGTTGGGAATTTGCCAATAAATGTCCCGGCCCACCGTCTCGCGAGCCTTGCGCAGGCTGATCTGCCCCGAGTCTTGGCCGAAGCGATTCACGACGATCCGCACCTTGTCGCGGATCTCGGGGTCGTCGTCGAACGTCATCATCAGTCGCACGACGTTCCGCAGACACGGCAGGTCGAGCTGCGTGATCATCAGGATCTGGTCCGAAGCCCGCAGCGCCGCCAGGTCGATCCGGCTGAAGCTCTTCGAAAGATCGAGAACGATGTGCGAGAACGAGGTCTTCATCAACCCGATGATTCGCTGCAGTTTTTCGGCAGTGATCATCTGGGCGTCTTCAAGCTGCAGCGGCCGGGGCAGCAAGTGCACGCCGGACGAGTGTTTGGTCAGCGATTTTTTGAGCAGCGTCAGATCGAGCCGCTCGACGTTTTGCGAGACGTCGGCTAGCGTGTATTCGGGGATCGTGTCGAGGAAGACGTCAGCGTCTCCCAGGGCGAGATCGAGATCGATCAGCACGACCGAGTGCTTGGGGTCCGCGGCCAGAGCGCAGGCCAGATTGACCGCCACGCTCGAGCCCCCGACGCCGCCAGTGGCTCCGGCGACGGAGATGACGTTGCACCCGCCGACCTCGACAGTCCCGCTGGCGACGTTCGACTGCCGACGGATCCGTTGAATCGAGGTGGAGAGATCCTCGCTCTTGACCGGTTCGGTGAGAAACTCCTTCGCCCCGGCTCGCATCGCGTCGAGTATCAGCCGCCCGTCGGTCGAACTGCTGCAGACCAGCACGGAAGTCTGCGGACACTTGGCGAGAACCTCGTGGATCAGCGCCGTCGCCCGACTCGGGTCGGCGTCCATCCCGATCAGGCAAATCTCGGGCTTGGTCTGCTCGACGACGTCGACGAAGAACTCGTAGCGCGAGCACTCGGCCTCAAGCCAGACCGTCTCCAACGCCAGAAGCACCCCCTTGAGGGCTTCCCGCTTGGAGTCGTTCGGTTCGACGACGGCGATACGCAGGACGCTCGACATGAAAGCCTTTCGGAGCGAGCCGACGAGGGCTTGCTCGACGCACGACGGCAGCCGGGCGCAAAGGCTCGGCCGCGCACAGGGAACTTCCCTTTGTGCTAACGTAGCTTACTTTTGCACGTCGTAGCCCACCGGACCAATCAAACCGGGCGTCGCGGTCGGGCGGCGCAACCGCGCGGTCGTCGCGGACCGGACGGTCGGATTGTTCCGATTGTCCGGGCGGACGCCGGCCGAAGGCTCGGGCATTTCGAGCCCGCGGGCGTCGGCCGGCTCGGGGACCGTGAGCGGCTCGGCCGGGACGAACCTCGTCGCGGGAGCCGGAGAGTAGATCGGACCGTTGGAGTAGATCTCGCCGTCGTCGGTCGCCATGACCGCCGCCCCGGCGGGCATCTGAACTCCGCCGACCGAGCCGGGAGCGCACCCCCCGCCCTGGCAGGCTCCCCCCGCGCCGCAGGGGCCGCACGACGGCACTTCGAGGTGCGCCTTGCAATACAGGTCGCTGTGACTGGGCGACATCGTCTCCATCCCGGGACCGCAAGGCGGCACTTCGTACGGGTCGAGCGCGCCGGCGTAGTCGGGCGTCACCAAGATCAACAGTTCGATCTCGTTGACCTGTTCCTGCACCTTGCGAAACGGCAAACCCACGACCGGCAGGTCGCCGATGAACGGCAACGACCGGCTTTGGCCTTCGACCCGCTCCTGAATCAGCCCGGCGAGGGCCAGCGTCTGTCCGGCCTTCATTTCTACGGCCGTCTCGACCATGCGCACCTTGAGCGCGGGGACGGTGAAGCCGTTGACGGTCACGCTCCGGGTGTCGTCGATCTCGCTCACGCGGGGACGAACTTCCAGGCGGATGTTGCCGTCGCCGAGCACGATTGGCAGGAAGTCGACCTGCGTGCCGAAGGGTTTGTACTCGATCGTCGTCTGCCCCAGGCCTGAAGGGACGAGGATCGGCAACTCGCCGCCGGCGTTGAACATGGCCGGCCGACCGCTGAGGGTCGTGAGCGTCGGCTCGGCGAGCACCTTGGAGACGTTGTTTTGCTCAAGCCAATCGAGGAAGCCGAGGAACTTCGTGTTGCCGTTGGTCACGCCGAACGCCACCGTGTTGATCCCCGTGCCGGCAGTCTGCGTGCCGGCGTTGATCGACGCGATGATCCCCGAGACGCTGGAGCCCACGAAGCCGTTGGGGCCGAAGATCGCAAAGTCGGTCCCCATCCGCCGCAGCTTGGTCCGCGAGACCTCCATGACCTTCACCTTGAGCACGACCTGCTGGACGCCGCCGACGGTGATGTCGTTGACCACTTTCGGGGCGTAATCCTGAGCCAGCTCGCGGATCGTCGTGATGATCTCCGGCCGATCGACCTGTCCTTCCAGCACAAGGCTGTTCGCCAGTTTCACGAGCCGCAGCGACGACCCGGGGTACATCCGCTTGAGCTGCATTTCGAGTTCGCGGACGTCGCCGAAGATCGCCAGGTCGATCGTGTAGACTTGGTCGTTCTCGTCCCACAAGTTGATCTGCGTAACGCCCGGCTTGCGGGCGGCCACCTGGACCTGCGACTCGCTGATCGGGGTCACCGTCACCAATTCCGGATTGTTGACCACCATCCGCGGGATGCGGGTCCCGAGCGTCAGAATCTGGCTGGTGTTGACGGTCATCTCCAGGCGCTCGTTCGCCTGGGTCACTTGCCGGATGACCGACTCGCCGGTCGCCGCGGGGGCGGACGAAGCGCCCGGCCCCGAGAAGATCGAAGTCAGCATCGCGACCAGGGCGGCGCGCCGGCCGAAGCGGCTGCGGTGCGGGGTGAGCAATCGGTACATCCTTGTACTTCCTTCGCTGGATCATGGCGACCGACGTCGCTGGATCGTTAGTCAGTGCTCGCCGCGGCAACGTCCTTGTCGCCCGACGTGCGACTCGCGCGTCCTGGGTTACTTCACCTGCAAGTCGATCGGGAAATCGGGCGGCAGTTGCAGCGTGCCTCCGTCGCCGTCGGCGCCCTGCGGCGCCGCAGGCTCCTGCGGCGCCGGCGACACGAACGGCGCGCCGCCCGCCTGGCTCGGGGCCGCCGGAACGAGCAATTGCCCGTCGGAGAACTGCAACCGCTCGACCTCGTCCGGGTAAATGATCGTCATCTGGAACGGCCTGCCGGGCTGGAGCCCCGGCGCAGCTTGCCGGGCGGAGTTCTGCGCCATGGCCGCTTCCATGAAGGCCTTGAGCGATTCCATGGCGCCAGGGCCGGACTGCTCGTCCCCGGGGCGATCCGCCTTGGTCAAGCTTTCCCGGCTCCGCGAGTTCGCCGTGCTGGGGTTCAGCAGCGATTCGATGTCCTGCTCATAATCGTCGACCTCAGCCTCGTCGTCCGGATTGCGGGGGATCAGCGTGATCGTCCCCAAGTTCTCGGCCAGCGTGATCCGATTGGCCTGCGACGGGGTGACGATCAGCGACACCGTCTTGGCCACGTTGCGGGCCTCGTTGCCGTCCATGCTGCGGTCGATGGTCTGGTCGACAGCGTAGACGCGGATGTTCTGCAGGAAGATCTTGGTGAACGGCTTCTCGATCCCCTGCTGTTCGTTCCGCGCGACGAAGATCTGCACGTCGACTCGGTCGCCGGGGCTCAGCAAGCCGGCGGCGCTCTTTGTGGCGTCGACCGACATCGTTTTGAGTCGCATGCCGTCGGGGACCCCCTGCGTCGGGTCGCTGATCTGCCCCTTGGCGAGCAGTTTCGAGTTCAACAGCGGCTCGCCCTGGTAGATGTTGGTCCGCGGGCGGCGGTCCTCGATGTCCTCCCACTTGACGATCGCCCCGGGCGGCACCTTGTCCTTGGGCCATTCCTCGAGCACCACCATCGCGTCCGTGATCGGATCGTTGACGTTGATGTTCTGCTGGGCGACGTAGATCGGCGCGGTCTCGACGCGCGCAGGCTTGCTGTTGTTATCGAGCACCTGGCTGATGCCGATCGAGGCGATCAGCCCGCAGCCCAGCGCAAGCGCAAGCAATACGAGAGACTTCGGACGCATGACACCCCCCTGGTGCAAGGTCGCGGTTCAAATTGGTCGGTTGATCGCCCGGGTTGCCGGGCGACGAGTCGCAGCCGCACGGACCTTGCCGGCGCCCGAACGCGTCGCGACACGTCGTCGCAGTCCGCGTACGGCGAGCCCGAGGAGGCGATCCTCCCCGCGCTCGTCGGTTTCTTCGGCATCAGCCGAATAATCGGATCAGTCGAAGATGAAACAAACGGGGTTTCGTCGCTGCTGGCGCCCGCCGGCTAGCCGAACACGGCCCTAGCGAGCGACGCCCAACGCCCCGCTAGCTCAGCATCCCCGTCCAGGCGAAGTAGGCGATCGAGCCAATCGCGATCGGAATCCCGTACGGCAACAGAAACATCCGCGGCTTGCGCTCGGCGGCGATCGCTGCCAGCTGTTCGGGGTCTTTGACCGTGGCGATCTCGTTGAGAATTGAAAAGAACTGGTCGCGGTGCTTGTTCCACGATCGCTTGTAGAGGACCATCCCCACCGCGATGACCCCGCCCACCAGCGCCGACACCGCAAAGGCGTAAAACGTGATCGTCCCCCACATCCAGGCGCCGACCCCGGCCAGCAGCTTGACGTCCCCCGCCCCCATGCCGCCGATCGCGTAAGCGGGCAACAGCAGGGCCAGTCCGACGGCCGTGCCGATCAGGCTCAGCCACAGTCCTTCCCAGCCGGCGTAGGGGGACAGCACGGCGCTGTAGACCCAGCCGCTGATGATCATCGGAAACGTAATCCAGTTGGGGACCTTCAACTGCAGCCCGTCGATGACCGCGGCCACGACCAGCGTGATCGTCACGACCCAGGCCGGCCAAGTTTCGGCCAGTTGAGCGAGAAATCCTTGCGAAGCACCCATGTCGGAGGTCCCTAATGCGCAAACCAGTGAGCAATGAGTCGTAATGTCGCCCCGTGCGCGGCGACTACCAACGCGGCGTCCAAAAGAACGTGGCCACGGCGGTCACCATGACGCAGCCGAAGCAGACCAGTTGGCACGTCGCCGTGAACAATTCTTCAGGCATGAGATTGAGCATGGCACGGTTCCCCCTGATACGCGAGGCACAGCGGCGCGGAGACGCTCCGCCCGCGCGGCGCCCCCACGACCGGACACCACAACCTTAGCTCGCCGATCCGAAGCGTGTCGGCTTAGCGGTCGTCACATGCAAACTCTCGCCCCCCCGCGCAATCGGCGCGACTGCTCCAGCCCGGGAAACTCCCCCGGTTGCGTCGCTGTCCGGCAAAATCATGCGCATGAAAAAACCTCTCGGGGGAATCCCTCCCCCGAGAGGTCGTATGTCATACCCTAGACATCCAAGAACGGGCGTCGACGACGCAGCGACTAGCTGCCGAGCTGTCCGGCGACGCTTTCGAACGTCGCATTGGCGTTGTTGCCGATCGAACGAATCGCGGTCAAGCACACGATCACGATCAACGCCAGCATCACGGCGTACTCGACGGCGGTCGGGCCGTCTTCCGAGACGAGGAAACGCTGTACCTTCTGAGCAAACAACTTCATAGGATCCTCCGCTCGGGGTCGGTTCCAGCGGCGGAACGCGACGCCCACTTTGGTTGTCGGGAGCAAGTGTTGGTTCAGACTCCCGCTTGCGACCTGACGATCGTCGCTCCTGTCCAAGGGAGCGAGCCTGCAAACTGACGATCGCGTCGGCCTCATGATTAGTAAAAAAGGACGCGTCTCACTCTCGCGTGTTTCCATTCCAGCCGCTGCGTCCGTGGACGCTGCATCCCTTCGGCAGCCGGGCTTCTCGCCGACCGCGTTCGCGGCCGGCGCCCCCATGGCTTTGCGCCCCGTCGGCCTGGCGGCCGGCAGGTTGCCCTTATCGAGGATGAGGACGCAGCAGGCTCAACGTGGCGGCGGCCCTCTCGATCTCGCCCCCGTCCTGGGGACGCCCTCGCGGCGGGAAAACCCGCATTCGCGACGGCCGAAATCAGAAGAGAACCCCTCGCCGGCAACGCCTGCTAGCGTCGCCCGAAGCCGTCGACATGCTGTCTCCGACTCCACCTGAAACCTATGTCAGCTTCCCCTGATGTCAAAACGGGGGGCGTGAAACTCGCCTACTTTCTCCCTGGCAAGCCGATACAATCGACCCAGTCGCCGCCGCCGCGACGCGTTGTTGCAGCAACGCAACGGCGCCTGCTCGCATGCATGGCGGAATGGCAACCAGGATGCGTCGTCGTCGACCCTCCTGGCGGAGCCGAAGGTCTTCCCGCGAAGGATTCGCAGTCTCAATCGGCATGCCCCCCGACTCGCTCTCCCTCGACGACCAGCCCGACGCAGCCGCCGCGCCGGCTTCGAACAGCGCGGCGCTTGCTGCGCTGGCGGCGGCGACGACGTGGAGCTATCGCCCCGGCCAACCCTCGGCCGCCGAGCCGGCCGCATGGACCGCAATCTCGCTGGCAGGACATGGGCGCATCGACGCGGCCGCGAACGCCGCCGACTGGCTCGCCAGGTTGCAGCAGAAGTCGGGCGCCGTCGGCGTCTCGGCCGAGGACGACGAGCCCCGGTGGTGCACGGCGCTGGCGATGCTCGCGTGGCTGGCGGTCGATGCCCTCGGCCGATCCCCCCGATACGCCGCGGCGATCGAGCGAGCCGCGACCTGGGCCCTGCAAGACCGCGGCAAGACCGCCGCGAGGGATCCGAACGTCGGCCACGACACGATGCTCGTCGGCTGGTCGTGGGCGGCCGACACCCACTCGTGGCTGGAGCCGACCTGCCTGTTCGTTCTTGCCTTGTGCGCCGCCGGACACGGCGACCATCCGCGAGTTCGCGAGGGTCTGCGGCTGGTCGCCGATCGCCTGTTGTCGGAGGGGGGGGCCAATTTCGGGAACACGACGGTCCTGGGACAAACCTTGCTGCCGCATCTCGAACCGAGCGGGCTCGCCGCGTTCACCCTGGCGGCGGCTAACACGAGCTCGTCCCCCGACGAGTCCCCCCCCATCGAGCGAACGCTGAGCTATCTCGACGCCGAGGTGCAACAAGCGCAAAGCCCCGTCTCGCTGGCCTATGCCCTCTTGGGGCTGACCGCTTGGGAGCGGCGCCCCGCGAATGCCGAGCAGTTGATTGACGCCGCGCTTGCCGTCGGCGCCGCCAGCGTCGCCGGGGGGCCGTCGATTCACGCTTTGGCGCTGACCTCGCTCGCCCGCCTCCCTGCGGCCGAGCGCTTCGCCGAATTGTGCCGCGACCGCGCGAAGAACGGGAAGAGCAAACCGACCGCCGCCGTCGACGCGCGCGAGGAACTAAAGGCGGCATCATGAAGCACCAGCACGATCGGCGTCGGGAGGAGGAGCGTCGCCGCGGCCTGAGTCGACGCGAAGCAATCGTCGCCGGCGCCGCGGCTGCCGGGCTCGCGGGGTTGGTTGCCGTCGGCAATCGCTATCGACGGCGAACCCCCGTGTTCGTCGCCCGCGGGCAGCGTTACGACGGCCCGCTGGCCGACGCCATCGCCGACGGACTGGTCGCATGCGGCGCCAAGCCCGCTGAGTTTCGCGGCCTGAAGGTTCTCCTGAAGCCCAACTTGGTCGAGCCTTCGCGACTCGTCCCCCATATGACGACCCATCCGGCGGTCATCGTGGCCGCGGCCGAGGCGTTTCGGCGCTGGGGCGCCTCGGTCACCGTGGGCGAGGCGCCGGGCCACGTCCGCGACACCGACATGGCCCTCGCGGAATCCGGCGTCGGCGAGGCCCTGCGCGACGGCGGGCTGGCGTTCGCGGACCTCAACTACCAACCAACGGCTTGGCGAGCCAATCGCAGTCGCTTCAGCAGTCTCCGCGGATTGCACTTGCCGCAGAGCGTCGTCGAGGCCGACGTCGTCGTCTCGATGCCGAAGCTCAAGACTCACCATTGGGTCGGGCTCACGTGCGCGATGAAGAACTTCTACGGCGTGCTGCCCGGCATCAAGTACGGCTGGCCGAAGAACGTGCTCCACCACAACGGCATTCCCGAGACCGTCGCCGACGTCAACTGTCTCCTGCCGCGGGCGTTGGCGATTGTCGATGCGATCGAGTGCATGGAAGGGGACGGCCCGATCCTGGGAACCATGAAGCCGATGGGTCTGCTGCTGGTTGGCGCCAACTTGCCTGCGGTCGATGCCACCGCGGCGCGGATCATCGGGCTGG
The DNA here is from genome assembly GCA_019636345.1 of Pirellulales bacterium. Taxonomy (NCBI): domain Bacteria; kingdom Pseudomonadati; phylum Planctomycetota; class Planctomycetia; order Pirellulales; species Pirellulales bacterium. The sequence goes on along the minus strand of JAHBXQ010000002.1, from coordinate 840,656 downwards.
CGCCCGAACGGATCAGCTATCTGGGGCTGATCAACAACCGCCTGGGGCCCTTGGCGGACGACCGCATCGAGCAGCGGGGCGAGACGTGGCAAAGCGTGGCCTCGCCGTTTCACGTCATTGCCGAACCGCACCTGCAGATGCTCCGCGCAGACGCTGCGGGGCCGGCGACAAGTTAGGGCTTCTCCCAACAACACGTGCGGGCCGGCTCCAACTGGCGGCCGGAATCGTGCTTCGCTGGGTACGATTCAACCGCGCAAAAAAAAGCGGCCCGCCTCTTTCGAGGGGGCCGCTTGGCTCACACTCTTATGAAGTCGCTCCCGTCCGAGAGAGCGACCGGATCGACTAGCGACGACGCCCAGCGACGACGCCCAGTCCGCCCAAAGCGGTCACGAGCAAGGCGATGCTGCTCGGCTCGGGAATCATCTCGGTGTCGATGCGGATGGTGATCCGCTTCTTGTCGATGAACGAGATCGAGGTTCCGTTGGGGCCCCCTTCGGAGAAGGCGACCAAGCGGTTGTTGATCGCCACGTCGATCGAGGTGACGAGGCCCGGGATTGCGCCCAAGCCGACGCCGGCGCCGTTGTTCCAGAAGCCCGACCCAGGCGGCAGATCCGCCACAGCGTTGAACGAGACATTGGCTCCGGAGAACGGAATCGTCGGTCCGCCGACCGCCACGCCGTTGACGCTGGTCACCGTGACGAACCCGGCGATGGCGTTGCGAACGTTGGTGCCCAATCCGGCGAAGCCCGGGACGGACTCCAGCAGGGCCCAAGTCCCGTCCTCGAAGAAGTTGAGACCGGTGATTCCGGTCAGCGGATCGTTGACCGACACCGTGAAGGTCAGCAGGCCGTCCGTGATGTCGGCCCCGCCGGGTCCGATCGCCGTCGCGCTGAACGCAGCCGGAGCGGGGAACAACAACTGATTCGGGGTCGACGTGTCCGCAGGACCGTAGAGATTCGGCGGATCGCCGGGGGTCTGCGTCGATTGAAGGATGTTCGAGAAAGAGACCGTACCAGCGACGGCCTGAGTTGCGGCGAGGGCAACTGCCAAAGCGCACGCCAGCGCCCGGCTAAGGAAATGCTTCGAGATGTTGTGACTCATTAGATCCTGACTCCGTGTCGTCTTAGAAGAATGTGAGCTCTTGGGACGAGTGGGCCGCGAACGAATTCACCTTGCGGCATCGGCGCAGATTCCTTCCGCACTCATGGTGTCGATTGTACATGCGGGGAACACTGAGGCAATGAAAAAATGCTGTCATTCGGGGACATTTTTCCGATTAGGGGGATTGGGCCCGCTTTCGGGCCGATCCGCGCCGCATTAACAGCGACAGAAACGCCATATCCCTATATTTACCAAGACATTACGTCTCGTCATGCGACACGCTGGAGGGAGGCCCGCTGGGCTCCGCCGGGGTCAAATCCCCTGGCGCTTGTTCGCCTCCGGGCGTCGGCAACAACGCTGCGGCCGCTAGCAAGGCGATCACCCCCAGCACGAACGGCCCAAGCCAGAACCTAGCCCAGCCCCCCGCCGTCGTTTCGCCGAGCCCGCCGGGGAGCCAGACCGTCTCGGCCGTTGCGGCCAACCACGCCCCGGCCAAACAGCCGATCCCCTGCGACGCGACCGACAACAGGCCCTGGGCCGTCCCCCGCCGCCGTTTGTCGACGAGCGATTCCACCTCCAACTGCAGGGAAATCGAGACGAAGGTGAAAGCGATTCCATGCAGGGCGATCGCCAAGTAGATCGCCCACGCTTGCCCTCCCGTCGCGGCCGCGAGCGCCAACAGGCCGTACCGCACCACCCAAGCGACGGCCCCCACGAGCACCGCCGCCCGCAGGCCGATCCGCATGAGAATTACGGGCAACAGCAGCATACAGGCCACTTCGGTGACCTGCCCCAGGGTCATCCGCGTCGCCGCGTGCGGAGCCCCCCGCCAGTTCATAAATGCGTTCAGATACCCGTAGTAGGCCTGCGAGGGGATGATCGTCAGGAACGCCACGGCCAGGACGCACAAGAACGACCCGTTGCGAAACAACTTCCCCGACTCGGGTTGGGCGAGCTTGCCGGGGGTGAGATTTCGCAGCGCCCGACTCGGCGGGGTCGAAGGAAGGGCGAAGCAATAACAGGCCCCCAACAGCTCAGCCACCGCCCCCAGCTTCATCGGCAACGTCGTGCGTTCGATCGAGCCCCCCAAGATCGCGGGGCACAGCGTGCCGACGACGACCCCGGCCGCGATCCAGCCGATCGTGCCGCAGCCGCGTACCACCGAGTATTGCCGGGCTGGGTTGGGCAAATGGTGCATCGACATCGCCGCCATGAGCGACATCGTCGGCACGTAGCACAGGAAAAATGCGATGATCGCCAGAAAGAACCCCTGCTGGGTCGTCGCCGCGCTTCCCAGCCACAGCATCGCCGCCGCGACCAAGTGGAGCAGCATCATCAGCCGCTCGGTGGCGAAAAACCGGTCGGCCAGGACGCCGGTGAGAAACGGCGCCACCATGGCTCCGATCGGCGCCGCCATGGTGGCGGTCCCCATGAAGCCGTCGGAGAAAATCCCCGCGCCTTCGCGGTCGGTGTTGGCCTTGATGTAGCTGCCGATCGTGACGAACCACGCCCCCAGGGCGAAATGGTTCAGAAACCACGCAGTGGCCATCCGGCGGGCGACGCTCAGCCGCAGCACGGCCAGGGGGCCTTCTCGCGGCGCCAGGACGACGGCCGGACCGCTGGCGAGTTGCTCGGGCTGCGGCTGGTCGACGACGGACGACATAAACCGAGCGTGCTTCGCGACTGCGGGCGGCCGAGGACATTCGAGCGGGAAGCCCGGTCGCCGCAACGGCGACCTGAGGGGGGGCGGACGCTCGCGGCGCCCCCCGGCAGGGCCGGCGAAAGACTTCCTGACGGCGCACGACCGACCCGGAGCGGAATCCTGGCGGGTGGGGCGCGACGGCGCTGATCGGCGAGGCTTGGTGTCGCCGATCTCGAAATCGAGGCGGGAAGTGGAGGATAGCGGGCTCGAACCGCTGACCTTTTGGCTGCCAGCCAAACGCTCTCCCAGCTGAGCTAATCCCCCGCGGGAAACGGACTTGCGTCGCACAATTGCACTAGCGGCAAGGCCGTTGAACCATGAAAACTATCACCCTCGCCCGTGGCTGTCAACGCGGCGTGCGATCAGATCAGTTCGACGGCTGATAACGAACGCCTCGGATCGCATCGAGCACTTGGATTTGCCAGCGCCGCATCAGGCACAGACCACAGCAAGAAGACCCAAAGCCCCACCGCCGGACGCCCCGCGACACGCCGCATGAATCCCCAAGCCCATCGCCGTCGCCTGCTCGTCGCAGCCGCCAAGCTCGCGCTCGCCGGGGGGATTCTCGCAGCCTTGGTCTACCGGCTGTGGGGGGACGAGGCGTTCGCCCGGTTGCTGGCCGAGCCGAAGCGGTGGGGTCCGCTCGCCACGGCTCAGGCGTGCATCGTTCTGGCCTTCTCGGCCAGTTTCGCCCGGTGGACCTTGTTGGTCCGGGCGCTGCATCTGCCGTTTTCGCTGCGCGACGGCTTTCGGCTCGGGTCGCTGGGATTCTTGCTCAACCAAATCTCGCTGGGGAGCGTCGGGGGGGACCTGTTCAAGGCAATGTTCGTCGCCCGCGAGCAGCCGGGACGCCGCACCGAGGCGGTCGCCACGGTCATCGTCGACCGGGTGGTCGGGCTGTACGCAATGCTGCTGGTCGCCAGCGGGGCGGTGCTCGTGGCCCGCGACGTCGCGGCCGAGAGCCCGATTCTGCTGGGGCTCACCCGAGCCGTCGCCGCGTCGCTGGCCGTGGGGACCGTGGGACTGGTCTTTGTGATGACCCCCTGGGCCGCAGGGCCGGGGATGAGGGGGCTGGCGGGTCGGCTGCCGCTGGTCGGGGCGACGCTCGAGCGGCTGGTCGACGCGGTCGGAGTCTACCGCGACCGCCGGGCGTACCTGTTCGGGGCGCTGGGGATCGCCTGCGCGACGCACCTGCTGCTGGTGAGCGCATTCTGGCTGATTTGCCGGGGTCTGCCGGTCGCCAAGCCGACGGCGGCCGAGATGCTGTTGGTGGCGCCGATGAGTCTTGTGGCCGGGGCGATCCCGCTGACCCCCAGCGGCCTGGGGACGTTCGAGACGGCGTTTTCGCAGTTGTTCGCCATCGTCGCCGGTTCGCCGGGCGAGGGGTTCATGGTCGCCGTCACCTACCGGGCGATGACCTACGGCATGGCCGCGGTCGGGGCGGCGTACTACCTTGCCGCACGCCGGCGGGTGGACGCGATGCTGCACGAGGCGGAGGAGTTGGCGGACGAAATCGGCGCGGCCGGGAACTGAGGTCGGACGCTCGGGTCCGCCTTCCCCGTTCCGCCTTCCCCCTTTACGCTGGCTGCTTGCGCTTAGGGCGAGCCTTTGCGGCAGGACCGCCGGCGACCTGGGAGGTCGCGGCTGGCGCCGATTGCGGAGGGGGTCTTGAGCGCTGGCGAACTGAACGAACCGAACGAACCGGATTGACGTCCGACCTTTGTCTTTGACTTACGCTCCGCGGCCGCCATGTTTCCTTCGCTCGACAACTCGCAGTCGTTTCCCGAACGCGAACAGGCCGTGCTGCGGCTGTGGCGTGAGCAGGAGACGTATCACAAGACGCTCGCCGCCCGCGCGGACGCGCCGCCGTTCGTGTTCTACGAAGGCCCGCCGACCGCCAACGGCATGCCCCACCCGGGCCACTGCCTGACCCGGGCGATCAAGGACCTGTTCCCGCGCTACAAGACGATGCGCGGTTACCTGTGCGAACGAAAAGCGGGCTGGGACACCCACGGGTTGCCGGTCGAGGTCGAGGTTTGCAAGGAACTGGGGATCCACGCCAAGGAGGAGATCGAGGCGTACGGCGTCGAGCCGTTCATCCACCGCTGCCAGCAAAGCGTCTGGCGGTACATGGCAGAGTGGGAGCGGCTGACCGAACGGCTCGGCTTTTGGGTCGACCTCAAGAACGCCTACGTCACGTACCACAAGAGCTACGTCGAAAGCGTCTGGTGGAGCCTCAAAAGCCTGTTCGACCGCGAGCTGTTGTACCAGGGGCACAAGATCGTCTGGTGGTGGGCGCAAGGCGGGACGGCGCTTTCCAGCGGCGAGGTCGGCCAAGGCTACCGGCAGGTGGCGGACCCGAGCGTGTATGTGAAGTTTCCGCTGTTGGATGATGACGGGAACGTCACTGACTCATCGCTGCTCGTGTGGACGACGACGCCTTGGACGCTACCGAGCAATCAATTTGCTGCGATCTACCCTGTCTTACGATACGCCTTAGTGAGAGAGGGCACGTCTGGCGAACAGTTTTATGTCGCTCATGACGCAGTTGAACGACTGGCGGCGAGCTCGAAAAAAGATCTGCAGGTCGTGAAGATTGTCGATGGTACGACGTTAGTGGGATCTTTATATCGACCTCCCTATCCGAATTACTACGATGAACTCGGAGTGGACAAATTTGACGTGCAGAGCCACCAGCTTGATAATGACGTGCTCCGCGAAGTTTCTTCTAAGCAGCCGAAGGCTTGGCGCGTGATTTCCGCCGAGTTTGTGACTGCAGACTCAGGGACCGGAATCGTTCACATCGCGCCTGCGTTCGGTGAAGACGATCATTTGGTTCTTCAAAGAGAACGAGAAGGTCGCGGTTCGCAGAGCCTGCCTCTCCTCAACTGCGTCGGACCTGACGGCAAGTTCACGGACGAGGCTCCCGAGTTCGTTCGCGGGCGCTGGGTGAAGGACTGTGACAAGGACATAATCCGCGATCTCAAGTCGCGCGGGCTGCTCTTTCACCAGGAGCAATACCTCCACGACTACCCATTCTGCTGGCGGGCCGAGGAGGATCCGCTGATCCAGTATCCGCGGGAGAGCTGGTTTATTCGCACCACCGCGTTTCGCGACGCGATGCTCCAGAACAACTCCCAAATCAATTGGCTCCCCGAGCACATCAAGGACGGGCGGTTCGGCAAGTTCCTCGAATCGAACGTCGACTGGGCCCTGAGCCGCGAGCGGTTCTGGGGCACGCCGCTGCCGATTTGGGTCTGCGACGAGACGGGCCAAATGGAGGCGATCGGCGGGTACGACGAGCTACTTGCCAAGCCGGGGGTCGCGGGGACCGAGGCGTTCGATCGAGCCAAAGAAACGAACCCCGAGTTGCCCGAGGACCTGCGCGTCCACAAGCCGTACATCGACGAGGTGACGTACGACAGCCCGTTTGCGCCGGGCGCGCGGATGCGGCGGGTGAGCGAGGTGATCGACTGCTGGTACGACAGCGGCGCGATGCCGTTTGCGCAGTGGGGCTACCGGGGCGACGACGCGGCGCTCTCCCCAACCCCTGACGGGGAGGGGCTCGGGGGCGAGGCGAGCTCGCTGCGAGCTTCCTCCGAGCCGGGAGGCGTCAGCTCCCGGAGTCCGGCGCAACGCTTCCGCGACCAATTCCCCGCCGACTTCATCAGCGAGGCGATCGACCAGACCCGCGGGTGGTTTTACTCGCAGTTGGCGATCAGCACGATGATGTTCGGGGACGATGTGCGAGGCGCGAGCGGCGAGGCGCAAGCAAACGCCGCCGACGCGCCCCCCTACCCTCACCCGTTCAAGAACTGCATCGTGCTGGGGCTCATGCTCGGCGAAGACGGGCAGAAGATGAGCAAAAGCAAGCGGAACTACCGCGAGCCGAGCGAGATCTTCGACCGCTACGGCGCCGACGCGCTGCGCTGGTACTTTTTCGCCAACCAACCGCCGTGGACGTCGATCCGCTACAGCGAGCAGGCGATCAAGGACAGCGTCCCCGAGTTCCTGCTGCGGCTGTGGAACGTGTTTTCGTTCTTCACGATCTACGCGAACATCGACGAGTTTCAGCCGGAGCAGGAATTGGCGGCCGGCGGTTCGCGGCCGGCGGCGGGAGCGTTGCAGCTCGCCGCGACGGAACTGGCGCAGGCGCCTTCGTATCGCCCGCTTGCCGAGCGGAACGAGCTTGATCGCTGGATCGTGAGCGAGTTGCATCGCACGGCCGCGGCGGTCGTCGAGCGGATGGACGCCTATGACAACTTCGCCGCGTGCGGTCGCTTGACGGAGTTCGTCGACGCGCTGTCGAACTGGTACGTCCGCCGCAGTCGCGATCGGTTCTGGGCCAAGGACCCGGCCGACGTCGGCAAGCGGGACGCGTACTGGACGTTGTACGAGTGCCTCGTGACGACGGCCAAGCTGATCGCGCCGTTCACGCCGTTTTTGGCGGAAACGTTATGGCAGAATCTGGTCGTCGAGCCGTTTGCGCCGCACAGCGCGCATCGCGTCGTCGAGAGCGTCCACCTGTGCGACTATCCGACCGGCGACGCGGCGGCGATCGACGAGCAGCTGTCGGAGCGGATGAACATGGTGCGACATATCGCCTCGCTGGGGCGGCAGGCCCGAACGAGCGCGAACCTGAAGGTGCGGCAACCGCTGGCGCGGGTCGAGGTGATCCTGGCCGACGCGACGCATCAAGCGTGGCTGGAAGAGCATGCCGCGGTGATCGCGGACGAACTGAACGTGAAGGGGGTCGAGTACAGCGACAAGCCGGAGAAATACGTCCAGCACGAGGTGCTCCCCAACTTCAAACTGCTGGGGCCGAAGCTCGGCAAACTGATGCCGAAGGTGAAGGGCGCGCTGGCCCGACAAAGCGGCAGCGAACTGCTGGCGAACATCCGGGACAACGGCAAAATCAATCTTTCGATCGACGGCCAGGAGGTCGAACTCACCGGCGAGGAGGTCGAGATCCGCATCACGGCCCGCGAAGGCTGGACTGCGGCGAACGACAAAGGGGTCGTCGTCGTGCTGGCGACGGAGTTGACGCCCGAATTGATTGCCGAGGGGTTGGCCCGCGATCTGGTGCGGGCGATTCAGGATCGGCGCAAGGAGATCGGTTGCGAGTTCACCGACCGCATCGAGGTCGGCGTCGTCACGGAGTCGGCCGACCTTGCAAACGCCGTCAAGCAATTCGGATCGTTTATCGCCGCCGAGACGCTCGCACAGTCGATCGGGTCAGGGTCGGTCGCGGGCGCTCAACCGACCGCTGCCAAAGTCGGGGACGCTGACGCAACTCTCTTTGTGAAGGTGGCGCCGTGAACCGCCCGGGCGCCAAGCCGTTAAAGATCGCCGTCCTGATTTCCGGCGGGGGGCGGACGCTCAAGAACCTGCTCGAGTTGGCCGCGACGGGGGAGTTGCCGATCGACGTGCGGCTGGTCGTGTCCAGCAGTGCGAAGGCGGGGGGCCTGCAGTTCGCCCGCGACGCCGGCGTACCGACCGCCGTGTTCGTGCGGAGCAAGTTCGCCGATGACCAAGCATTCGGAGAAGCAATCTTCGCGGCCTGCCGCGAGGCGGGGGTCGACTACGTCGTCATGGCGGGCTTCTTGAAGCTGGCCCCCGTGCCGGACGACTTCGCGGGCCGGGTGATCAACATCCATCCCTCGCTCATCCCGGCCTTCTGCGGCCACGGAATGTACGGCCAGCGGGTCCACGAGGCGGTGCTCGAGTCCGGCGCCAAGGTGACCGGGGCGACGGTCCACTTCGTCGACAACGAGTACGACCGCGGGCCGATCATCTGGCAACAACCGGTGCCGGTGTTCGACGACGACACGCCCGACTCGCTGGCCGCGCGGGTGTTCGAGACCGAGAAGGAAGCCTACCCCCACGTCCTGCGGCTGCTGGCCGCGGGGCGGGTGCAGCTCGAAGGTCGTCGCGTCACGCTGCGCGGGACCGGGCGCCGAGGCGAGCAGTCGCCGGCGGAGTGACGGCGGCCGGCCCGCTGGTCATTGCCGCCCGCGGTCTCGCGATCTCTGGGGCAGAGCCGTCATGGCCCGGCGTGAATTGCCCGCCGTGGCCTGTCCTAATGGACTGCAACGTGTTGTTAATCAACATGTTACGACCAGATAGCCATTGGTCTTTTGACGCGTTCTGACGCAAATGACCATTAGCTATCATCAATAAGATTACTTATGCTCATTTATGATCAGATCGGATATTATTTGCATCACGACGGCTCCTAATCATGATGGAGTCTGCCAACTCCTCCTCTCGTTTCTGCCGCGATGTCCGCAGAATTTCGCCGCACACAGCTGATCGAACTGGTCCGCCGGCAAGGGTTTGCGCCCCTGCCGGACCTGGCCAAGGCGCTCGACGTGTCGGAATCGACGATTCGCCGTGACTTGGCCCACCTGGAACGCGAGGGAGCGACGCAGCGGACCCACGGCGGGGCATTTTACACCGGGCCGTCGCCCAATCTGCCCCACTTCGAACAGCGTCAGAGCGCCCAATGGGACAAGAAGCGGGCCATCGCCCGGACTGCCGCGGAGTTGATTGAAGACAACGACACCGTGCTCTTGGACGGGGGAAGTACGACCTACGAGCTCGCTCGGCTGTTGGTCGGCCGGCCGCTGCAGGTCGTCACCAACTCGTTGCCGGTGGCCAACCTGTTCAGCTCGACCGCGGGCGCCGACCTGATCGTCATCGGCGGCTACGTCCACGGTCGCTCGGGAACGGTGCAAGGACCGCACGCCGAGGCGATGATTCGCTCGCTCCACGTGCGGCGGGCCATTATCAGCGCCGCGGGGGTCAACGAGCGCGGACTGTTCAACAGCAATCTGCAAACTGCCGCAGCCGAGCAGGCGATGCTGGCCGCCGCGGAAGAAGTGATGGCGGTCATCGACAGCACGAAGTTCGGCCATCAGAGCTTGGCGTTCGTTTGCGAGCTGCCGGCGATTCACCGGATCGTGGTCGACGACGAACTGTCGCCCGCTTGGCGTCGCCGCCTGGCGGACGCGAGGGTCGAGACGACGATCGCCCCGGCGATCCGCGACGTCGCGGCCGCGTTGTCGGGCCCCAAGATCCGCCCCGGAAAGCGACACCCCTGATGTTTGGCGCCATGAGCACAGCCCCGCCGCTTGATCGCAACCGTGTCGAAGAAATCGTCCGCCGCGTCGTGCGTCAGCACGCTGCGGCAAGCCGCGACGGTTATGCGTCGTTTCACCTGCCGACCGACGGGAAAGCCACGCCCGCGGCCGGGGCGTCGGAACTGGTGGTGAGCATCTCGGCCCGGCACGTTCATCTGACGCAGGAGCATGTCGAAAAGCTGTTCGGTCCCGGGACGCAGCTCAAACCGGAGAAGAATCTGTACCAGGACGGGTTCTACGCCGCCGAGCAGACCGTGATGGTCGTCGGCCCGCGACGGCGAATGCTGCCCAGCGTGCGCGTGCTGGGGCCGACCCGCGATCACAGTCAAGTCGAGTTGGCGTTCACCGACGGGATCTCGCTGGGAATCGAGCTGCCCGTGCGGGCCAGCGGCAAGATCGCCGGCACGCCCGGGTGCGTTTTGGTCGGGCCGGCGGGAGTGGTCGAGCTCAAGGAAGGGGTCATTCGCGCCGAACGGCACGTCCACATGAGCCTCCGCGACGCGGAGCGCTACGGCGTCAAGAACGGCGATCGGATGAAGCTCAAGATCGCCGGCGCCTGCACGACGGTGCTCGAAGACCTGCTGGTGCGGGCCGACGCGACGAGCAAGTTGGAGGTCCACATCGACACCGACGAAGGCAACGCGGCCGATCTCGATCACGCGACGAAGGTCGAGTTGCTGAAGCAGGAGGCTTGCAAGTGTGCGGGGCATTGAGGGGAGAGCCGTTTGCTCCGCGGGCTTACGCCTCGCGGCTCGGGACGGGCTTACGCCTCGCGGTTCGGATCAATCTTACTCCCTGCGGCGGCGACGTTTGATCATCGGCAGCTCCCGCCCTTGTCCCCTTTCACCAGTCACCCATCACAGTTCCCCCCTTTCTCCGAGGTTCAACAATGGCAAAAGCGAATGAAGCGATCGGCATGATCGAGACAAAGGGCTTTATCGCCCTGGTCGAGGCGACCGACGCGATGCTCAAAGCGGCGAACGTCGAGTTCCATTCGTGGGACAAGGTCGGCTCCGGTCTGGCCACGGCGATCGTCACCGGCGACGTCGCCGCGGTGAAGGCCGCGACCGACGCGGGCGCGAGCGCCGCCAGCCGCGTCGGCGAAGTCGTCAGCGTGCAGGTCATTCCCCGCCCGCACGACGACATCGACGTGGTGCTGAAGAAAAAGCCGGCGGCAAAGTAACCCGAGCGCCGCCGGCTTGCCGCCGTCGCTTCGACTGACAACGGATCACTGACCACATCTTCCTGACCTCCGACCTCTCCTTGAGGAACCAACGATGCAATCTGCAATCGGACTTGTTGAAACCCGCGGCTTGGTGCCGCTCATCGAGGCGACCGACGCGATGGCGAAGGCCGCGAACGTGAAGATCGAAAAACGCATCGACCTGGGGGGCGCCTACTGCACCGCCGTCGTCAGCGGCGACGTGGGGAGCGTCCGGGCCGCGGTCGAAGCGGGCGCCGCGGCAGCCTCGGCGGCCGGGCACCTGATCGCCAGCCATGTCATTCCGCGCCCCTCGGACGGCATCGTCGCCGCGTTTTTGAAGTAGAGCGAGAGGCCGTCGAACCGCTTGTCCGCAGATTGGAGCTACGGCTAACAGCCCCCTGGGCCCCATGATCATCCTCGTCGCCAACTTGGGCTCGACCAGCTTCAAGTTCCGCCTGTTCGACATGGCGGACGAGCGGCAGCTTGCGCGCGGCGGGGTGGAACGAATCGGCGCCCCGCGGAGCGCGGCGTTCGTCGAGGCGCAGGGGGCGCGGACGGAGTTCGAGATCGCCGCGCCCGACCACGGGACGGCGATCGCGGCGTGCCTGGAGCGGCTGACCGACCCCGAGCAGGGCTGCCTGCGGACGGTCGGCGACGTGGCGGCGATCGGGTTCAAGGCGGTTCACGGGGGCCGGGTCACCGGGGTGCGGCGGGTCGACGACGACGTGCTGGCCGCGATGGCCGAGATGAACGCGATTTGCCCGGCTCACAACCCGCCCTACATCGCGGCGATGCGACAACTGCGCGAGCGAATGCCGGAGTTGCCCTTGGCGGCGGCGTTTGAAACCGGGTTCCACGCGACGATCCCCGCGCGGCTCAGGCATTACGCCGTGCCGTACGAGTGGGCCGACAAGCACCAATTGCAGCGTTGGGGTTTTCACGGCGCCAGTCACCGGTACGTCGCCCAGCGAATGCGCGAGCTCACGGGGCGCAGCGACCTGCGGCTGGCGACGTGCCACCTCGGGGGCTCCAGCAGCGTGTGCGCCAGTCGGGGCGGCGTGAGCGCCGCGACCAGCATGGGCATGAGCCCGCAGACGGGCTTGCCCCAGAACAACCGCGTGGGGGACTTTGACGCGTACTCGCTGCCGATGCTCGCCGAGCGGACCGGGCTGGGGGTCGAGGGGGTGCTCGCCGAGATGGCCAAGCGGGGCGGACTGCTGGGGTTAAGCGGAACAAGCGGCGACGTGCGGGACTTGTACGAGGCGGCCGGTCGCGGCGACGAACGGGCGCAGCTCGCGCTGGACGTATTCGCCTCGGCGGTGCGGCACTACCTGGGCGCCTACCTCGTGGAACTGGGGGGCCTCGATGCGATCGCCTTCACCGCGGGGATCGGCGAGAACCGTCCTGAGATCCGCACCGCGGTGTGCGCGGGGCTGGAGGAATTGGGAATCGTGCTCGATGCCGCCGCGAACAAGGAGTTGCGCGGCGAGGGCGCCATTCACGCCCCCGGCAGCCGCACGCAGATTTGGGTCGTCCCGACGAACGAGGAGATCGTCGTCGCCCGACAGACGGCGGAGTGTCTGGCAAGCGCCGGCGATCGGCGATTGTGAACGCTCTCGGTTGACTAGCGTCTTTTTCAGCTCACTATCCCTGGCCGTTACGCCCCGCCGATCGTCCTCCCCTCGCGACATTCGCGCTGTTCGCGGGCTCCTTCCTCAACGAGCAAGACCATGTTTCTCGCCAAAGTCACCGGCTCCATCGTCGCGACGCAGAAGATCGACAACATGATCGGGCAGAAACTGCTGATCGTCGAACCGTACCGACTCGACGCCGACAAGCGCGACCGGCTCGTGACGACCGGCCGATCGTTCGTGGCGGTCGACGCCCTGGGGGCCGGAGTGGGCGAGATGGTGCTGATCACCCAGGGCTCCAGCGCCCGTTACACGCCCGAGACGAAGGAATTGCCGATCGACACGGTGGTGATCGGCATCGTCGATCGCGTCGACGCGGAGGGAACGTGCGTGTTCGACAAGAACTCCTGACGCCTCGCCGTGAAGAGGGCGGAGTCGGCTCGCACGCGGCTCGCTCGTGAATCGCCAGTCAATTCAACATCTCAAGACGACGAATCCCGTCCCCTTTCATTCGCCCGACCATGATCGCCGCTCCCGCCGCCGTGATTCGACGCACCGGCCACCGTTGGCCGCCGGCGCGCGGCACGGCGATCGCACCGCAACGTACGAGCAACCCGATGGCCATTAGCGAATCTCTGATCAGCGACGTCGTTCGCCAAGTGCTCGCCGAGATCAAGCCGGGCGCGAGGCCCGCGACCAACGGCGTCGCGAAGCCGGGGCCGGCGACCGCGAGTTCCCCGCCCCACGGCGCCCGCGCCCCAGGCCTGGCGATCTTTCACACCCCGACTGGGTTCGCAAAAAACTACGCCGGCCGGCACGGCGTGTTCACCTGTCCCGACGAGGCGGTCGCCGCGGCGACCGAGGCGTTCGAGCAACTGTCGCTGCGGCCCATCGAGGATCGCAAGCGGATCATCGACCACATCCGCCGCATCTCGATCGACCAATGCGTCGAGCTCGGCACGATGGAAATGAACGAGACCAAGGTCGGTCGGCTCGCCCACAAGATCGAGAAGCTCAAGACCCTCGGCGAGCGGACCCCCGGGGTCGAGTTCATCGAGCAGCAATGCTTCAGCGGCGACAACGGGTTGACCGTCATCGAGCACGCTCCGTTCGGCGTCATCGGGGCAATCACGCCGGTGACTCACTCGCTCCCGACGATCACCGGCAACGCGGTGAGCATGATCGCCGGGGGGAACACGCTGGTCGTCAACCCGCATCCCAGCGGCAAACTCGTGGCGGCCGAGGGGGTGCGGCGGTTCAACGAGGCGATCCACCGCGACCTGGGGATCGACAACCTCGTCTGCGTGCTCGCCGAGCCGACGCTTGAGACGGCCAATGCGCTGTTCAAGCATCGGGAAATCGCGCTGATCTGCGTCACCGGCGGGCCCGCGGTCGCTCGGGCGGCGCTGAACAGCGGCAAGCGGGCGGTCGTCGCCGGGCCGGGCAACCCGCCGGTGGTCGTCGACGAGACGGCCGATCTCGACAACGCCGCCCGCAGCATCATCCGCGGCGCCGCGTACGACAACAATCTGCTGTGCATCGCCGAAAAGGAGGTGTTCTGCACCGCCGCGGCGTGCGACGGATTGCTGGCCGCCATGGAGCGGGCCGGCGCCGTGCGGCTCAATGCCGGCCAAATCGATCGCCTGACTGCCGCCGCGATCGCCACGGTCGGCGAAGGGGACCACAAGCACGACGTCGCCGCGAAGGAGTTCATCGGCCAAGACGCGGCCGTGCTCGCCCGGGCCGCGGGGATCGAAGTTTCGCCGCAGACGGAGTTGCTGTTCGGCGAGACCGACCATGCGAACCCGTTCGTCCCCGTCGAGCAAATGATGCCGTTCGTGCCGGTTGTGCGTTGCCGCGACGTCGACGAGGCGATCGCGCTGGCCAAGCACTACGAACACGGTTTTCGCCACACGGCGATGATTCACACGAACAACGTCCGCACGATGACCAAGATGGGCCGGGCGCTCGACACGACGCTGTTCGTGAAGAACGGCCCGTCCATGGCGGGGTTGGGCCTGGGGGGCGAGGGGTACCTGTCGTTCTCGATCGCCACCCCGACCGGAGAAGGGGTCACCACCCCGCTGACCTTTACGCGGGAACGCCGCTGCTCGCTGATCGACGACCTCCACATTCTCGGCAAACGATAGGAACCATTAAGAACCAGTTGAATGCTGACGTTCGTTTGTTGATCGCATAGCCATTCGCCAATTTCCAGCCCCATGCACTACGCCTCCGTCATCGGCGCCGCCACCGCCACGCTGCGGCATCCGTCGCTCGACGGCTGCAAGCTGCTGGTGGTTCAACCGCTGTCCGCCGACGGGCGGACCCCCGACGGCGAGCCGCAAGTGGCCGTCGATCGTTGCGGGGCGGGAATCGGCGACGCAGTCGTGATCACGAGCGACGGGACCTACGTCCGCGAGATCCTCGGCTGCGACAACACCCCGGTTCGCTGGAGCGTGATGGCCCTCATCGACCCGCCACCGAGCTGACGCATCTCCCATCGAGCGCCCGGCCAGCGGCGGGAGCAAGCCCCGCTGGCAAGGCGCCCGATCGCTGCCCCAACCCGAATTCCGTCGTGCAACTCTCCCCCGAACAACTTGAATGGATCGTCGCCGAGGTCGTGCGACGGTTGCGCGAGCAGGGGCTCGTCGACGGCGCCGCGCCGGCGGGCGAGCTCGTGCTCGCCGAGCGGGTCGTCACCGTGGCGACCGTCTCGCAGCGACTGGGGGGCGTTGCGCGGGTGCGCGTCATGCGGGGCGCGGTCGTGACCCCCGCGGCTCGCGACTTGCTCAAGGACCACGGCGTCACCCTGGTGCGGGAGGACTGACCATGCGAATCGGCGAAATCGTCGGCACAGTGACCCTGGCCCGGCAGCATCCTACGCTGGCTGGGGCGCGGCTGCGGCTGGTCGCCCCGCTCTCGCTGGCGGATCTCGCCGCGGGAGGCCCCGGCCGGGGCGAGACGCTTGTCGCCTGGGACCCCCACGGCGGCGGCGAGGGGGATCGCGTCGCCGTCAGCGAGGGCGCCGAAGCCGCACAACCGTTTCGACCCGAATTGAAACCGATCGACGCCTACTGCGCGGCGATCCTCGACAAAGTACATTTGCACGCCGCAGGCGCTGCGGCGATTGGCGACTAGCGACGGGTTTGCTGGGACTTTCCGCAGCGGACGCCCTGAATCAATCACCCTCAACTTTGCTCCCCCCTGAGAACGACATGGTCAATCTTCATCGGATGAAGCAGGAAATCTGCGAGATCGGCGACCGCATATATAAGCGCGGGTTCGCAGCCGCCAACGACGGCAACATCACCTATCGCGTCGGCGAGAACGAAGTGCTGTGCACCCCCACGATGCACTGCAAGGGATTTCTCAAGCCGGACGACATTTGCCTGATCGACATGAAGGGCAACCAACTCGCGGGGCGCAAGAAACGGTCCAGCGAAGCCCTGTTGCACCTGGAGATCATGAAGGCTCGGCCCGACGTGAAGAGCGTCGTCCACTGCCACCCGCCCCACGCGACCGCGTTTGCGGTGGCTCGCGAGGCGATCCCGCAGTGCGTCCTACCCGAGGTCGAAGTGTTCCTCGGCGACGTGCCGATCACCAAGTACGAGACCCCTGGCGGCAAGGCGTTCGCCGAGACGATCCTGCCGTTCGTCGACCGGACGAACGTCATCGTGCTGGCCAACCACGGCACGGTCAGCTACGGCGAGAACGTCGAGCGGGCGTACTGGTGGACCGAGATCCTCGACTCCTACTGCCGGATTCTGCTCCTCTCGAAGCAAATCGGCCGGGTCGAGTACCTGAGCCACGAGAAGAGCCAAGAGCTGCTGGACCTTAAGAAACAGTGGGGCTTCACCGATCCCCGGCATGAGGAGGGGTTCAAGAACTGCGACATCTGTGCGAACGACGTCTTCCGCAGTTCGTGGAACGACGCAGGGGTGAAGTCGGGGGCGTTCGGCGCCCCGGACTGGAACGGCTCGCCTGCGGGCTCCTCCCCTGCCCCGGGCGGCGGCGGCGTCGACGAGGACCAACTCGTTCGTACGATCACCGACCGCGTGCTGGCCGCCTTGCAAGCCGGCGTGTGAGCGGCGATGCTGCACTTGTGAGCCTCGCTCCTCGCATCCCGGCGCCATGACTGCTTCTGCTGTTGACCAACTCGACGTCATCGCCGTCGGCGCCCATCCCGACGACGTCGAGATCGGCTGCGGGGGGACCCTCGCCCGGCTGGTCGAGCAGGGCTATCGGGTGGGGATCGTCGACCTGACCGACGGAGAACCGACGCCTGCGTCGTCGGGGCCCGACCAGCGACTCGCCGAGGCGACCCGCGCGGCCGAGGCGCTTGGCATCCACAAGCGGGTGACGCTCGATCTGCCCAACCGACGGCTGTTTGACTCGTTCGAGGCCCGCATTGCTCTGGCGACCGAGCTGCGACGCTACCGCCCGCAACTGGTTCTGGGCTTGGCCGAGAAGACGCCGCTGGCGTCGCCCGACCACTGGCAGGCAATGCAGATCACCGACGCGGCGGTCTTCTACGCCCGGCTGACGAAGTGGGACGAGCACTTCGCGGGACTGGCGCCCCATCGAATCGGCGCCCAACTGTACTACACGCTGGCGTTCTACGATCTCACGCCCCCGGCGTACGCGGGGCACTTCGTGAGCGACGTGAGCGCGACGCTCGCCAAGAAGCTGGCCGCGATCCGCTGCTACGCAAGCCAGTTCCCGCCGGAGAAGCAGCACATCTTCAGCCGCGTCGACTCATGGGCTCGCCACCTGGGCGAAGCCGCCGGCTTCGCGGCCGGCGAACTGCTGGCGAGCCCCCGCACCCTGGGGACGCGCAACGTGATGCACACAGTGTTCGGCGAGGGCGCCGACGAGTCGCCGACGGCGAGCCAACAGTAACCCGGTCTCGCAAGCGCTTCGCATCCCCCCGAGCCGCGAGGCGTCAGCCCGCGGAGGCTGGCAGCGCCAACGCTTGCGTCTCGCTCGCAATCGTCGAGCGAAGCGCCTATCTTGGAGGACCTTGAGGCGCCAGTCGCAAGGCCGCTTTGTCCTGCCGGGGACCGACGATGACCGCCGCTAAATCTTCCCGCGATGAACCTGTCGACTCGCGACCGCTTGGGCCCGACGGGCCGGCGATCGCGCCCGTAGCCCTGGGCTGCTGGCCGATGTCGGGGGTGACGACTCTCGACGCCAATCGCGAGGACAGTCTCGCGACGATCCGCGCCGCCCTCGACGCAGGGATCAACCACCTCGACACCGCCTACTGCTACGGCCGCAACGGCGAAAGCGATCTACTGCTGGGCGAGGCGCTCGTCGGGGTTCGCGAGCGGGTCGTCATCGCCGGCAAAGGGGGGATCCACTTCGACGAGGCCGGCGAATACGCCAACGACGCCCGTCCCGCGACGCTGTTGGCCGAATGCGAGACGAGCCTTCGCCGGCTGCGGACCGACCGGGTCGACCTGTTCTATTTGCACGCGCCCGATGGGACGACTCCGGTCGCCGAGTCGGCCGGAGCGATCGCCGAGTTGATCGCGGCCGGCAAGGCCCGCTCGGCGGGGGCTTCGAACTGCACGCTCGAACAGATCCAAGAATTCCACTCCGCGTGCCCGCTGGCCGCAGTGCAGTTGCCGTACAACATGCTGCAGCGCGACATCGAGCAACGGACTCTCCCCTGGTGTCGCGAGCGGGAGATCGCCGTGTGCGTCTACTGGCCGCTGATGAAAGGGCTGCTGGCCGGGGCGCTCAAGAAGGAGAGCGACCTGGCGCCCGACGACAATCGCCGCAAGTACCCGATGTACCAAGGGGAGGAATGGGAGCGGAACCGGCGATTCGTCGACCGCTTGGAAGCCATCGCCCAACCCGCGGGGCGGACCGTCGCGCAGGTGGTGATCAACTGGACGATCTGCCAGGAGGGCGTCACCGCCGCATTGTGCGGGGCAAAGCGGCCGTGGCAGATCGAGGAGACCGCCGGGGCCATGGGGTGGCGGCTCTCTTCCGAGCAACTCGCCGCGATCGACGAGGCCATCGCCGAACGAGGCGCGGCCGCCGCTAAGCGGGTGTTCACATGACCGCTGCAATCGCGGCCGCAAACCGCCCGATGGTCTCTGTGCAGCACTTCCGCATGGAGTACGGCGACACCGTGGCCGTCGAGAACCTGTCGCTGGAGATCCCCCGCGGCGAGGTGTTCGGCCTGATCGGCCCCAACGGCGCCGGCAAGACGACCCTCATCCGCGTGCTGGCCACGCTGCTGGAGCCGACCTATGGCGACGTGCGGATCGACGGCGTCGACGTGCTGGCCGACCCCTTGCGGGTCCATCCGCTGATCGGCTACATGTCGGACTTCTTCAGCCTGTACGAGCAAATGCGGGCCTGGGAGTATCTCGACCACTTCGCCCGCTGCTACGGCATCGGCCCCGATCGGCGGGAGAAGCTGATCGACGAGGCTCTGGAACTCGTCTCGCTGGAAGTCCGCCGCGACGCGACGATCAACACGCTGTCGCGGGGGATGCGGCAGCGGCTCTGCTTCGCCAAGAGCCTGCTCCACGAACCGCAGCTGTTGCTGCTGGACGAGCCCGCCTCGGGCCTCGACCCCGCGGGGCGCGTCGAGTTTCGCGAACTGATCAAGCAACTTCACGCCATGGGCCGCACAGTGGTGATCTCCAGCCACATCCTGGCCGAGATGACCGAGTTTTGCACGTCAATCGGCATCCTGGAACAAGGCAAGCTGCTGGCCGCAGGGTCGGTGGGGGAGATTCTCGCCCAGCTCTCGGCGACCCTGCGGTTGGAGGTCGAGGCCCTGGGCGATCCGGCGCGATTGGCCGAGTGGCTCGCAGCCCGCCCGCACGTCGACGGGGCGATGGTCGCCGGTCAGCGGGTTCGCTGCCAATGGCACGCCCCCCGCGAGGAGTTGCCGGCGCTTCACAGGGCGATCGTCGCCGAGGGGTTCGACGTGGTGTCGTTCGCCGCCGAGGAGGACGATCTCGAGGATATCTACATGCGGATCTCGGGGCATCGCACGGCATGAACCACTGGAAGTTCTGGAACAATCCCCTCGTGGTCTCGGCAATGCGGATTAAGTACCGCAAGGGGTCGCCCGGCTTCACGGCGTCGCTTTACGGGCTGGCCCTGGTCGGACTGGGGGCGATCCTGCACTACGCAGACCAGCAAAACAGGGGGCTGCCGATTCCGCTCAGCCGCGCCTATCTGCTTGGCATCCTAGGCATCCAGTTCGTCGTCTCGGGCGCCGTGACCCTGTTCAGCGTCGCGGGATCGATGACCGCCGAGGTCGCCAACCGCACGCTCGACTTCCAGCGGATCGTCTCGCTCAGCCCCCGGCAAATCATGCTCGGCAAGATGATCGGCGAGCCGGCGATGGGCTACTTCTTCGCGCTGGCGACCGTGCCGCTGGCGGTCCTGTGCTGGTACTTCGGCGCCGCCTCGGCCGGGGCGGTGTTGCTGCTGTACGTCAATCTGGCGACGTTCACGCTCATGGCCGCGGCGCTCGGGTTGATGCACACGCTGGTGATCCCTGAGAGCTCGGCGAACAAGAATCGCGGCAGCTTTGCCGGGGCGTTTATCGTGTTTCCGATCTTGCTCGTGCAGTTTATCGTCGTCAACGCGGCCAACCGCGGCGGATTGCTCGACAATCCCTGGATGGCGGCGCCGGCGGGGCTTCTGACGCCTCTGCTCTCGCTGATGCATCTCGCGCAGGGAGACTCGGGGGGAGCCGTCGTATCGCTGTGGGGAGTGCACGTCCCGTCGCTCGTCGCGGCCCCGATCGTCCAGCTTGCCGTGGCGGCGTCGGTCATGGCGGCCATGGCTCGCCGGCTGCGCAGCACGCTCGACCCGCCGCTCAAGCGGAGCCGCGTTTACGAAGCCGTCGCAGCGGTCGACTTGACGGCCGCGGGGGTCTGCGTCAGTGAGGCGCAAGCCGGCACGCCGCTGTCCGAGGGGGTCTACCGCTACTGTCTCGTCCATTTGATCGCCTGCCTCGTCGTAACCATGGCCGGCACGCCGTCGCGCGAAGCCCTCGCATCCTGGATTTGGCGTGACCGTGGCACGCGTTCGCCTTGGAACGATTGGCTGTGGGGCGACCGATCGCCCGCGCTGGCGATGTACGCCGCGCTGGCGGTCGTGGGACTGGCCGTCTTCGCCCTGGCGGCATGGGCGCCGGTGCGGCTGAGCCAGGGGCCGCCGATCTCGGGGGCCGTCGCCGACTTGGGGGGGCCGCTCGTGGCGACCGGGATCGTCGCCACTGCGATCTCCGCGCTGTACCAATCGTTCTCCGCGGCAGCGGGAAAGTACGGCCGCTCGCTGGCCCTGTTTCTCATCGCCCTGCTGGCCGTGGTCCCGCCGCTGGTGAGTTCGGGGCTGATCGAGTTTCGCCAGATTTCCCGCGGCCCGGGGGGCCCGGCCGACCTGATCCTGGGGATGAGCCCCGCGACGTACCTGATGGCGAGCATCTCGCGCGGGAACGGCCCTCCGATCCCGGCGGTCTTTCCGATCGTTATGTACTCTGGCGTGTTGCTCCTGGCCGTGAGCGTGCTCCGGCGGTGGCTGGCCGTGCAGACCGCACGGATCGATCGCAAGCTGGCCGCGATGGGGATTGCGCCCCCGTCGTCGCCGGCGTCTGGGGAGATTGTTCCGGCGCCGTCCGGCAGATGAAGGTATGATCCCTTCACCTGTCGCTTTGGCCCGCCTTGGTTCGCCAATGTCGTTCCGTGCCGCTCGCCCGGTTGTCGCCGCCTATGGCCCGCGTTCTGCTCACCGCGTTTGAACCCTTCGGCCCGTGGCGCACCAATGCGAGTTGGCTGGCGCTGGAGCAGGTGACCCGCACGCTTCCCGCGTCGCCGCAGGTGACGACGCGCCGCTACCCGGTCGACTTCGCCCAACTGCGGCCGCGGTTGGAACGGGATCTGCGCGAAAACTTCGACGCCGCGATCATGCTGGGGCAAGCCTCGGGGCGGACGGCGATCGAGCTCGAGGCGATCGGCCTGAACGCGGCCCGCGAGGCCGAGAACGGCGCCGAGGAAGCCCGGCCGTTGTGCGCCGACGGCCCGGTGGCGTACCGGACCGAGTTGCCGATCGAGGGCTGGGCCCGCGAGATGCGCTCCGCGGGGCTCCCCGTGCATGCCTCGTACCATGCCGGCACGTATCTGTGCAACGCGGCGCTCTACACGGCGCACTATCTCATCGAACGCTTGGCGCTCCCGACGCAAGCGGTGTTCGTTCACCTGCCGCTCGACGTGTCGCAAACGCTCGATTCGCCGAAGCCCCCGGCCTCGCTGCCGGTGGAGATCTCCGCCGCGGCGGTGCAGTGGCTGTTGGCGCAGTTCGCCGACCCGGCGTACGCGTAAGCGTTCAGCGCTGCATAAATGCCGCGCATAACGCATATCACTCGGATTCGGATATGGTCGCAGCAAGGCGCATGTGACGCACATCGTCCCGACCGGAGAAGCCGCTTGCATCCGTCCCATCGACAGGCGCTCCCGCCAGCCAAGTCGCTGTGCATTTTTTTCTGTCACTCTGATCTGTCGGACCGGCTCGATCCGGTCGCGTCCCCCTCGCTCGGCGACGGATGTTGTAGATGCTTTCACCCCCACGCCGTCCCCCGTCGGCGTCGCTGCGGTCCTCCTTGTTCGGGTTGTAGGGGTTGGACTCGGGAGGCCCCTCACGGAGCGGCGTCACGTCGGCTCACGGGGCGCGCTCCGCGCGATCTCCTGGGCGAAAACAAGGTAGACTTGCTGAATCCCGCAACCTGCCGTTGCCCGACGGCCGTCCCCGCTTCGCCCTCAGGACGCACCCGATGCCCCGCTCGCTGCTCGACCACTGGACTCCCGAACAAGCCGCTCGCATGGACCGCGAGATATTCGTGGCGCAGCATCGGCTGCATACGCTCCCGCAATTTTCCGACGACGCTCTGGTCGAATTGCTCGATCGCCATCCCCGCCGCGACCTGGGGATCAACACCATGGGCCGCGATCCGGCCGATCGCAACGAGTGGCGCGAAGGCTCCGCGGGCGAACTCAACGGGACCCAATTGCTCGAGGCCGCCAGCCGAGGGCGCATTTGGCTCAACATCCGCCGAGTGCTCGACCACCATCCCCAGTTGTCGGATCTGGTGCACGACCTGTACGCCGACCTCGAGGCCGCGACGCCGGGACTCCGCACGTTCAATCGTTCGGCCAATCTGCTGATCAGCTCGCCGGGGGCCCAGGTTTATTACCACCTCGACTGCCCGGTGAACATGCTGTGGCACATCCGCGGGCGGAAGCGAGTGTGGGCCTATCCGCTTGAATCGGGAATCGTTTCGGACGCGACGATCGAGGGAGTCCTTGCCGGCGAGAAGTCCGAAGAGCTCGACTTCCGCCCCGAGTGGGACGAACTGGCGATCAGCACCGAGCTCGAACCGGGGGAGATGATCACCTGGCCGCAGCACACGCCGCATCGGGTCGTGAACACCGAGGGGCTCAACGTGTCGCTGTCGACCGAGCACATGACCCGCGCCGCAGTGCGGCGCAACAACGTGCTGCTCGCGAACCGCCACTTTCGCAGCCTGCTGCCGGGGGCCTGGACCAACACGAAGCAAACCGGCTTGCGGCCGGCGCTCAAGGAATTTGCGCTCCGCATGGCGCGGCGGATTCCGGCGATCGCCCCGGCCCCGCCGCAAGGATACCGCTACCCAGTCACCTTTGAAGTCGACCTCGCGGAACCCGATTGCGTGCGGCTCCTCGGCGAACGCGAGTTGGTCGAAACGCTCTAGAATCGCCAATCGCGGGAGACATCTCGCGGCGCACGGCGCCGCGATATGTTGCGCACCTCCAGAATTTGATAGGATAGAAGCACCGACGATCCGATCTCCGACCGCTCCCGCGTCCCCTCGCGAGCCGATGACCAAGCGCATCCTGTTCGACCCTAGCGATTACCGAGAACTTAGCGCCGAAGAACAGGCGCTCCTGCAACTGGCTTATCAACGGGGGGTCGATGCGCTCAAACGCAACATCACCCCCAAGGGCTTCAGCGCCTGCTCGCTGGTCGACAACGTGGTGAGCGGCACCGACGCGAACTATCGCTCGGTCTGGGCTCGCGACGGGGCGAAGACGGTCATCTGGTCGCTCGATCTGGCGGACGAGGAGATCCAGGCGTGTCAGGAGGCCACGCTGCGCACGATCCTTGATCGGCAGGCTCCCGCGGGACAGCTTCCCGCTCACGTGCTGATCGACACCGACCATCCCGAGTACGGCGGCGTCGGCGGCATCACCTCGATCGACGGGGCCATCTGGACCATCATCGCGGCGTGGTGGTTCTGTCACGAGCGCAACGATTGGAGTTTCGCCGAGGAGTATCGCGGCACGCTGCAACGGGCCGTCGATTGGCTCAGTGCTCTCGACTCGAACAACTGCGGCTTGCTGGAGATCCCCGAGGCGGGCGACTGGACCGACCTGTTCGCCCGCAGCTACCACGTGTTGTACGACGAAGTGCTGTGGCGACGGTGCTTGACTTGCTTCGCTGACATGCTCGAACGCCTGGGCGACGGCGACCGAGCCGCGGACTATCGCCGGTGGGCCGACCATGTCGGCGACGTCATCCTTAAGAACTTCTGGCCTTCGACCGCAACGGCCCGCGACGGGGGCGGGGCGAACTTCGCCCAGGTGCAATATCAGTTGGGGGACGCCCGGTATCTGGTCGCTCAAATCTCGCCGTTCAACTACAGTTGGCGGTGCGACGTGTACGCCAATCTGCTGGCCTATCTCACGGGGCTGGTCGACAAGCCGCGAGCGATGCAGACGTTCCGTTTTCTCTGGGGCGTGGGGGTCAACGAACCGGGCCCGGTGAAGAACGCCTATCCCCCGATCCACGCGGGAGACCCCGAGTGGCGCGACTACTTCACCGTCAATCTGCTTAACCTCCCCGAGCACTATCACAACGGCGGCATCTGGCCGTTTATCGGGGGGTTGTGGGTCCGGTACGTCCACAAGCTTGGGATGCAGGACCTCGCCCGCCGCGAACTGGTGAAGCTCGCACGGCTTTGCTCGCATGGCGTCTCCCACGAATGGGAGTTCAACGAGTGGCACCATGGCGTCACCGGCCGACCGATGGGCAAAGCGTTCCAGGCGTGGAACGCAGCCAGCTTTATCAAAGCGTGCCACGATCTGCACCTTGAGCCGGATTCGATCAATGCGGCGTGACGGACGAGCGACTGGCGACTGGCAAGTAGCCGGACGATGACAGTCTGGCGAGCCAGTATTCGGCGCCTTCAATGACTCCGGCGGCGTAGGACGCAGCGGCGGGGTACACGTCTCCCGCTGCCGCCTTGCGAAGGTCCGCCTGGGCGTTGCCGACCAAGATCCCGCGTGCGCCGATCCGAAACATTGCGGCGTCGTTGCCCGAATCCCCCGCCACGATCACTCGCTCCGGGGGGATGCCCCAATGGGACGCCAATCTCAGCGCGGCCGTCCCCTTGTCGACCCCGCAAGGAAGTACGTCAAGATCGCGGGCCGAACTGTACACGACGCGCGCCGCGACCCCCGCGGCAGCGAGCGCCTCCTCGATCTCGACCAGTTCGCCCGGGGTCAGGTCGACCGCATGCGCGCTGATCTTGTGCTCGGACAGAAACTCTTCCTCCTGCAGCCGCGTACGGGGATGGTTTTCGAGCGCCTCGCGAACGACCGCCGCATTCCAACCGTCCGCAGCAGGCCAACCGTCGAGCAGGTCCCAATCGGGCCCCAAGCGGATTTCGGTCCCCACGCCGCCGACGAGGGCGTCCGGAGCCGGCAGCGCTGTCCGCTCGATCGACCGCTGCAATGAAGCCGTGAACCGCCCCGAGTTCAGCGCCAGCCGAACCTCGCGGCGCCGCTCATGCCACGCAGCGAACGCCACCGTGGCCGGGTCGTCTCCCAGCAGCGTGCCGTCGACGTCGCTCACAAGGAGGAAATGCCGCTCCATGTCTCCACCTCCGTCGCCGGTTCGACTTGCTGATTCCAATCGTACGGGGCGTCGCCCGCCGTGACGTGCCGACTTTGCAGTTGGCACAGCAACTGGTGCGCGATCCCCGTCCACGTGAACCGCGCCCGCGCCTTCTGCGAACCGTGCTTGGCCAATTGCGCCGCGACCCCCTCGTGCTGCAGCACTGCGGCAATGGCATGGCCGAACGCAGGAGGGTCGAAGGGATTGGCGAACACCGCGTCGAGCCCCCAGACGGTTTGCTCCCACAGTCCCCCCTCGGTCGTCACGACCGTCGGCGTGCCGCAGGCCATTGCCTCGACTGCGGTCATGCCGAACGGCTCGTACCGACTGCAGAGGGCGAACAAATCCGCCGCTCGATAGCAGTCGGGCAACTGATCGTCGCTGACGTAGTCATGAAACAGCACGCGATCGGCGATTCCCATCGTCGCGGCCAAGCGTTTCAATTCGTCGATCTGCGCGACCTCGCCGGGCGACGGCTCGCTCGACCCGACAGCCAGCATCAGCCGGCAGTCGGGAATCCGCTCGAACACGACCGGCATCGCCTGCAGCAGGAGGTCGTAACCCTTGTTCTTGGCCATGCGCCCCAGAGCAAGCACGATCTTCCCTTCGAGATTCAATTCGTGCTTCAGCGTCATCCGCGTCGCCCGCGATACGGGAAAGAACCGCCGATCGTCGTACCCCGGAGGAATGACGCAGATCTTCTCGGGCGATGCGTCGTACTCGCTTGCCAACAGCAGTTTCCGTTGCGCCGGGGTCGTCGCGATCAGCGCGTCGCACTCGTCGTAGACGACCTTTTCCTCGCGAATTCGCTGCTTGAAGTTGTACTTCGTTTCGAGTTCCGCGGGATCGCCGTCCATGTTGTCGCGTTTCCAGGCGCCGATCGAGTGGGGCGTATGGAAGTGCGGAACCTCGAATCGCGTAGCCAAGGCCTGCCCGGCGAGCCCCGCATCCCAGTAGTGGCTGTTGATCAGCGTCACCGGTCGACTCTCTCTGCGGAGCCAACGGCTGACTCCTTCGACCCACTCGGGGATCGAGTCGCAAAGCGTTTCCTTGGGGATGAACTCGCGGCCTCCGCACGGAAACCGCCGCAGCGTGACGCGCTCGTCAATCCGTTCGACGGCCGGTTGATCCTCGAACTGCCGGGTCAGGACATCGACCTCATAGCCCATTCGACCGAGACACTTCGAGAGTTCAAGCACGTAGACGACTTGCCCGCCGGTGTCGGGCTTGCCGAATTCAGGTTCCGCAGCGACATAGCCGTGCGTGGAAATCATCAGAATGCGACCTAGCGACGGAGCGCTCATCGCGGGTCTCCTTTCCGTTGGGGAGAGGACGCAGACGCCTGTCGCGAACGACGGCCGGAGGCTGTCGCACATGCGATTGGCAAGCAGAGAACAGCCCGCAAGCGGGCTGAACGCCGTGGGTCATCGTCCTGCTCCGAGTCGAGGGAGAGGCAGGCGAGGACGACGCAACGGGGGCGTCGCCAAGAAGCGAGACAAGCTCAGTTGCCCCGCGGCGGTTCCCCCATTGTAACGCAAGTCGTTCGCCGACGAAACCCGCCGACGAAAGCGAACTCGCGACAAGGGCTGAAGAGGCTGGACTAATTGCGCAGGCTATGGAGCCTTTGCCGCAGACGGGCGCTGCGGAACGTACTGACAGCAGTCGACGGGGCAGACGTCATGGCTGGGTCCCAGGTCGCCGCAGGCAGGCCGCGCGGCGCCAGGGGTCATTCGTTCAACGATCATCTCGCGGATCATTCGCACGAACCGCGGATGGGTTCCCGCAGTCGCAGCTCGCTCCATCGGCACGCCGACGCGCTGGCACACGTCGCGGGCCTCGGTGTCCAAGTCGTAGAGGACCTCCATGTGGTCGCTGATAAACCCGATCGGCACAATCGCCAGCGCGGGGAGCGCGTCCTCGGCGTGCAACTGTTCAATGCGATCGCAGACGTCGGGTTCCAACCACGGCTGCTGCGGCGGGCCGCTGCGACTTTGATACACGATCTCCCACTTCGAGCGGTCGGCTCGCTCGGCGACCAGTCGGCACGACTCATGCAATTGAAGCTCGTACTTGCAGTTGGCCGCCATCCCGACCGGGATGCTATGGGCGGTGAACATCACCAACGCCTCGTCCTGCAACTCGGCCGGCAGTCGGCTCAGG
Organism: Pirellulales bacterium; assembly: GCA_019636345.1. Classification (NCBI taxonomy): domain Bacteria; kingdom Pseudomonadati; phylum Planctomycetota; class Planctomycetia; order Pirellulales; species Pirellulales bacterium. The sequence goes on along the minus strand of JAHBXQ010000002.1, from coordinate 812,747 downwards.
GCGTCGCGAAGGCGATCGGCCATCGTCTCGATGAACCCCGGATGGTTGTAAGGCATCCGCAGCTTGGCGACCCTCGGCGCTCGGGGGCCGACCGCAGCCTGAGCGTCGGCGATGTTCTCGCGATACTGTCGGCAACCCGAGTAGCTGCTGTACGTGCTGGTGAAAAACGCCAGAGCGTTCTTCACGCCGTCGTCGGCCATCTGCCGGAGCGTGTCGGGGAGCAGGGGATGCCAGTTGCGATTGCCCCAGTAGATCGGCAACGGCGGGCCGTGTGAGGCTAGCTCCGCTTCGAGCGCCGCGATCAACTGCCGATTCTGCTCGTTGATTGGGCTGAGCCCGCCGAAACGGCGATAGTGGTCGGCCACCTCGAGCATCCGCTCCCGCGGAACGTTCTTGCCCCGAAGCACGTTTTCCAGAAACGGCAGAACGTCGTCTTGCCCTTCGGGCCCGCCGAACGACACGACGAGCACCGCGTCGTAGGGGATGTCAGTAGAGCTTGCAACCGACACGAACGACGGCTCCCTCAACGCAGAAATGAAAGTGACCCCGACGGGACTCGAACCCGTGTTGCCGGCGTGAAAGGCCGGAGTCCTAGACCGCTAGACGACGGGGCCCCTGCGGTAACGCCAGAGGGCGACGGACTTCTGCGTGAGCGACTGATTGTCGCGGCGCGGCGGAAATCGTCAACCCAGGATTCGCGGCGAGGGGCCGCCGGGACCGCAAACTGCCCTGCAGGAACAACCGCGATGCGGGGACGCGCGCCACGGAAAATCCGAGACCTCGCGGTCCAAGCTCGCCGCGACGGGGGGCGAGCGCAAGAAAACAGCGGCGATCATCGCCGCTGGGGAAAGCTGCATCTATCGGTATTCTTGCGCGATCGCGCACAAATTCCCGCTAAAGCGCCGACGGAGCGCCGCAAAACGAAACTACTCAGCGGAGCCGGCTTCGGCGGTCGGGGGTTCGGAATTCACGGGCTGGTTCCGCCGAATCGCCTCGTACACCTCGTTCCGGTGGACGGGGACTTCCTTCGGAGCCTCGACCCCGAGGCGGACCTTGTCGCCGCGAATCTCGACGACCACGATCGTAATGTCATCGTTGATGACAATACTCTCGTTCTTCTTGCGAGACAGGACTAACATCGCACGATTCCTTCGGGTTAGCGCCGGGCTCATTCCGTTGCGGTTGCGAGACCCGGACGGCGATCTGACGGGGGTTGCCGGATAACCCTCCCGGGGGAGATCCCGACAGATCGGTAGGGGCGTCTTACAAATCCCCTCGTTCCACTCTACGTGGCGGATACCGGGAGTCAAGAAAAGTTGCTTGCGAAACGGTCCCTTTTTTGCTACGCGAGGCGGTATTTTCTGAACACCCGCCTGCGCGGCATCCGGGGCATCTGGGACCCGTGGGATCGTAAAAATTTGCCCGAAGTCCCCGAATTGCCGTGTACGCCTGGCTCAATCATTTCCGTAACTTGATTCCATTGTTCACTTTACGTCGCAATCTGTCGCGGCAACGTGCGGCCGCCGGGGGCAACCGCCGGCCCTTTGAACTCGCCGCGACGACGACTTGCGAGGGCAGAGCCGGACCCGGCCGCCTCCTGGGCGCGCCAAGAGGATTCGAGTCGCCCCGGCAAGGTGGAAGTTCCGTTGTGTTCAGGCGTTACCGCCGCTTCGACGAGCGCCCCAGGCCTGCGCGATTCGACGGGTCCGTGACGTTGTCTGCCAGGAGTTCAGACGACCTCACTGCAGCACGACGAGGGGAGTATTTGCGGCACGCTGCTACGCGCTGATCGGGGGGCGCGCTCGGTGCTCGGGGCGACCAGCGCAGCAACCGCTCCGGCGTCTTGGCGGCTCGCTGCGCGATCGCGTTGGCGCCCTCCTCGCCGACACAGCCAACCCTCACGCGGGCTCGTGGAGAAAGTCGCGAAAATCGTGCGCGGGGGCGGCGGCGCTCCGGTTGCGGGTCGTTACGCGGGCCCTATAATCGGCGGTTCACACGTGCATGCAGCGGCAAGTTGCGCGCCGGACAAACGCGACTTGCCACGCTGGCCGCCCGCAGTATGCGCCCGCAGTCGACCTCGCCGTCAGCGGGCTGAAGGATGCCCTCGCCCCATGATTGCTCGGTTGAAACGCGGTTTCCCATGGCTGGGAAACATCTTCGAGGCCGTCTACACGGTCGCCTACGGCATGTGGGTGACGTTGCGGACTTGGATCAAGACCTATCGGCCTGATCGCAAGACGTTCACCGAGCACTTCGAGTATCCCGAACTGCCAGTCCCGGTGGCGGCCCGGTATCGCGGTTTTCACCGCTTTGACCTGACGACCTGCATCGCGTGCGACCAATGCGCCAAAGCATGCCCGGTCGATTGCATCTACATCGGCAAGGAACGGGCCGAGGGGAGCAAAGGATTCAAGGTCACCGGCTACACGATCGACTACACCAAGTGCATGTTCTGCGCCCTGTGCGTCGAGCCGTGCCCGGTCGATTGCATTTTCATGGGTTCGACGCACGATCTGAGTTGCTACAGCCGCGACGGGTGCATCGTCGACTATTCGCGCTTGCCGCTGGACGTCGCCTGGGGTCGCGCCACGCTCAACCCGACGGTGGTGGCCCAGTCGAAGGTCATTGTCGAACCGGTCCACGGCGGGCCGAATCAATAACGCACGCCTGAGTTTCCACCGCTCCCCACGCCTTACGGCTTGAAATCGCAGCGCCATGGCCACCCCCACCGCAATCGTCGCGTATTTGGCGCTGTTCGCCGGCGCGGCGGCGTTGTTTCTCTTCGCCAATCTGGTCGTCGGTCGCTTCGTGCGGCCTGCTCTGCCGAACGACGAGAAGCTGGAGATCTACGAATGCGGCGAACCAACGATCGGTTCGAGCTTCGTGCAATTCGACCTGCGGTTTTACGTGGTCGCGCTGTTGTTCATCATCTTCGACGTGGAAGTGGCGTTCTTCTTCCCCTGGGCGACGGTCTTCGGCAAGGCGACGCGACTGGGAGCCGACAACGGCCCCACGGCGGCGATCACGGCCGACGCCGATCCGGGCGTCACGCCTCCTGGCGTGGCGACGCTGTACCAGGAGTTGGGCGTCCGCAATCCGCAAGCGCCGACAATCTCGTACGGCGACACGCTCGATCTGGCGGTGAAACTGGGCGCTGGGGAACGGGCCGTCGAACGTCGCCGGGCCGAGTTGGTTGCCGCGAAGGGCGAACCCGATCAGCAAACCGTCGCGACGATGCTGTCGGTCGATGAGGCCGCAACGGTGCTGAGCGAATTCGGCCGCAATGCAACTCCGGCCGAGGTGGCGCAAGCGGCGATCAAGAGCAGCGCCCGCCGGTTAGCCGCCTCGACGATCGTCGACATCGGCGTGTTCTTCGCCGTACTGATGGTCGGCTTCTTCTACGTGTGGAAGCGGGGCGACCTCGACTGGGTGCGGTCGGTTCAAAGCCAACGCGGCGAAGTCGTCGAGCGGATGCATCCGACCGAAGCGGGGGGGCGCGTCGGCCGACCCGCGGGCTCGATCCTGTCGGTCTAGGGGCCGCGCTCGCCGCGAGACCGGCGAGGCTCATCCCCTGACCTGATCTGCGTCAATCGTTTTTTTGTCCCCGCCAACCTTCAGCTCAATCACTCGATTGAAACGAGCCCCATGAGCGGCCAAGCCTTCGTCGATCAACTGAAGCAGAAATTCGGCGACATGATCGTCGGCGCCAACTTCGACAACGTCGATCCGTGGATCGAAGTCTCGGTCGACGGGATCACCGAGGTCTGCCGGTACTTGCGAGACGAGCCGAGCTTGGCGTTCGACTACCTGAGCAATCTGACGGCGGTCGACTACCTGCACACCGATCCGAAGAAGGCGGCCAAAGCGGAGTTCGAGCCGCACATGGAGCTCGTCTATCACCTGTTCAGCATGCAGCATAAGCACAGCTTGGTGCTGAAAGTCATGCTGCCGCGGTGGCGAGACGACGTGCCGGGCCAGCTTCCCGAGGCGCCGTCGGTGGCGAGCATTTGGAGCACGGCCGACTGGCACGAGCGGGAGGTGTTCGACCTGCTGGGGGTGTTCTTCACCAATCACCCGAACCTGCGGCGAATCCTCTGCCCCGAGGACTGGGTCGGCTACCCGCTGCGAAAGGACTACGAAATGCCGGTTGAGTATCACGGGATTCGGGGGCGGTAGGGAGTTGTCGGTCGTCGGTATGGCTCGATTCTTTCCTTGACCTTTCTGCGTATACAGGCTTTCCAAGCTGCCGCCTGCTCAGCACTGACCACGGACACCCAACCACACGCCATGTCCACGCTTGTCGACGACCCGCGGGTCATTGAATTTGACGTTCGCACCGACGAGATGCTCGTCAACATGGGGCCGCAGCATCCCAGCACGCATGGCGTGTTGCGGCTGGTGCTGCGGACCGACGGGGAGGTGGTCTCCGAGGTGACGCCCCACTTGGGCTATCTCCACCGGTGCGCCGAGAAGATCGGCGAGAACCTGACTCCTCGGCAGTGGATTCCCTACACCGACCGGATGGATTATCTGGCGGCGATGAACATGAATCTCGGCTGGGCCCTGGCCGTCGAGAAGCTGCTCAAGTACGAGCCGCCGGAGAAGGGGCGGCACCTGCGGGTGATCATCGCCGAGATGGGGCGCATCGCCAGCCATCTGGTGGGGATGGGGGCCTACGGGCTCGATCTGGGGACCTTCAGCCCGTTCCTGTACGCGTTCCGCGAACGGGAGAAGATCCTCGATTTGTTCGAAGAAGCGTGCGGCGCCCGGCTGACCTACAGCTATCTCACCGTCGGCGGCGCCACGGCCGACCTGCCGCGCGGCTGGCTGCAAAAGTGCGAAGCGTTCCTCGAGCAGTTCGAGCCGATCATCGCCGAGTACCACACGCTGCTGACGACCAATTCGATCTTCGTGAAGCGGACTGCGGGGATTGGAGTCATGTCGGCGAAGAAGGCGATCGACTACGGCACAAGCGGTCCGGTGCTGCGCGGCAGCGGGGTCGACCACGACTTGCGTCGCGACGGCGAAGAAATCTACACCGCGATGTACGACGGCTACGCTTTCGAGGTCATTGCCGAGCGCAACGGCCACTATCCCAAGGACCACGACTACCCGGCCGTGCCGATGGAAGCGGTGCTGGGGGACTGTTGGCACCGGTTCTACGTGCGGATGCTGGAAGTCGTGCAGTCGGTCGACCTCGTCCGCCAAGCGATCGATCGGTACAGCACCGCCGAGGGAAGCTACGGCGAACCGCGCAAGCTCACCGAGAAGCTCCCGAAGGGGGAGGCGTACCTCGAGACGGAGTGTCCTCGCGGACAGATGGGCTTCTACCTGGTCAGCAACGGGGAGTCGATCCCGTGGCGCGCCCGAGCCCGCAGCAGTTCGTTTTGCAATCTCTCTGTCACTAGCGAACTGTGCCGCGGCTGTCTGATCGCCGACGTGCCGGCGATCGTCGGCTCGCTCGACGTCGTCATGGGCGAGATCGACCGGTAGCGCTCCCCCCAATCCGGCCGCTAGATCCGCAAGGCGAAGAATCGCCCATGCGAAAACACCGGGACGCTTTGCTGCGCATCGTCAGCCGCGGGCGAGCGAGGCGTGGTCGCCTCGCTCGCCTCAACAGGGCCTGCGTGTTCTCAGATCATCGGTTTACGCCGCCGACATGCGTCGACTGCGCCGAGTTCGCAGCACGACGGCCAGCCCTGCCGCAGTGATCGCGGCAAGCCCCCCCGTCGCCGGTTCGGGGATCAGGCACTCGTGGATAAACAGGCCTTCCACGAACACCGGTCCCGTTTGGCCACGATTCTCAATGTGAATGCTCACCTGAGGCGGACAGAACGGGATAAGGAATTCCAGGGGCGGAGTCCCGGAAGTTGAGCCGAACGTCATGACCTGACCGGGCTGCAACGGAATCTGCAGAGGCGGGCTGGTGAAGACGTCGTTCGGCGGCGGCACGCGCGGGTCGAGCCAATCGAACCAGAAGTAAACCAAGGCCGGCGCGGACGTACTGCCGTTGCCGATCGATCCCTCGAAGCTGAGCCGCTTCGGATGATCGAGGTCGAACACGTTGGGATAGAACTGTTCGAACGTCCCGCCGGGGGGAATCGAGGTCACGATCGGCTCAATGCCGATCGTGCCGCCCGTTTGAGCCTCGGCGATGGATGTCAACAACGCCACGGCGACGAGCGCCGAGAATCCTTGCGCAATTCTGATCATGAGGTCAGCCTTTTCTTGAAAGCAGAACAATATCGAGAAGCAACGGCTGCGATCAGCAAACAGGACGCCTCCTCAGGGCGGCAAAGAAGCACGCGAATCCGAGCGTCCCGAGCCCGACTGTCGCCGGCTCGGGGATCAGACATTCGTGGATGAAGACCCCGTTGACGGCCAGGGGAAATCCGGGCCCCAACGCCTCGATGTGAATGCTCACCTGCGGCGGGCAATACGGGATGATCCACATTGGCGCGCTCGGGCCGAACAGGTCCGTCGGCACGCCGGGAACGATGGTGTGGACGACCGGGGGCGAAGTCGATATGCCGCCCATGATGTCGAGCCAGTCGAACCAGATGGCGACTTCGCCGGGTCGATTGTTCGGGTCGTCGTTGATGATCACCCCCTCGAAGGTCAGCTTCTTGGGATGATCCAGATCGAACACGTTCGGATAGAACTGTTCGAACGGCTGGCCGGGAACGATGATCACCGGCGCCGTGGGGTCGCCGATCGGCTCGATGCCGATGAGTTGGCCGGAGACTGAAGACGAGAAGGTCGCCGCCAGCAGAAAGCAGACAAGGGCCGCGACTTTGCCGAATGAAGCGTACATGAGCACCTCTTAAGCTGGAGTTCGTTGCCTCGCGGAACCGTCCGCGACGCTCGAATTGCGCCTCTTCTCCAGCATCGGGCGACGAACCCTATTCAGGGCCGCGCCGCAGGACGCTCGACTTCGTGGCTGAGTGGTTCACCGCATAGGCGCATCTCCCGATCGCAAACCCGCCGAACGCGTCCAGCCGGGGGTGCGAACTGCTTGACCAGACTCCGCGACAGAAAAGAAAGACTGAAACAGCATGACGCGATGGCCGGGAGCACAGTCGGCGGTCGCGTCGGCGGCACCTCGGCGCAATCTAACTCGCAAAGCGCAGCAACACAATCAAATTTGCCGTGCGGGGGTGCAGGACGCGCAGAATTCGTCTCGGGCGGCTCGTCGGAGGGGAAAAAACGGCGTTTGGGGGGCTTGTTGTGCGAGCCGACTTCGTGCAATATTTCACGATCTTCCGTGGCGGCGCCTGCACAAGCGCTAAGTGTCGCTGCGTCAAGGTCTTGAGGATTTCGCTCGCCCCTTGCCGCGAGCCTGCCGCCCGTCACGGAAAAACGACACGTGGCTGAGTTTCTCGCCCAGTATTTTCAGTTGCCCGTCTGGTTGGCCTACGCCATCGCCGGGCTCGTCCACGTCGGGCTGATCATCAATTTGGTCGCCGTCGGGGCGCTGGTCTTCATTTGGCTGGAGCGGAAGATCTCCGGCCGCATCCAGGACCGCCTTGGCCCGACCCGCGTCGGCGGCAAGTTCGGGTGGCTGCAGACCCTGGCCGACGGGCTAAAGCTGCTGACCAAGGAAGACCTCATGCCGGCGGGCGCCGACGGCATGCTGTTTCGCGTCGCCCCGTACGTCAGCTTCTGCGCCTCAATCGCGGCATTTCTGGCGATTCCGTTCGCCGGGGGCGAATACCCGTTCATCGTCCAGCACGTCAACGCCGGGGTGTTTTTCGTGTTGGCCGTGTTGGGGCTCGAGGTGTTCGGCGTCATTCTGGCCGGCTATTCCTCGGCGTCCAAGTGGTCGCTGTTCGGGGCGATGCGCGAGGCGGCCCAGGTGGTCAGCTACGAAGTTCCGCTAGGACTTTGCGCAGTCGTGCCGGTGCTGATCGCCGGTTCGATGGATCTGGTGGTCATCGGCGACATGCAGCAGGGCTGGTTCACGAACTGGCACCTCTTTCACGACCCCGCAACGTTCCTCATCTTCTGGGTCTACTTCACCTGCGCCACCGCCAGCGTGAACCGCGCCCCCTTCGACTTGGCCGAGGCGGAAAGCGAGCTCGTGGCCGGGTTCCACACCGAATATTCGGGGCTCCGCTGGAGCTTCTTCTTCATGGCCGAGTACGGGTCGATGTTCTCGGTGAGCCTGCTGGCCTCGATCTTGTTCCTCGGCGGGTGGCACGGGCCCGTGCCGGTCGCCCAGATATTGGGGCTGACCGCGGAAAACGGCAATCTGGCGTGGTATCTGGGCGCGGTGCTCGGGACGGCGAACGTAATTGGCAAGGCGGTCGTCGGCGTGTGCGTGATGATGTGGATTCGCTGGACGCTGCCGCGGTTGCGGATCGACCAAGTGATGACGACCTGCTTGAAGTACTGCACGCCGCTCGCGGCGATGATGTTCGTCGGAGCCGTGGCTTGGCAATGGTCGCTTCCCGATCGGTGCTTCTTCGGCCTGCTCGCCGCTCCCAGCGTCACTGCGGAGATTAGCGAAGGCTGGCATCGCGGCCAGCAGGCAGCGGCTGACGAGGCCGAATCGCAGGACGACTCGGCCGACCAAATCGTCGCGACGCCGACGGGCGCCGCGGCCCTGGCCCTTCAATTCCAGGGAGGCAAGTGACCGTGGGCGACGGAATCTACTGGCCGACCTTCTTGTTTCTGCTGTTCGCGATCCTGGCGTGCGGTTTTGCGCTGGCGGTCGTGTTCTCGCGAAACGTCGTGCGGATGGCGTTTTACTTGGTGCTGTCGCTGGCGAGCACGGCGGGGCTGTTCTTCCTGGCCGGGGAGGACTTCGTCGGCGCCATGCAACTGATGATTTACGTCGGCGGCACGCTGGTGCTGCTGATTTTCGGCGTGATGCTGACCTCTCAGCAGCAGTTCGTCGAGATGAAGACGATGGCCGGCGATTGGGTCGTCGGATTGCTCGCGGGGGGGGCGCTGCTGGCTGTGCTGCTGATCGCCGCGTTCAGCGTCCCCGAGTGGAAGCCGCTCGACCGCGCCGCGGCCGAGGCGGTCGCCGTGCAACCGACCGCCACGCCGATCGGCGTGGCGCTGACCAACGGCCGGGTCGACCAACTTGACCAGCCGGACGAAACGCTGCGAGCCGGGATGTCGTCCTACGTGCTGCCGTTTGAGATCGTTTCGGTCCACCTATTGGTCGTGCTGATCGGCGCAGCCTATCTGGCCCGGGCCAAGCGGCGCACCCCCGAGGCCGCCCTGGGATAGCCGGCGCTCGTCGCCGCTGCTCGCCCCGCCCGCCCCCTCAATTCGCTTTGTTCGCTATGGACCTGCCTCTTGCCAATTTGCTGACCCAGCCCGTCGGGGTCGCCCACTACATGGCCGTCGGGGCGGTGCTGTTCGTGTGCGGAGCGCTGTGCATGGCGCTCAAGCGAAACGCCCTGGGAGTGCTGATGGGGATCGAGCTGGTGCTCAACGGCGCCAATTTGAACTTCATCGCCCTGGGGAGCCGGTTTCTCCGCGGCGACGGAACGGGGTTGGGGCTCGACGGGCCGTTGATGGCCCTGTTCGTCATCGTGCTGGCCGCGGCCGAGGCGGCCGTGGCGCTGGCGATCGTGCTGAATTTTTACAACAACCACGACTCGGTCGACGTCGACCGGGCCGACCAACTGCAAGGTTGATCGCCGGGGAGACCGGGGCCCTGTCGTCCCGCTCGCTGCTGCGTCGAGATCAATGGATATTGAAGTCCTTCCCAATCTGCTGGCGACCGCCTGGCTGCTGCCGTTGGCCTCGTTCGTGCTGATCCTGTTTTTCGGGAAGCGGATGGGCCGCCACGGCGAGGGCGCCGGCAAATTGGCGACCGCCGCGATCGTGACGAGCAGCGTGCTGAGCTTCGTCGCCCTGTTCGGCGTGTGGCTGCCGAACAGGAAGCTGCCGGAACCGCACCACGCCTCAGCCCCCGCCGAGTCGGCGCCAGTTCGATTAGCGAGTACGCCGGCGGACCATCCCGGGCCGTCGCCGTTCCGCCTCGCAGCCGAATCGCACGGCGCCGGCGAGCACGACGACCACGCTCATCTGAAGCCTAACCCGGCTCCGCCGTACGAAACGGGCGTCTTCTACAATCTCGCGACCTTCGGCAAGCTGAAGCTCGACGTCAGCTATTACATCGACTCGCTGACCGTGGCGATGTTCTGCGTCGTGACGCTGATCGCCTCGTGCGTCCATTTCTACGCGATCGGCTACATGCATGACGAGTTGCACGAGGACTACGTCGACCACGAAGTGACGCTCGCCAGCGGCGGGCATCTGCATCGCAAGGGGCGGTTCTATCGCTTCTTTCAGTACCTGTCGCTGTTCTGTTTCAGCATGCTGGGGATCGTCATCGCCGGCAACGTGGCGATGGCGTTCGTGTTCTGGGAACTGGTGGGCATCTGCTCCTATTTCCTGATCGGCTTCTACATCGAACGCCAAAGCGCCTGCAACGCCGCCAACAAGGCGTTCATCGTGAACCGCATCGGCGACTTCGGCATGCTGATCGGCATGATGGCCCTGTGGTCGAGCCTGGGAACCTTCGCCTTCGGCGACCTCAAGAACAAAGAGGGCGAGGTCGTCGAGCAGGGGATCTTCAGCCTTGTGCGGTCCGAGGACAACGAGTACGCCCTCGAACCCACCGAATCGATGGAGGCCGAGGGACGACGAATCGTCGGCCCCGGATCGGACGAGAAGCCGAACAAGGCGGGCCACTGGCTGCTGCTCATCGCGGGCGTGGGGATCTTCTGCGGTTGCGTCGGCAAGAGCGCTCAATTCCCCCTGCACGTATGGCTGCCCGACGCGATGGAGGGGCCGACGCCTGTGTCGGCCTTGGTCCACTCGGCGACGATGGTCGCCGCGGGGGTCTACCTCGTGGGCCGGTTTTACCCGGTCTTCTCGCCGGAAGCGCTGCTGGTGATCGCCGTGGTTGGTTGCATCACGCTGTTCATCGCCGCGACGATCGCCATCACTGCGACAGACATCAAGCGGGTGCTGGCCTACTCCACGGTCAGCCAACTGGGATACATGATGCTCGCCTTGGGCATCGGCGGCTGGTCCGCGGGGATGTTCCACCTGATCACGCACGCGTTTTTCAAGAGCCTGTTGTTCCTCTGCTCGGGCTCAGTAATTCACGCCGTCCACACGAACGACATGACGTTCATGGGGGGCCTGCGAAAGAAAATGCCGGTTACGGCTTTCACGATGCTCGTGGGCTGCCTGGCGATCATCGGGGCCGGCGTTCCGACAACTGCGTTCGGCCTGTCGGGCTACTACTCGAAAGACGCGATCATCGAGCAAGCGTGGAGCTTCGCCGGCGCCAACCGCAGCCATCCGCTGCTGTCGATCCTGCTGTTCGCCCCTGCGGCGGGCGCCGCGATCACGGCGTTTTACATGTTCCGGCTGTGGTACATGACGTTCGCCGGCGAGCCGCGCGATCATCATCGGTACGATCACGCCCACGAATCGCCGCGGGTGATGACGATGCCGCTGGTCGTGCTCGCCGTATTCGCAATCGGCGTCGGCTGGGCCGTGCCGGGAACCAATCTGAGCGTGACCAGCCTGCTGGAACAGGCCCAACCGATCGGCACGGCCGCGGGCGGCAGCGGCGAGTTGTTCGCCGCGCTCGACGTCCCCGCGGAGGCGCTCAGCCATACTCGCGAGATCAAGTTCAAGGCGGGAATGCTCGCGTTCAGCGCCGCGGCGCTCGGCGTGCTTGGGGCGACGATCCTGTACCTCTGGCGTCTGCTCAACCCGGCGGAGATTCGCGACTCGTTCAAGCCGCTTTACAAGTTCCTGTGGAACAAGTGGTGGTTCGACGAGTTGTACGACGCGATCTTCGTGAAGCCGGTCATGCTCGTGTCGAACCTTGCGGCGAAGTTCGATCGCTCGGCGATCGACGGCCTGATTCATGGCACGGCCGCGACCGCCAAGGGCGCTTCGAAGATCGTCGGCCACGTGTTCGACCAGACCGTCGTCGACGGCACGGCCAACGCGATCGCCAACCGCACGTGGGACATCGGCTTGTTGCTCAAGCGGCTGCAGACCGGCAAGGTGCGGCAGTACGTGTTGTTCATCGTCATGGGAACTTGGCTGTTGTATCTGGCGGTCTCGTTCCTGATCGTCGCCCGCGGGGGCGCCGCGTCGACCCCCGTTCCGTCCGCTGAAGTGCGCAACGCCAGCACCGTCATTTCGCATCACGCCCGTTAAGGATCGTCGCGTCACCATGTCTTTCAGCGACCCCGCCCTTTACCTCAGCTTCCTCGTGTTCCTGCCCGCGTTGGCGGCGCTGGCGATCGCGTTTTTTCCGCGCGAGAACGACGAGGCGATCAAGTTCACCTCGTTGGGGGTGACGATCTTCACGTTGCTTTTGACGCTGGGCCTGTTCCGCACCGGCCCGAACAGCGTGAAGTTCGAGGCCGGAGCTGCCGAGATGCAGGAGATGTTCGCCCTGCCGTGGATCCCCTCGTTCGGCATCCAGTATTTGATGGGACTCGACGGGATCAGCTTCCCGCTGGTCGTGCTGACGGCGTTTTTGTCGGTGCTCGCCATGGGCGCCAGTTGGCCGATCAAGAAGCACGTGAAGGCGTACTGCATCCTGTTTCTGCTGTTGGAAACCGGCATGCTGGGCGTGTTCATGGCGCTCGACTTCTTCCTGTTCTACGTGTTCTGGGAAGTCATGCTGCTGCCGATGTACTTTCTCATCGGCGTCTGGGGCGGGCCGCGGCGCGAGTACGCGGCGATCAAATTCTTTCTCTACACGCTCGTCGGCAGCGTGCTGATGCTGATCGCGATTCTGATGCTGTATTTCCACAGCGATCTGTCGCGGCTGACGCCCGAGCAGTTGGCGGCGGCGGGGATCGTCCCCGCGGCGGCCGGGGCCGAGGGAGGCGAGATTCAGGCTGCGCACGACAAATGGCTGGCAAGCGAGGACCCGCTGGCCGTCGCGGTGAAGGCCGCCAAGGCGGAAACCGATCCCGGCCAGAAGAAGGGGGTCCACACCTTCAACATCCTCGCCTTGCAGCAAATGGGGCAGCATACCGACCTGTTCGACGGCGAGATGTGGCTCGGCAAGACGCTGCAGTGGTGGTCGTTCGTGCTGCTGTTCATCGGGTTTGCGATCAAAGTCCCCAGCGTCCCGCTCCACACGTGGTTGCCCGACGCCCACGTCGAGGCCCCGACCCCGATCTCGATGATCCTGGCCGGCGTGCTGCTGAAAATGGGCGGCTACGGCATTTTGCGAATCTGCTACCCGATCTGCCCGCAGGCCGGGTACGACCTCGCCTACGTCGTCTGCCTGATCGGCGTGGTGAGCATGGTCTGGGGCGCCTTCGCCGCGTTGGCTCAAAACGACTTCAAGCGGATGGTCGCGTACAGCTCGGTCAGCCACATGGGCTACGTCGTGCTGGGGTTCGGCGTCTGGAGCCTCGGCGCCACATGGACCTCTGACAGCGGCGCCGTCAGCTACGCCGCGGACTACTGGAAGATGGGCGTCAACGGCGCCATGTTCCAGATGATCGCCCACGGCATCAGTTCGGCCGGCATGTTCTTTATGGTCGGCGTGATCTACGACCGGGTCCATCACCGCAACCTCAACGAGTTCGGCGGGCTGTTCGCCAAGATGCCGGTCTACAGCGGTCTGTCGGTGGCGATCTTCTTCGCGGGTCTCGGCTTGCCGGGGCTGTGCGGATTCATCGGCGAAGTGCTGGTCGTGCTGAGCGTTTGGAAGTACAGCTACGTCCTGGCGATCATCTCGGCCGCGGTCGTGATCCTGACCGCCGGCTATATCCTGTGGGCCATTCAACGGGTCTATCTCGGCGCCGAGTACAAGGGCCCGCACGGCGAAGCGCTGACTCCGATCACCTCGCGCGAGCTGTCCATCGCGGCTCCGTTGGTGGCGCTGGCCGTGCTGCTCGGCGTGTATCCCAATGCGTTGTTCCGCTACATGCAGCCGTCGGTCGACGCCCAAATCGATCAACTTGCTCGCTGGACCGAAGACTTCGACGCCAACCGCGCCACGGTCAATCAGGCGCTGGGAAGCGACGGAGATCAGATGGCGTCTGCGGGCGGGCGACTGCAGTAGGGGCGCTTGGTGCGACCTTGTTTGTTTTCCTTTCCGTTGAACCTTAACCCTCGCCGCCTGCTTTGACTCTGCAATCGATCATCAACGCCCTGGTCAACGACGCGGTCGAGACGAGCCTGCCGCTGTTTCGGCCGGAGTTGACGCTGTGCGTCGCGATCGTCGTCCTGCTGGCGACGCGGTTGATTCCAGGACTGAATCGCATTCCGGCGTTCCCCCTGGCGCTCGTCGGGTCGCTGGCCGCGCTGTGGGCGGCGATCCCGCAGGAAGGGTTGGCCGAGTGGGGCGCCATCGAGCGGCAAGAGCTGTTCACGGGGATGCTCGTCTACGACGCGGTGACCGCGTACGTTCGGCTGTTCCTCATGGCTTTCGGCGTCCTGTTCGTGATCCTCGCCCGGCTGACGGGCATTGCCGACAGGCAGGACGGGCAGGACTTCTATTGCCTCGTGTTCGGCTCGCTCGTGGGCATGTGCCTGATGGCCTCGGCCAATCACCTGCTGATGCTGTTCATGGGGATCGAGATGGCCAGCGTGCCATCCTACGTTCTGGCCGGCGTCGTGAAAGGCCGACGGCGGAGCAGCGAGGCGGCCCTGAAGTACGCCGTCTACGGCGCCGGCACGGCGGGCATTATGCTGTACGGCGTGAGCCTGCTGGCTGGAATCCTGGGGTCAGCCCATCTGCCGACCATGGCTCGGCAACTTGCCGAGTATGACATCGCCGGCAAGCTCGCCTCCGGTGACGGTTACGTGCAAGTGCTCGTCCTGGCCTTGGGAGGAATGATGCTGGGGGTGGGACTGGCGTTCAAGCTGTCGGCAGTGCCGTTCCATTTCTGGTGCCCCGACGTGTTCGAGGGCGCCTCGGCCGAGGTCGACGGATTCCTGTCGGTCGCGTCGAAGGCGGCCGCGCTGGCGCTGCTGGTCCGCGTGGGCTTGGGCTTCGGCCATATCCCCGGCGAGACAAATCCGACGGAGGCGAACATCCCCCGCACCGCCGCGACGCTCGCGGCGACCGACGCCGGCGGACGCGTGCCGGCGCGATTTGCCTCCGACGCCGCAGCGGCGGCTGACGAAGTTCCGGCCGTCGATGCCGGCCCGTTGTCCCCGGCCCGCAGCTTTTTCGTTCACCTCGTGGGGATCGCCTCGGTCGTCACGTGCACGTTCGGCAACTTGGCCGCGTACGGGCAGAAGAACATCAAGCGGATGTTCGCCTATTCGACGATCGCTCACGCCGGCTACATGATGATGCCGGCCGCTGCGGCGGTGGCGCTGGTCGGCCGCGATCAAGCGGCGGCAGGGACTGCGGTGTCGTCGCTGTTGCTCTACGCCGCGTTCTACCTGTTCATGAACTTGGGGGCGTTCGCAATCGTCGCGTTCCTGCGGAACTCGATGCAGAGCGAAGAGATCGAAGATTACGCCGGCCTGATCGGCCGCAGTCCGTTGGTCGCCGTTTGCCTGACGGGCATCCTGGTAAGCTTGGTCGGCATCCCGCCGATGGCCGGGTTTATCGGCAAGTTCCGCATCTTCCAGTCGCTGGTCGAGGCGGGGGGCCCGTTGATGATCTTCATGCTGGTCGCCGCGGGCGTGAACACGGCGATCTCGCTGGTGTACTACCTGCGGGTCGCCAAGACGGTCTGCATTGACAGTCCCCCCGACTCCAGTCGACCGGTCGAACTCGGCTTCTTCCCGGTCGCCTACGTGTTGGCCCTGTCGCTGCCCGTGCTCGTGCTGGGGATCCTCCCGAATCGGGTCGCCGAGTGGGCGCAGCAAGCGACGGCAGGCCTGTTCGGTTAGTCGGCAATCCACGCCCGGCCGCCTCGCGTGCGGCGCCGCATCACGACTTCGTTCGACGGCATGAAACCTGAAATCGTCAACCTGCTCAACCGCCTGCTGGCGATCCAGCTCAAGTCGTTCCCACAATACCTGCGCTGGTCGCGTCCGTACGTCCCCCCAGGGCGCGAGGAGGTGCTGGAGACGCTCGTCGCGGTGGCGACGGATCAGGATTCGATTGCTCGTCGGGTGAGCGACATGGTCAACGACGCCGGCTACCTCCCCCGGCAAGGTGAATTCCCGATGGAATTCACCGACATGCACGACCTGGGGATCGACTTTCTCATCAACGCCGCGGTCGCCTATCAGGAGCAGGACGTCGCCGCGATCGCCGCTCTGGTGGAGCGCCTGCAAACGGCGCCCGCAGGCAAGGCGATCGCCGAGGAAGCCCTCGGCATGGCCAAGGGGCATCTGGAGACCCTCCGCGAGCTGCATGCGACCGCCGCGGGGGCGGCGGGCTGACGCGAGAGAGGCGCTCCGTGAGCGGCGATTGGCGTGCGTTGCCGGCGATTGGTTCGCTTGATCTTCAACCGCTGGCCAGTCGTCGGCGACCAATTGCCAGCGGCAAGTCCTTTTCCCTGCCATGCTCTTCGACACCCACGCTCACCTCGATCAGGATGAGTTCGACGCCGATCGCGACGAGGTTGTCGCGCGGGCTGTTGCCGCGGGAGTGACGGACACTCTGGCCGTGGGAACCACGGTTGCGACGAGCGAAAAGTGCGTCGCTCTGGCTGCAAATTCTCCGCATGTTCACGCGGCGGTCGGCATCCAGCCAAACTACGTCCACGAGGCGGGACATGGCGACTGGGACGCAATCGTGCGGCTGTCGTCGGCGCCGGGAGTCGTCGCCCTCGGCGAGACGGGGCTCGACCGCTACTGGGACGACGCCCCGTTTGCGCTGCAGCAGGACTACTTCGACCGCCACCTGCGGCTGTCTCAGCAGACGCGTCTGCCGTTCATCGTCCACATGCGCGACTGCGAGGCGGACGTCCTGGCGATGCTCCGCGAAGCCGCGAACTGCGGCCCGTTGCGAGGGGTGATGCACAGCTTCACCGGCGACTGGCCGATGGCCGCGGAATGCCTGGCGCTGGGGCTCGACCTGAGCTTCGCGGGGATGGTCACGTACAAGAAATCGCAACCTTTGCGCGACGTCGCGGCTCGGGTCCCGCTCGATCGGCTGCTCGTCGAGACCGACAGCCCTTACTTGTCGCCGGAACCGGTACGCAAGGTGCGGCGCAACGAACCGGCCCATGTCGTCCACACGGCACGGCTGCTGGCGGAGGTCCGGGGGATCTCGCTGGAAGAGCTCGCCGCCGCGACGACGGCCAACGCCCGGCGACTGTTCGGCGTCTAGGCCGGGCTCGTCGGCAGACGCGGTTACCGCGTGCTCGGTTCGCTCGGATCCGGAATCGCCGCCAATTCGGGTACGGCGTTGGGAGCGCGACAGTACCCGGCGTCGCCGGGGCCGAGGTAGTTGCCGTGGCAATCGCACGGTTCGCAGCACGCCGGGGGATCGTTCTGCCACTCGCACCAGTAGAGCTCGCCGCAGCCGCTGCATCCGCTGCATCCGCACAGCGCTCGGGCCCACTTGCCGGAGAAGAGTCCCAGGAATTTCTTGTCGCGACAGCGGCAAGCGCAGCCGTCGCCGGCGCAGCGATCGCATTCTCCGCCGGCGCATGCGTCGCAGGGCTCGTCGCAGCAGGCGTCCGTGCAGGAATCGCAACTGCTGCCGCAGCAGCCCGACGTACATCCGCCGAAGCCGAAGCCGCCGCCGCATTGTTCGCAGCAGGCCTCGTATTTCATTCCGGCGAAGGAGCGGCCATTGCGGCCGGCGGCGCAATCGCCGCTGCCGCAGCAATCGGAGCGGGTTGCGGCGCACCCCAGCCCGCAAGCGACGAGCGAACAGCCCCACAACGCGGCGAGCAGCCGTTGATGCATGAGATTCCCCCCCGAATCGCGGGATTTGGCGTCGTCGCCCCCCTGGCGAGCGGCGCAGTCCCGTGGTGATCATCGTCGACCCGGGTCGCGAGAATCCATGGAATCGCTAAAATTGGCTCCGTCGCTGTCATATGCTAGCGGCGCCCGAGCGGCGACGTGCTTCGCCGCACCGCGTCGTCGCCCCGCCCACTCCCCGCCTCGCCAAGCGTCTTGCCGTGCCCCCTGCCCCGCTCGCTCCTGGCCGCGTGAATCATGTCGCCTTGCCGACGGCCGATCCGGTCGCCGGCGCGCGGTTTTACGTTGAGACGCTGGGATTTCGCGAAACGGAGCGACCGGGCTTTTCGTTTCGCGGCAGTTGGCTGTGGCGCCCCGAGGCGGGTTTGATGATCCACCTGATTCACGACGAGGGTCATCGGCCGCCGACCGGGCCGATCAACACGCGTACGCACCACCTGGCGCTCGAGACGCCCGACTACGACCAAGCGATCGCCCAGTTGCGGGCCCACGGAGTCGAATTCGTCGAGCGCGTCCTCCCCGACTACGGCTATCGCCAAGCATTTTTCCGCGACCCGGACGGCAACGTCCTGGAACTGGGCGAGTGGCCCCCGCCGGAGGTCATGCTGGGGGAGGAGTCGGTAGGCGACGGCCGGTAGGAGGTTGTTGTTGTTGTTGATCGACTCGCTTCAAACGGCTGCCTATCGCTTCCCCTCCCTGCTGCGCCTTCCGCCATTCCTCCTTCCCCCGACAATCGACCACGGACGACAAACGCCCTATGGATCCCTCCGCGAAGAAGTTCTTTCAGCAAATCCTCGAAACGCCGAGCCCCTCGGGATACGAAGAGCCCGTGCAGCGGATTGTGCGCAAATACGCCGAGAAGTTCGCCGACGAAGTGCGGACCGACCTGCACGGCAACGTGATCGCGACCTGCAACCCCGGCGCCCCGCTGCGAGTGATGTACGCGGGCCATGCCGACCAGATCGGGCTGATCGTCAGCTTCATCAGCGACGAGGGGTTCATCTACACCAACACGATCGGCGGCTGGGACCCGCAGCAGCTCATCGGCCAGCGGATGACGATCCACGCGGAGGGGGGACCGATTCCCGCGGTGATCGCCCGCAAAGCAATCCACTTGCTCGACGAGACCGAGCGCAAACAGGTCGTGAAGTCCAAGGAACTGTGGCTCGACATCGGGGCCATGAACAAGGCCGAGGCGGCCGAGGCGGTGCGGATCGGCGACCCGGTGACGTTGCAACTCGGCTATCAGGAGATGCGCAACGGGTTCGCCAACTCGCCCGGCATGGACGACAAGACCGGTCTGTGGGTCGCGTTCGAAGCGTTGCGACGAGCCAAGAAGAAGGGACTCGACGTCTCGCTCACCGCGGTCGCGACGGTGCAGGAAGAGATCGGTCTGCGAGGCGCTCACACGAGCGCCTACGGCGTCGATCCGCACGTCGGGATCGCCATCGACGTGACCCATGCGACCGATTGCCCGACGATCGACAAGACCCAGGAGGGGGACCTCAAACTCGGCGGCGGGCCGGTCGTTTACCGCGGGCCGAACATGAACCCGATCGTGGTGCAACGACTTCGCCAAGCGGCCGAGGTCGAAGAGATCGACGTCCAGTGGGCGGCCAGCGGGCGCGGGACGGGGACCGACGCGAACGCGATCCAACTCTCACGCGCCGGGGTGGCCGCAGGGCTGGTGAGCATCCCCAACCGCTACATGCACAGCGCGGTCGAGATGATCTCGCTGGAGGACCTCGATCAAGCGGCGAATCTGCTCGCGGCATTCGCGACGCAGTTGTCGCCGGGAGATGATTTTACGCCGGTGTGAGGGAGCGGCGAGCGTCAGCTCCCCGGAGAGGACGCACGCCCGTCCCCTCTACGCCGGTTCGTTCTCAAGCATCTGCAGATAGCTCTCGTACCGCCGCACGTCGAGGTAGCCGTCGGCGACCGCATCCTTCACGGCGCACGGTTCCTCGTGATTGTGCGTGCAGTCCGGGTAGCGACATTGGCTGACGTAAGGCCGCAGGTCGCGAAAAAATCCGGCGAGCTCCTTCGGCTCGACGTCCCACAGTTGGAACTGACGGATCCCCGGCGTGTCGACGACGAACCCGCCGCAGGCGAGCGGGATCAACTCCGCGGTGGTCGTCGTGTGGCGGCCCTTCTGGTTTTCGGCGCTCACCTCTCCGACGCGCAGATTCAGCGACGGGTCGACGGCGTTCAACAGGCTGCTCTTGCCGACGCCGCTCTGCCCGGTGATGGCCGACTGGCGACTCGTCAGCAGCGATCGCAGCTCCTCGATCCCCCAGCCCAAGGTCGCCGAGAGCTGGACGACGCGATACCCGTATTGGCTGAAGACCCCCACGAGGGGCTGCAGGTCGGCCCGGTCGACAAGGTCGACCTTGTTGAGACAGATGATCGGCTCGACGCGATGCCGCTCGGCCGCGACAAGATACCGGTCGACGAGATGCGGCTTGAGCGCCGGCTCGGCGACGCTCACCACGATCACGACTTGGTCGACGTTGGCCGCGATGACGTGCTGCCGCCCGCGACTGCCGCGGGCGATGACTCCGTGACGCGGTTCGACCCGCTCGATGATCCCCTCGTCGACCCCTTCGAGACGAACCCACACGCGGTCTCCCGCGACGACGACGTGCCGCTGGTCGGTCGCGAGCGTCTTGAGGATGCGACGCGTCGCACACTTGCGGACTTGGCCGTCGTCGAGCTGGACGAGGTTGACCAAGCCCTGAACGCGCAACACGCTCCCCAGCCGGCAGAGGTCCCGATCCACGCCGGGGAGGAGCTCGGCGCCTTCGTCTCCCTGGTGGACCTCGGCGCCGGCGAGGGTCCGTTTGCGGGTGAGCTCGCCCTTGCCGGAGATGTTCTGCCGGGTGGCAAGATCCGCCACCTCGTCGGCGTGCGGGTCGACGCCCTGCGACCACGTTTTGTCGCGCGGACGGACAGCACGGTTCTTGCGGAAATCGGCGCGAACCTTGCGTTTCTTGCCGCTCATGATCGCATCCTGCGGCACGCCGCGGTCAAACCGGGCGGTCCGGCAATTTGATCTGGCCGGCGCCGTCGTTCAGCACGTCGTAGCGGCTCCCTTGCTGACGCTGGCTGCGACGATCCTCGGGCGAGGCCTTGCTCGACTGCAGCCCGGCCCGCGACAGGAGCGACTCGTTCATGATTTCGGCCGGCAGATCGTCGGCCGGCGGCGGGCCGACGGCGCCGAGATCGGACGGCGAATACATCATCTCGTATTTGTGCTTGGCGACGGCAAACTGGTCGCCCGGGTCAATCCGTTTCTCGGTGACCCGTACGCCGTTGACCTTGACCCCGTTGCGACTGTTCATGTCGCGCACATACCAGTACCCGCCGTTGATGTACAACTGGCAGTGGTGGGCCGAGACGTTGGCAAAACGGAGGACGATGTCACAGCTTTCGCGGCGGCCGATCAACAGTTGCTTCTTCAGCAAGGGGATCGGATCGCCGCCGCCCACGGGAATGAGTTCGCCGTACATAGAGGTTCCACTCTTGCAAGTCGCGCGTCAGGCCCCAAGATGGATACGACGCCGCGCAGGGCGCGGCAAGGTTGCGTCAGGGCGCCCCCTGTCGAGTCGCGGCTGCCCGGCCGGGCTCTCGACGCTGGCCACCTACCACTCTACGAAGTGACCCAAGTGCAGTCAACCAAACCGGTTACGCCCCCCGATTCGGTCCCTTCGTGGCGCGTCGCGGGGCTGCGGTTCTATTCCTACAACCACTTTCTCCGGCAGCGGTTTCGCGGCCGCGTGCAAAAAGTGAGCGTCGACGCCGGGTTCACCTGCCCGAACGTCGACGGCACGGTGGCCGTGGGGGGCTGCACGTTCTGCGACAATCGAAGTTTTAGCCCCAGCCGGCGGCTCCCCCGGGCCGGGATTTTGGGGCAAATCGACCAGAGCATCGCCCGAATGCGGGTCCGGTACGCCGATTGCCGCCAATTTCTCGCCTACTTCCAGCCCGCCACGAATACCTACGGCCCGCTGGACAAGTTGCGGCGGGTCTATGCCGAGGCCCTGACCCATCCCCAGGTCGTGGGACTGGCGATCGGCACCCGCAGCGACTGCGTCCCGGACGAGGTGCTCGATCTGCTGGCCGAGTTCGCCGCCGGCCGATATCTGTCAGTCGAGTACGGGATGCAGACGATGCACAACCGCTCGCTGGAGTGGATGAACCGGGGGCACGACCATGCGTCGTTCGTCGACGCGGTCGAGCGAAGCCGCGACCGGGGGTTCGAGATCTGCGCCCACGTCATGTTGGGGCTGCCGGGCGAATCGCACGAAGACATGCTCGCCACGGCTCGCGAGTTGGCTCGGCTGCGGGTGGACGCGGTGAAGCTCCACAATCTGTACTGCGTCAAGAACACGAAGCTGGCCGAGCAGGTCGCTGCGGGCGAGGTGACGCTCATGGAACGCGACGACTACGTGCGGACGGTCGTCGACGTGCTGGAACTGCTTCCCCCGGAGATGGTCGTCGAGCGGATCAGCGGCGATGCCCCGCCCGACTATTTCGTCGGCCCGGCCTGGTGTCTCGACAAGGGGGGCGTGCGCCGCGAACTCGACGCCGAATTCGCCCGGCGCGACTCGTGGCAGGGAAAACGGTACGGTGCGAATTGAACCGACCAGCAGGCCCAGAAAGCCGTCCAGGTCGCCGTCTCTCGCCTCGAATCCGATTTCCTGCTCCCTGCGACTCTGCGTGAGATCCGTCGCGGAATCGCTGCCGAATGCTCGTGCAAATCGGGCCGAGGCCTGAGGTTCGACTGCCGACGGCGGTCCGCGTACAATGCCTACTCGAACGCGGAGACGACGGGGCGATCGCCGGCGGTGCGGCAACGCATCGCGGGAGGAAAGTCCGGGCGCCGCAGGACAGGATGGTGGGTAACGCCCACCGGCCGCGAGGCCAGGGAAAGTGCCACAGAAAACAGACCGCCGGGGGAGCGGGCCAGGGGAGCTTGGAGCTAATCGCCTCGAGCTCCTCCCGCCCGCTCCCTCGGTAAGGGTGAAACGGTGCGGTAAGAGCGCACCAGCAGGCGGGGCGACTCGCCTGGCTCGGTAAACCCCATCCGGCGCAAGGCCAAGCAGGGAGCAGAATCGGTCCGATTCGCCACGACTCCCGGGTAGGCCGCTCGAGGCGGCGGGCAACCGTCGTCCTAGATGAATGATCGCCGGTCGCGTGCAAACCCGACCACAGAACCCGGCTTACAAGTCGTCTCCGCGTTCGATTTTTTTGCGGTGCTGGTTGACGTTGGCTTTCAGCCGGCCGACTGCAGGACAACGCCCGTATCAGGACTATTTGTAGTTTTTTTTGCCGCGGCGCCGATGATGTCTTCCGTGATTCGGATTCTCTGGGCTTCGCCATGGTCCTTGGCGGGGGCGTCCCTGGGACTCTTGGGACTGGCGACCGGCGGTCGGGCCCAGGTACGTTCCGGGGTGATCGAGTTTCACGGCGGGGCGGTGACGTGGTTGTTGCGTCGGATGCCGTGCATCGAGCCCGTTGCGATGGCGCTGGGGCATACGGTGCTGGGGCAGTCGCCCGCGGCCCTCGACGTTTGCCGCAAGCATGAACTGGTCCATGTGCGGCAGTACGAGCGGTGGGGGCCGCTGTTCGTGCCGGCGTACTTCGCCTGCTCGGCGTGGATCTGGCTGCGGGGAGGCGATCCGTACCACGACAACCCGTTCGAGCGGGAGGCGTATTCGCTCGCCCCATGAGCCTCACGTTCGCTTCCCAAGCTGACCGGCAGTTCGACTG
Organism: Pirellulales bacterium; assembly: GCA_019636345.1. Lineage (NCBI taxonomy): Bacteria > Pseudomonadati > Planctomycetota > Planctomycetia > Pirellulales > Pirellulales bacterium. Next base: position 789,116 of record JAHBXQ010000002.1, on the reverse strand, counting down.
CGTCGTCTGCGGCTCATGCGTCGTCGACGTGCTCGTGCGGCCTGTCGATCTCTCGCGGCCGATTGGGACGGGTACGCTGGTCCGCACGGAACCGCTTGCGCTGAGGACCGGCGGCATCGTCTCGAACGCCGGCATCACGCTCGCCCGGCTTGGCATGCGGACCGCCGCGATGACCTATCTGGGCGACGACGAGTGGGCCGCAGTGATCCGCTCGCGCTACGAGGCCGAGGGCATCGACTGCCGCGGCCTCGCGACTCTCTCCGGCAGTCCGTCCAGCACCAGCGCCGTGCTGATCGACGAGCGGGGCGAACGGAGCTTCCTCCATGCGGTCGGGGCGCCGAAGCGGCTCGACCAGCGGGCGTTTCTGGAGCGGCTTGAGTTGTTCGCCGCCAGCCGGGCGATGCTGCTGGGGTACTACCCGCTGCTGCCGAACTTGCTCCCCGACTTGCCCGCGGTGCTGGCCGCGATCCGTGCAACGGGCTGCGTCACGGCGCTCGACGCCGCGGGGGACGGGGGGGATTGGGAACCGCTGCGGGCGATCCTGCCGCACGTCGACCTGTACGTGCCAAGTCGCGCCGAGGCGGCGCACCAGACAGGGACGTCAGATCCTGCCAAGATGATCGCCGCGTTTCGCGACGCCGGCGCCGCAGGAATCGTCGGCGTCAAGCTCGGGGCGGAAGGGGCCTTGTTAAGTCCAGCCCCCGGCGCGCTCCGACGCATCTCTGCCGTGAAGCCCCCGGGGCCGATCGTCGACACGACGGGCGCGGGAGATTGCTTTCTGGGGGGCTTGCTCGCGGGGCTCTTGCGGGGCCTGCCGTTGGCTGACGCCGGCCGTCTCGCGGCCGCCGCCGGCGCCTGCTGCGTCACGGCGCTCGGCGCCACGACGGCCATTCGCAACTACGACGAAACGGCGCAATTGGCTGGGATAGCAACGACTGCTGAACACGCCGCCAAGAGAATTTGAACCACGACGAGCACGATGCAAGTCATCGCTACGGACTGTTGCATTCGACCCTTGGCGCTCTTGGCGGTTCACGCGGCTCGGCGATTCACGCAGCCGCCGCTCACACGTCGAACTTAATCCCCTGCGCCAGCGGCAGGTCGGTCGAATAGTTGACCGTGTTCGTGGCCCGGCGCATGTATTGCTTCCACGAGTCGCTGCCCGACTCGCGACCGCCGCCGGTTTCCTTCTCTCCGCCGAACGCGCCGCCGATCTCGGCGCCGCTGGGGCTGGTGTTCACGTTGACGATGCCGCAGTCCGAGCCGGCCGGACCGCAGAACTGCTCCGCCTCGCGGACGTCGGCGGTCAGGATCGCCGAAGCGAGCCCCTGCGGCACCGCGTTGTGCATCTCGATGGCCGCGGAAAAGTCGCGGTATCGCAGCAGGTACAGAATCGGGGCGAAGGTTTCCTGCTGGACGATCGGCGCCGCGGGGTCGATCTCGACGATCGCGGGTTGCACGTAGCACCCCCCCGCGGGGACCCCGGCGCGGACCCGCTCGCCGCCGTGGACGACTCCCCCCTGCTCTTTCGCCGCGGCGAGGGCAGAGCGCATCCCTTCGTACGCCGCTTCATCGACCAGCGGACCGACGAGCACCCCCGCCTGCCGCGGGTCGCCGATCGGCAACCGCGAGTACGCAGCCAGCAGACGATCGCGAAGCGAATCGGCGAGCGACTCGTGCACGATCAATCGCCGCAGCGACGTGCAACGCTGGCCGCACGTGCCAACCGCGGCGAACACAATCGAGCGGATCGCCAGTTCCAGATCGGCCGAGGGAGCGACGATCATCCCGTTGTTGCCGCCGAGTTCCAACAGCGACCGCCCCAGGCGACGGGCGACTGCCTCGGCGACGGCGCGACCCATGCGCGTCGATCCCGTTGCGGACACCAGCGGCAATTGCGGCGACTCGGCGAGCATCCGTCCCACGTCGGCGCCGCCGACGACCAAGCACGATACGCCCGCCGGGATTTCGGGCGATTCGGCGAGCGTTTTGGCGACGAGCGCCTGGCAGGCAACCGCGGTGAGCGGGGTCTTTTCCGAGGGTTTCCAAACGACCGGATCGCCGCAGACCCACGCAATCGCGGCGTTCCACGCCCAAACGGCCACGGGGAAGTTGAACGCGGAGATGACGCCGACCGGCCCCAAGGGGAGCCACTGCTCGGCGAGCCGATGGCCGGGTCGTTCGCTGGCGATCGTCTTGCCGTACAGTTGGCGACTGAGCCCCACGGCAAAGTCGCAAACGTCGATCATCTCCTGAACTTCGCCAAGGGCCTCGGTCGCGATCTTGCCCGCTTCGAGGGCGACCAGCGCGGCAAGGTCGGACTTATGCCGGCGAAGCTGCTCGCCGAAGCGGCGGACGAACTCGCCGCGCACCGGGGCGGGGACGACGCGCCACGCGCGAAACGCCTCAGCGGCCTTGGCGATCGCAGCGGCGGTTTGCTCCGAGGTCGCGGCGGGGAGCGTTGCGAGCGGGGCGCCATCGATTGGCGAGCGGACTGCGAGCGACTCGCCGCGGCCGACCTCCCACCGTCCCCCGATGGCGATCGCCGCGGGCTCGCCCGGCATGCCTAATCGCTTCAAGACCTCGGTTGCCTCGCTGCTCATGCCGACACCTCAAGAGACTGACTGGTTGACCGGCGGGCGACGCTCGGGAACGGAGGAACCGCGGATTGTGCTGGGGGAGTCGCGGCGTCGCCGTCACGTCAGCTTGGGGAGCGGAGGGCGTGAGCGCCCTCGTTTTGCGAGATTGTTTGCCTTGTCCTGCTTCGAACCCGCGACTCTCCAAGCTCACCTCGGTTGAAACGGCCGGATCGGCATCGTGCCCGCGCCGGTGCTGAAGCGGGTGGCGCTAGCCGCGTCGTAACGCTTGCCGAACCGGTTGGCGAGAAACTCCTCGAACCCAACCTCTTCTTGACGGACGAAACCCTGGCTTGGCAAGCGCCCCGCTGCGTGCAAGTCGACGACGGCGCAGATGCCCGCGGCGGTCGTAATCTGGATGGCGCTCCAATTCTCGTCGCCGATGAGCTCGTGGTAAATCTTACGGGCGTCGGTCACCTGGACCAGTTGGCCGTTGCGCCAGCCGGTGACGGTGGTGAACGTGACGACGACGTCCTGGAAGGTAATTGGCACGGCCTGCTCGAGGATTTCCTTGAGCAGATCCCGCCTTTCGCCGAGTTGAAGTTCGTTGACCAGCAGCACCATCTGATCGCGATGCCCCTGATAACGGATCGTTTTGTAGTTCAATTCGCGGACCGACTTCTCGAGCGTCTCGCACAAGGTTCCCAGCCCGCCGCTGGTGTTGAACGCCTCGTAACGGACGCCGTCGAGCGAGAAGTTTTCGAGCCCCTCGAGCGGCAACACGTCGATCCGTCGACCGGCGTACACGGCATCGCAGGGGTTGCAGTATTCGTTGATGAGCCCGTCGGTCGACCACGTGAGGTTGTACTTGAGCGACCCGGTGGGAAACTGCGGCAGAGCGCCGACGCGCATCCGCACCGTGTCGAGCTTCTCGAAATACCGGGTCAGATGGTAGGCGACGATCGAAATGAAGCCGGGGGCCAAGCCGCACTGCGGCATGAAGATTTGCCCGGGGCGAGCCTTCGCGGCGATCTCGCGCACCCGACGAGTGGTCTCGACGTCTTCGGTCAGGTCGAAATAGCTCGTCCCCGTCTCCAACGCCGCCTCGGCGACGCGGGGATTGTGGTAGTAACTGAGCGCCGAGACGACCGTGTCGGCCCCGTCGAGCGCCTTGACCAGCGAGGTCTGGTCTTCGACGTTCAACTCGATCGGTTCGACGGCCAGCCCGCGGGCAAGTCGCTCGAGCGCAGCAGGATCGTTGTCCGCGACGCGAACGCGGTAGTCTCCCGAATCGACCAGAAACCGGGCGATCATCCGGCCGATCTTTCCGGCGCCGAGCAAGACGACTGTGTGCATTTCCACCACCTGAAACCCAATTCGCCCGAACCGATGGCGGCCCAAGAGGCGAGGACGGAATTGGTTGCGTTTAGGCGGGCGCAACGCAATTCGGACTAAATCGTACCACCTGCACAAGCGGCGGTCGCCACGCCCTGGCGGTCGCGGCGCGATTTCGCGACGGCGCTGCGCAGAATAGATCGCTTAATCGCCGCAACCTGAAGAACTTCCTTCGCGTCGCGCAGAACGTCGCCTTCGACGCGCAAGGTCAGATCTCGAGTCCGTGAGACCTTCGCGTTCCACGATCGACCGCGAACCTCGCGCAGCGGCGCGCAGGACGGATCTTGCCGGGCAAGAGAAGGAGCGCCGGGGGACGCCAGCCAGTGCCACGTGCGGACGGCTGGACTCGAATCGAACCTTCGCCAGGGCCAATGGTTCGCGGGTGTTCGCGAGTCTCGCGGTACCGACGGGTGCAGCGGTCGGCCAAGGCGCCCTCACTGCGCAGCGGCGAAGCGGCGGAGCGACAAGAACTCGATCGGCAGACGACTCCCCCCGTCGAGGGCCAACTCGGCGAGCGCCTCGCCGAGCGCCGGCGCAAACTTGAATCCGTGTCCGGAGAGCCCCGCGGCAAACACGATCCGCGGGTCGCTCGGCAAGGCGTCGACGAGGAAGTGTTCGTCCGGCGACATCGTGTACATGCAGACCGAGTGGCCGCTTCGCGCGCCATGCACGCCGGGAAGGCGCGCGCGGACGAATTCGTCGAGCGGCTCGGCATCGGCGACGCGGAGACTGCGATCGACGTCGAGCGGGTCGGCAACGTCGTCCCCCCCTGAATGTTCGCCGACCTTGGCCCCTTGATCGTCGAAGGCCGGGAAACCGTAAAAGACCCCCGTCGGCAGTTCGAACAAAAAGCAGGGATAGCCGGCCGCGGCGTGCAACTGTTCGGCGGCGCCGTACCACGCGACCACCTTGCGCCGCACCTGAACGGAAACGTTCGTCTCGGCCAAGAGCGGACCGGCCCACGGCCCGGCGGCGACCACCAGTCGATCGGCGCTGAACGTGCCGACAGTCGTGTTCACGACGAGCGGCGACCCCAAGGACCAGCCGAGGACCTCGGCGTTCATGATGATCTCAGCACCGGCGGCGCGCGCAGCCGTAAGCTGGGCGGCGACGCATCGCTCGACCAACAGCGCCGCGGCGGCCGGCTCGTAGACCGCGGCAAGCCCGTCGGCGGCGAAGCCGGGCCAGCGGCGGCGTACCTGGTCCGATTCCAACTGCTCGACATGCAATTGATGCTCGCGCGCCGCAGTCAGCACGCCGCGCACGACCGCTCCGTCAGCCGGGCCGAATTGCACTAAGCCCGTGTTGTGCCGGAGGGGCTGGCCGCCGGCTTGCTCGAGTTCGTCCCACAAGCGGTAACTTGCGCGGGCCAGCGGCACGTAGTCGGGGTGTTCAAAATACGCCTGTCGCAGGATCCGCGTCTTGCCGTGCGAACTCCCCCGATCATGCGGCGGCGCAAAGCGGTCGATCCCCACGACCGATATTCCTCGCTGGGCCAACCGCCAAAGCGCAGCCGAGCCGACGCCGCCGAGCCCCAGGACGAGGGATTGAAAACGCATTCTCATGAACAAAATCGACCTGTTCCTAGAAGCACTAGGGGTGTTCACGCTACAAGACTGACGTTTCTCATTTTTCGCTTCAATTGTACAATCAACGGGCAAATCGACATCCTTGATATTCTCTCTCCCGACTGGTCCATCATTGGGTGTACGTCTTGACCCGCGATGCAGCGATCAAGGCGAAGGAGGTTTTACGATGTCCGCCTCGCTTGCGTCCTCAGGGCCCGCTGACTCATCGATTGCACCGCTCGTCTGCGATCGATGCAACTGCGCACTGCCGCTTCGATCTGCGGGGCCAGGCGAACATGCCGCGATCTGGTTGTGCGCGAATTGCGGGATTCCGTTTCCGGCAGTCTGCCTGCCGGAACTCTTGGCCTCCCAAAGCGCTCGCGTTGCCCTTGACGACCGCTACTTCGACACGAGTTATCTGCCCCCGATCTCACCTGACTTGTTGCTTGAGATCGGCCAGCTATCTGTTTCGGTCATGGAAAACGGGGCAAAAGCCTACAGCCGCTGCTCACCCCGAGTGACGATGGCATTGGTCGCATCTGCCGTGGAACTTGACAATGATTTCTTCCCGATCAGTCCCACTTTTCAAATGATGGTCGTTAACGTCTCAACCGAAGGGATCGGCCTCGCGGCCAGGGGATCGATCTCGGCCCCGTATCTGGCGGCCAAGCTCCGCTCAACCTATCGAGCAGAGCCGATTCAAGTTGTCATTCGAATCCGCAGACAGGAGGAACTGAAGGCCCCTTTTTACCTCATCGGCGGCGAGTTCGTAGTTCGGCTCGGTTCGTAGGACTGTTGAGTTCCTTTGCGCAGTCCGCGCGGCAGGCGGATGGTGAGCTGGAAGTATCAATCATCAGTGAGCTTTTCGTGCTGCGAGTATTCGGATACCAAGCGGCGCCACGCGATTGGGCCGACGCCGCCTAGCCCCAGGACGAGCGTCTGAAAGTGCACGACCGCTACAACCAAATTGAGGGGAACGAGGTCGCGACCAGGGCCCGCCGAGCACGGAAAAACGCCCCCGCACGCCCGGGGAAGACAACGTATGTTTTCAATGATCGCAAGATTCATTCGCGCCGGCGGATTTGCGAGCCCGTCAACTGGACGGCATAGGGGCAGACTATGTCAAGTTCACTCGCGGCAGCGCCGCCGCTGCACGCCGCCTTCTCGCCGATTGTCTGCAATCGGTGCGAATATGCGCTGCCGTTGCGGTTGGCCGGAGCGGGAGAGCAGGCGTCGGTTTGGCTCTGCGTCGAGTGCGGGCTCCCCTACGCGGCAATGTGCATCCCCAGTCGACTGCGGCAATTGAGCGAACGGGTCGCCTTGGACGACCGGTACTTCGACACCAGTTATCTGCCTCCCATCGCGCCCGACACGCGGGCCGAAATCGCGCGACTCAGCTTTCAACACGATCAAGCCTACGGCTTCAAGGAGCGCCGCCGATCGGCCCGCAGACCTGTCGCCTTGCCTGCGGCGGCGGTGGAACTGGACCATGACCTGAATCCGATCAGCCCCACGTTTCAGATGATGGTCGTCAACGTGTCGACCGAGGGAATCGGGCTGGTGACCAAGGGGTTGATCACGGCCCCCTACTTGGCCGCCAAACTTCGCTCGTCCTACCGGGCGGAGGCGATTCAGGTCGTCATCCAGATCCGGCGGCAGGAGACGCTGCGGCCTCCATTTAACGTGATCGGCGGCGAATTTGTCGTCAGGCTCGGTTCGCGCGGCCGTTGAGGTCGTCAAACTGCGCAAAATGCGGCGATTGGCGAGCCGGCAGACTGTCAGCGGCTGGGGCATGTTCGGGGCTCGCTACTGGTCCCAAAGAACGACCCCGCATCGTCGGCGCCAGCAACACTCGCGTTGCCTCGTTTGCCGCGTTTGAGTAACTTGCTCTCCAGGCGGCTGCGGTGCGCGCAGAACGGCACGGTCGCCGACGCCCTCGAAGAATCTAGGCCTGCGCCCCGGAGCGGGCGACGCGTTGCAAGGATGCAGTCGATGAACGTCACAGGGCTCACGCTGGCCGGCCAGGACGGCCGATCCGATCTCGCCTTCGAGCGACTCGCCCCGCAGGTGAACGTCCTCTACGGCCCCCCGCGGAGCGGCAAGAGCGCCGTCGCTCAATTGCTGGGGCATTTGCTCTACGGCAAGACGCACGTCGGCGATCGATCCGCCGGCGCCACGAAACCCGCGGCGGCCGGGTCGCTCAGCGTCGCCAGTCGCAATGGCCAGTACGTTCTCCGGCGCCATCGCGACGAATCCCCGCTTGGCCGGCTGACGGTCGCGGCGGCCGACAGATCGGCGATCGACGGGCGGAGCATTCAGCGATTGCTCGGCAACGCCCCGCCGCGGCTGCTCGCCCGGCTGTACGCGGTCGACTTCGCCGCAGGGACGCGCGTCGAGGATCTGTTCTCAGCGGCGTTCGCCCGCGATTTTAACGCCCATCTTGCGGCGATTCAGCAACCGGACGCCAACGGTCACGCTCCGGAAGACCGACCGGCTGAGAGCTCTGGCCGGCGCTCGCCGCGGACACGCGACGGCGGCTCCGAATCGATCAACAAACAGCTCGACGCCCTCATTGCTCGTCGCGACGAATTGGCCTTGCAGCTTGAGGGCCAGCTCTCAGGCCGGCGTCACGAAAGCGGCGATCTGCAGCGGCAATCGGCCGAACTGCAGCGCTCGCTGCAGTCACGCCGCGGACAGCGCGAGGACCTGCTCGCCGAGTTGCAGCGTCTGCAGGCCGAGCAAGCCGGGCTGGGGACGCGACTGCGGTACTACGCCTTGGAATCGACCGCCTGCCGCACCGCACCGGGCGACCGCGAAAAACAACAACTCGAACTGGAAACGCTCGACGCCGAGATCGGTCGTTGCCGGCAGACGCTCGCCAATCTGCAGCAACGCGAAGCAACGCTGCGTCGCGAGTTGGCCGAAGCGCATCCCGACGGCGCCGCTCACTCCGAGGACAGCCTCGCCGACCAGCGCGCGACGCTGGGGGTCATCGAACGGCTGCTCGGGGACCTCGATGCGGAAACGGCCCAACTGGCGCGTACGATCGACACGGCTCGCCGTCCGGGAGCCGAGGCCCACGCGCGCATCTCGCCGGTGGCCGACATGCTGCGGCAGCAGGCGTACGCCCTGTGCGGCCAGATCGCCGAGCAGGAGCGCGCCGTTCGTCGTCAACGCCTCAAGGCCGAGGCGCGGCAAGTCTCACGGGCGCAAACCGATCTCGCCGAGCAACTCGAACAACTGCTTGATTCGCGGCAAGGACTGCTCCACCGGCAGCGACTGGAACGCCAGGGAGTCGTGCAGTATCCGCTCGGCCCGATCGACGGGCATTGCCAATGCGAACACCACGGGCGGTTCGTCGTCGAATCGGACGCGATGCTGCTGGGGCGCGGCGACCGGGTCGCGCGCGAAGAGGCGGCACGGCGCGATGCGGCGGAACTGGCGGCGCGGATTGCGCAAGCGGAAGCCGAACTCGACGCGGCCGAGCAAACGCTCGCCGCCGAGCAGCGGGCGTGGGAGCAGCTCCAACGCCGCCGAGCCGAGTTGCTCGGCCCCGAGGCGATCGACCGCATGCGCGACGAACTGCAGCGGCTTGAGGCCGAGATCGGCAGACTGCTGGGCTGCGGCTGCGAGCATCGCCGGCACGAGTCGCCCGCCGGTTGGCGCGCCTCGGACGTGCTCGCCCAGTTGACCGACGGCCGTCTCGTGCAGATTCGCACGCAGCGCGGCGGCGCGGGCGCTGTCGGCGAAGTGATCGATCGCGACGGTCGCCGCCGTTCGTTCTCCGAGCTGACTCCCGCGGAACGCGATCAGGCGTATTTGGCGGTGACGCTCGCCCTGGCCGCGACGCACGCCGATTCAGGAGAGCGGCTGCCGCTTGTGCTCGACGAACCCTTCCTGCGGCAGACCCCCGCCGACGCGGCCGCAATGGCGGGGGTGCTGGCGTCGTTCGCGGCCCGCGGACAGCAGGTGATCGTCGCGACGGCCGACCAGGACGCCGTGCAGCGGTTCGAGGGCTTGGGGGTCGAGATCTTCCGGCTCGATGCGTTGCAAGCGGAACGTCCCTGCGTGGCGTCCGTCACGGCGCCGCAAGTCGAGCCGGAAACGCGAACCTCGATCCGGCTCGTGCGCACGACGACCGATGGTCCCGCCCCGGCCCTGCGGGTCGCCGGCGCATGGCCGAACAACGACGGCAATCGGCCCGTCTACTATCTCACGGAAGACGCCTCGATCGCCGATTTCCCCGTACTGGGCAACAATACGGCAGCGCGGTTTCATGCGGTCGGCGTACGTACGACCGGCGAATTGCTTGCCGCCGATCCGGAACGGATCTCTGCATCGTTGGCCCTGCCGAGCGTGACCGCGGCGGTCGTCCGGTTGTGGCAGACCCACATGCGGCTGATGTGTTTCGTGCCGGACGTGTCGCTGAACGATGCGCAAGTGCTCGGCGCGTGCGGCGTGACGACCCCCGACGAATTGGCCGGCGTTGACGTCGACGACTTGATCGCAACGGTCGATGCGTTCCTGGCGACGGAGCGCGGTCGGCGATTCGCCTCGGCGAGCGACCGCTTCTCGCGAGATCAGCTTCGCAATTGGCGTCGCGCCGCCGAACGACGCAGCGAGCGCTGGCGCCGGTCGTCGGCATTCGCCAGTTGGCAACGCAATCTCCGCGGCGAAGGGATCGCGACCGTTACCCCGATCGTCAAGCCCCACCGACCGGCGCCGACGCCCATACCCTCCGTCAAGGGTGCGCGCGATCGATCGGCCCGCAAGTCCCGCACTGCCGCATCGCCCTCCCAGCGAGCCCAGCGCTACTTCTTGGAACTGGAGAGCCCGGTCGTCGACGCCCCGGCCATCGGCGAGAAGATGTCGCAGGCCCTCGCTGGCGTCGGCATTCGCACGGTGGCCGATCTGCTGGCGTGCGACCCGGGGTCGGTCGCTGAGGAACTGGGGGATCGCCGCATTACGGTCGAGCGGATTCGCGACTGGCAGACACAGGCTTGGCTGGTATGCCGCATCCCCGAGCTGCGCGGAGTCGCGGCTCAACTGCTGGTTGCATGCGGTTACGCCGCCCCGGAGCAGATCGCCGGAGCAAACGCCGGTGAACTTGCCGAGCGCATCGGCACGCTCTGTCGCACGACGGACGGCCAGCGCATTCTGCGGAACAGCCCCGTACCGACGGTCGCCAAGGTGGCGCAGTGGATCGTCAACGCCGGTCGCACGCGGACGCTCGGCGCGGCCTAGTCGAGCAATTCGGGCGTGCCTTGCGGGCGGAATCGTTGCCGATGCGCAACCGGCACCCATGGTTTGCGCAGCATGGCAATGTGAACGCCCAGTCGAGTGCGGCGGGGGACGAGCGAAGCGAGCCCCCCTTCCCCAGAACGACCTCGACCTCACGCCCCGGCCAGCTTGGCGGTAGGCGATGCGCTGCGTCGCATGGTACAACGGGGGGAACGCCGTCGAACTCTTTGGATTTTCGTCCATCGTGCTCGGCGTCGGCGGGCGCGTAACGACGGGCCCGCTCCGCGACTCCGCGAGACTCGCCCGTGCGACTGCGCCGCGAAGTTTGTCGATTGACCGCGTGTGCGTCCCTCGGGACCTGGGCGCTGGTCCTTGCGTTCCCCGGGACGTGTCGTGCAGCCGACGCTCCCGCCCCGCTCTCTCCCGAGGCGCTCGACGCCTTTGAACGCCGCGTGCGTCCGGTGCTGGTCGAGCACTGCTACGAGTGCCACTCCGGCGAGGCGACCGCGGTGAGCGGGGAGTTGCGACTTGATTCGCTGGCCGGGTTGGCCCGCGGAGGGAGTTCGGGGGCGACGATCGATCCGGGCGACGCCGACGCGAGCCTGTTGATCTCGGCCCTTCGCTACGAATCGCTGGAGATGCCGCCGCAAGGCAAACTGCCGGCGGATGTCGTCGACGAGATCGCCGCGTGGGTCGGCGAACTCGACACGAACTTTTTCACAGCCGCCGACGAAGCGACCGGCGGCGATCGACGTGCCGAGCCTGCCGCGAGCGGGCCGTTGTGGTCGCTCCAGCCGCCCCGTCGCGTGGCGCCGCCGAAATTGCGCGACGCCAGTCGCGTGCGGACCGAGGTCGATCGTTTCGTCCTGGCGCGGCTCGAGTCGCACCGCTTGCCGTTGGCGCCCGACGCCGCACCGCGGGACTTGCTGCGGCGGCTCTCGTACGATTTGACAGGGCTGCCGCCCTCGGCCGAGGAGGCCGAGGCGTTTGCGGCCGATCCCAGCGACGACGCTTACGCCGCAGCGGTCCACCGAATGATGACTTCGCCCCAGTACGGAGAGCGCTGGGCTCGGCTCTGGCTCGATCTGGCTCGCTATGCGGACACCAAGGGGTACGTGTTCCAGGAAAGTCGCGACTATCCCGGCGCTTGGAAATACCGCGATTGGGTCGTCGCGGCGCTGAACGCCGACATGCCGTACGACGAGTTTCTCGTCGCACAGCTTGCGGGGGAACAAACGGCCGAACCGACCGCGGCGGCGCCGGCGGCGGGGTTCCTCACGCTCGGCCGGAGGTTTCTGAACAATCCGCACGACATCATCGACGATCGGATCGACGTGACGACGCGATCGCTGTTGGGACTGACCGTGGCGTGCGCCCGCTGCCACGATCACAAATACGATCCGATCCCGACCGCCGACTACTACGCGCTCTACGGCGTGTTCGCCAGCAGCGAGGAAACGGTTCGCGAGGAATTGCCGCCAGGACTGGCGGATCGGGCGACGCCGGTCGAACCCGTCGTATTTCTGCGCGGAAATCCGGGAGCTCACGGCCCGCACGTCGTACGGCGGTTCTTGACCTGTTTGACCGACGCGGAATCGCCGCCGTTTCAGCAGGGGAGCGGTCGTTTGGAACTGGCCCGGAGAATCGCTTCGCCCGACAATCCGCTGACGGCGCGGGTGTGGGTCAATCGCGTCTGGGCTCGACTGCTTGGCCGCGGGCTGGTGACGACTCCCAGCGACTTCGGCACGCGCGGCGAGCCCCCCACGCATCCGGAATTGCTCGACTGGCTGGCGACTGAGTTCGTCGACCGCGGCTGGTCGACCAAGCGGCTGGTGCGGCAGATCGTGCTCTCGACCGCTTACCGCCAATCGACGGTTGCGGACCCGGGCGCACTGGCAATCGCCGAAGCGAGCGATCCCGACAATACGCTGCTGTGGCGTGCGCACCGCAAGCGGCTCGATTTGGAACAATATCGCGACTCGCTGCTCACGGCCGCGGGGCGGCTCGACGCGACCCTCGGCGGAGCGCCTGTTTCGCTCACCGACGGTACGGGGGGCGAACGTCGAGCGCTGTACGGATTCGTCGAGCGGCAGAACCTGCCGGCGTTTTTTCGGACTTTCGACTTTGCGAATCCCAATGCGCACTCGCCGCAGCGAGCACAGACGACGTCGCCTCACCAGGCGCTCTATGCGCTGAACAGTCCCGTCGTCATCGAGGCCGCCTGCGGATTGGCCGCCCGAGCTGCGGAAGGCGACGCGAGCGGCGATCCAGCGCCGCATTCCCGCGCCGCAATCGAGCGATTGTTCCGCAACGCGATCGGCCGCTCGCCCGCCGAGGCCGAGGTCGAAGCGGCCGCAGCTTTCCTCGCCAGTTCCGCCGCGGGAGACGAGGACGCCGTCGCGGCTCGTTCGCCGTGGAGCTACGGCTGGGGGAAGTTCGACGAGGCTTCGCAACGCGTCGAGTTCGCCCCATTTGGGCATTTCACCGGAACCTCGTGGCAAACGGGGCCCGAGTTCCCGCACCCTGAGCTCGCGTACGCGCATTGGAGCGCCGGCGGCGGCCATCCAGGCAGCAGCGTAGATCAGGCCGTCGTGCTGCGGTTTACGGCCGCGAAGGGGGGCTCGTTGCGAGTCTCCGGCCGGTTCGCCCGTCCCTCTGATCAAGGCGACGGCGTTCGCCTGCGGCTTGTCAGCAGCCGGTTGGGACAACTGGCCGCATGGGACCTGACGCACGGCGAGATCCGCCTGGACCCGCCCGCGACGACGGCGGACGTCGGCGAACAGGTCGACCTAGTCGTCGAGTGCCGCGGCGACGACACGTACGACACCTTCGAGCTGGCCGTGGAAGCGAGCGTCGAATCGCCCGGCGAGAAGCGGGTCGTCCACCGCTCGACGGCCGATTTTCACGGCCCCGAGCCCCCGTTGCTCGATCGCTGGCAGCAACTCGCACAGGCGCTGCTTATGAGCAACGAGTTTCTGTTTCTCGATTGACGGTGCAGCGAGATGAGAAACCGCGACGACACGACGAGTACGACGACAAGTGCAACGGGCCCCTTCGCGGCCTTCGTCGTGTCCGTTGCGCCGTCGTCGTGAATCCGAACGTGCGTCCCCGGACTTTGGCTCCCTTGAAAGTTGGTTCCGTGCTCAATCGCCGACAACTGCTGACTCGCTGCGGAATGGGGTTCGGCGCCTTGGCGCTCGGCGACTTGTTCGCCTCGCCGGCGATGGCGGCGGCCGAGAACCCGCTCTTGCCGCGGACGCCCCACTTCGCTCCGCGGGCGAAACGGGTGATTCACCTGTTCATGAACGGGGGACCGTCGCACCTGGACACCTTCGACCCCAAACCGGCGCTGCGGCGGTACGCGGGGCAGGTGCTCCCCGGGGGCGCTCCGCAAACCGAACGCCCCACCGGCGCCGTGTTCGACACGCCGTTCCCATTCCGTCGCTACGGCCAGAGCGGCATCGAGGTGAGCGATCTGTTCCGCCGCACGGCGCAGTCGATCGACGACATTGCCGTCGTTCGCTCAATGCACGCCGACGTGCCGAACCACGAGCCGTCGCTGCTCCTGATGAACTGCGGCGACGCCCGGCAGATTCGCCCCAGTCTGGGCTCGTGGCTGGTGTACGGCCTGGGGGCGGAGAATCAGAACCTGCCGGCGTTCGTGGCGATGTGCCCCGGCGGGTATCCGATCCAGGAGACGCAAAACTGGCAGTCGGGGTTTTTGCCGGGGATTTTCGAGGGGGCCTACCTCGACACGCAGCATGAGGCGATCGAGAAGCTCATCGAAAACATCCGCAGCACGCGAACGGCTCCCAGCCGGCAACGCGCACAGCTTGATCTGATGGCTCGGCTCAACGAGCTCCGCGCCGGTCCGGCGCCCGATGCGACGCTCGACTCGCGGATTCAGTCGTTCGAGCTCGCGTTCCGCATGCAGACCGAGGCGGCCGAGGCGTTTGACGTAAGCCGCGAACCGCAGCATGTACGCGACATGTACGGCCCTGGAGTGCAAGCTCGGCAAATTCTCATCGCCCGACGTCTCGTCGAACGCGGCGTGCGCTTCGTCCAAGTGTGGCACGGCGAGGGGCAGCCGTGGGACAGCCACGACGACATCGAGGTGCAACACCGCAATCTCGCCGGTCAGTGCGATCAAGCGATCGGAGCGCTGCTCGTGGATCTCAAACAGCGAGGACTCCTGGACGAGACGCTGGTGGTCTGGGGCGGCGAGTTCGGCCGCACGCCGACCGTCGAGCTGCCCAAGGAGGGGCTCAACCAAGGCAAAGTGAACGGCCGCGATCACAACCACTACGGATTCACGATGTGGCTCGCCGGCGGGGGGGTGCGCGGCGGGTACGTCCACGGAGCGACCGACGAGTTCGGCTTCCGAGCCGTCGAGAACCGGGTGCACGTTCACGACCTGCACGCGACGATCTTGCACTTGATGGGCTTCGACCACCAGCGGCTCACCTACCGCCACGCGGGACGAGACTTCCGCCTGACGGACGTCCACGGTCGCGTGGTTCACGAACTGATCGCGTGAACGTCGCCGTCGCGTTGCAAGGCGCTCGACCGCCGTTTCATGGCGGTTGTCTTGATCCGCCAACCGCGCCAAGGGCGCGAGAACGAGCCGCAGAATCCGCCGGGGAACGCAGATTCTCGCGAATGTCATCGCGTTCCAGCGTGTTCCTCGGCGGTTCCGTCGTCCGGCGCCTCGGCCGACGCCTGCCGGACCTCGGGATCCGTGGTCGCAGTACGCTCCGCTGCGGCGAGGGCGTCCGCTCGGCGGCGTTCGGCGGCTTCGTGCCGCGGACGTTTCAGGACGTGCCCCGTCGCGGCGCCGGCCAACCTCGGGCCGAGTTCGAACGACGTGAAGACCTGCCCCAGCTGTCCGCCGACTTCGGCCCCGTACTGCGGCGTGAGCACGTCGTACGCCTCGCGGCGCTGGTGCGGGTCGCCCGTGCGGGTCACGTAATCGAGGACGTCGTCTTTGGCGATCTTCTCGGGGAACAGGTTCACCAGCGGCAGCGAGGTGAGCGTCGCGTACGTTCCCGGACGTTCGCGATTGCGAATGTTCTTGGCGTGGGCCGCCTGCTCCATGGCCAGCGGCGGCAGGTCGGAGTAAATGTTCACCGTGTCGGTGTACGGGTTATACGAGTCGCGTCCCAGCAGTCGCCCGGGCAAAATCGTGTAGCCCAGCGTCGTGATTGCCCCGAAGGTGTATCGCCACCCGGCGCCGACCTCCTTGTTCGCCGCCAGTCGCCGCCACTCGTCGCCGGGGGCGTACTGGTTGATGCGCACCTTGGTGGTCGAGAGCCCGTTGACCGCGGCGTACTGGGCAACGGCCGCCTCGGTGTCGGCGGAAACGGCGTGATTGCGTGCTCGGCGGTCCCAGAGGGCCAACTTGTCGAACACGCCGAGCACCGATCCGGCCGTATCAAGCGCACGATGCGGTCGGCCGCGCTCGATCTGACAGGTTGCGCAGTCCTCGTCGCACTGCTGGGCGCGGGCCGTCGTCGTGTCGACGCCCAGCAGCACGACGCCCAGTAACACGACTCCCAGGACGAAGGCGATCGACGACTCGACAGGAAAAACGCTGCGTTTCACGGATCTGTTCCTCGGGATGAGCGTTTTCGAACGTTCGGCCTCCGGCGCCGCAGAATTCGCCGGGAGCTTGTAACACACGGCCGCGGATCGCGACCAGACCGTCCGTGAGTTGTCGGTCGGCGATCGAAAAAGCGGCGGGCGCTCTGGACAAGGGCCTTGCTTGCGCACCATAACGCTAGCGGCCCTGGCGGCGGGCCGCGGCGACTGCGTTGCAGTCGCCTTCGCGAACCACTCGCACCTGACGAGGCCGCCATGCTCGCCCCCGCCGATTTGGTCATCCCGACGCTCGGACCGAACGAAATCCCCTCGCCGCTGAAGCTCGTGTCGAGCACCCCCGGGGACGGCCTGGGGGACTTTGTCTGCGGCAGTTCGCGGGTGAGGCACCAACTCGACCTTTCCCCCGACGCCCCCGGCCAGGATGTCGCGTTCGAACGGGCCGGGCCGCGAGCCAAGGTCTACTTCGACCCGTATTTCACTACCGCCGCAATTGTCACCTGCGGCGGGCTGTGCCCAGGGCTGAACAACGTCGTACGGTCGATCTTTCTAGAACTGCGGCACAACTACGGCGTGCGGCGCGTGTTGGGAATCCGCAACGGCTACCTGGGACTCACCCCCGAGGCGCGGCTCGACCCGATCGAGCTGACTGACGAACGGGTGTCGCACATCCACGACGTCGGCGGAACGATCCTCGGCTCGAGCCGGGGGCCGCAGGACCCGCGTGTCGTCGTCGATTTCCTCCAAGGGTCGCACATCGACGTTCTGTTTTGCGTCGGCGGCGACGGAACGCAGCGCGGCGCTCATGCGATTCACGAGGAAATCCATCGCCGCGGATTGCGGATCGCCGTCGTCGGCATCCCCAAGACGATCGACAACGACATCATGTACGTGTTCCGCACGTTCGGCTTCGCGACCGCGCTTGAGACGGCGCAGAACGCGCTGTCGTGCGCCCATGTCGAGGCAAAGGGAGCCCCGCTCGGGATCGGGTTGGTGAAACTCATGGGCCGCGACGCCGGGTTCATCGCGGCCTGGGCGACGCTCGCCAGCCAGGAAGTGAACTTCTGCCTGGTCCCGGAGATCGAGTTCTGCCTCGACGGCCCCAACGGACTGTTGCCGGCCCTCAAGCAGCGGCTGCTCGAACGCAAACACGCCGTGATCGCGGTGGCCGAGGGCGCCGGCCAGTCGCTCTGCGGCGGGGACGACCAACGGGGGACCGACGCCTCGGGCAACCGAGCCTACGGCGACGTCGGACTGTTCCTGCGGAGCGAGATCAACGCCTATTTCAAGAACGAGGGGATGGACGTCGCTCTCAAGTACATCGACCCCAGCTACCTCATCCGCAGCGTCCCGGCCAATACCGCCGACCGCCTGCTCAGCGACCAGATGGCCCGCTACGGCGTCCACGCCGCAATGGCGGGGAACACCGACATGTTGATCGGCATGGTCAACAACATGTTCGTCCACGTCCCCATCTGCACGGCGATCGCTCACAAGAAGCGAATGGAGGTCACCGGCGATTTGTGGACGAACGTCCTGTTGGCGACAGGACAACCCCCCTGGCCGGCGAGCCAGCCGAACGAGCCGTAGCGTTGCTCTCGCGCTCTCCGAATCCCGGAATCAGTACGGCATGAGGATCGACTCGCCGCTCGATGCATCGAGCCCGGGGAACTCGCCCGCGGCCAGCTTCTCGCCAAGCTGCCCAAGGCGCCGGTAGGAGCTGTTGCTCGGCCGGCGAAATGTGACGCGCTCGGCGAGCTCGGTGCAGAGCACGTCGGCAGCCATGCGCAACACCTCGCTCTCCTGGCGGGCGCCGTACAACGCCGTGCACAGGATCACGATCAGGTCCTGACTGCGTTGCGACAGGTCGACCATCCGACACTGACGGTCTGTCAGCGAAAGCTGGAACTTGCTCATTGTGCCGCTGATCTCAAGGGCCAGCTTTTGCAGTTCCTTGCAAGCGAACTCGGCGTGCGCGCGCAGCTCGCTCGGCATCCGAGCCGGCAACTCGACGCCAGCCGCAAAGCGAAGCTTGCGCCCCAGCAGCCACTTCACATACGGCCAGGCCACCCCCTTGAGCGCCCACGCATGGCGGGGGTTTGCCGGATTGAGCTTCTTGATTTTCGCCGCGGCCAAGGCCTTGCCGACCGGCTCGAAATATCGCTTGCCGTGGTCCTTCACCAGCGACTTGAAGAACCCCATGGCAAGCATCTCCCCCTCCCCCTCGTAGATGCAGGGGGCGAGATACTCGTGGACGTTGTCGCCAAAGGGGTGCCCGTGGAGAAACGATCGCCCGCCGTGGGTTTTCATGAAGATCTCGACGGCGGCCCGCTTCTGAGCCTCGCTGCCGAAGATCTTGGCGACGACGCACTCCATTTCGCCGCGGTAGCCGCGGTCGATCAGCCCCGCGCACCACGCGACCAAGGCGTCGCAGCCGACGATCATCCCCGCGAGTTGGGCGAGCCGCCGCTGGACGAGCTCGCGCTTGGCGATCGTTTCGCCGTAGGTGACGCGGAAGTTCGCCCAGGGGAGCAGCGACGCGAGCATCTGCCGCATCGTGCCGGCGGCGTTCGCGCACAACGCAACGCGGCCCAAGTTGAGCCCGTGGTAGGCGATCGTCAACCCGTCGCCCCGCGGCGGGGCGAGCAAGTTCTCCGCCGGGACGCGGAAATCGCGGAACACAATCCCCTGGTTGTAGGTGTGCTTGAGCGCCCACAGGCCGTATTTGCGAAGCTGGAAGGATTCGTTTTCAGCATGAGGCAATTCCGCCACCAGGACGGCGGGCTTGCCTTCCAACAGACACACCAGCCCGATCGTGCGCCCCGGGACGACGTTGGTGATGAACAGTTTTTCGCCGTTGACGACGAAGTGGTCGCCGTCGCGCCGGGCCGAGGTGCGCAGCGCGGTCAGGTCGCTCCCCGCGCACGGCTCGGTAAGGGCGAACGCGCTGAGCCGCTCGCCGCTCGCGAGCCCGGGCAGAAATCGCTCGCGCTGTTCGACCGTGCCGAATGTACGAACCGGGTCGACGGCGCCAATGCAGCCGTGGACCGACGCCAAACCGGCGATCGTCGGATCGACGGTCGCCATACGAGTCAAAAACGGCGCGAACGAGGCGAAGGGCGCCCCGAGTCCGCCGTACGCGCACGGCACGAGCAACCCCCAGTAGCCCGTCGGCCCCAGATCTGCCAGCACGTTCTCGGCGATCTTGCCCTCGTCGTTGCGAAGCGTCCCCGCGTCGCGATGCCGGCGCACCACGTCCACCGCCGCGTCCATCGCCCCCTGCACGTCGGCGGGGGTGCGGGCAGGCTCGCTCTGGAACAATCCGACCGGCACGCCGCGGTCCCACACGGCGCGATGCGCCGGGCTGTTGACCGTCTGGTACTCGGGGGCGAAGAGCCGTTCGACCTGGTCGTCGGCTGCGTCGATGGCGCCAGTGCGACGAGCTTCGTCGGCGCTCTTGCCTCCCAGCACCAGCGCGGTCTCGGCGAACGACGGGGCGGCGTGATCGGTCTCGGTGGACATGGCGTTCGGAAGAGGGTCAGAGGCGAGAGGACAGGGATCGGAGGCGAGCAGTCGGAGCCCCGGAAAATTCGCGATCAAGCCGCGACCGCGCAGGTCGCCGGCCCGGTACAGGGAAGTTCCCCACGCTGAATTCTACCGCGAAACGTCCTGCAGGGCTGCTGCCTTGCCCGGCTTCGCGGTACAATCCTTCGCGACGCGCGCGGTCGCTTACGACGTTTGCGCGTGGACATCTGCGCCTCGCGCCGTCGGCAATCACGTCCGGTCGCAGCCGCATGACCTCGTGTGCGACTTCGCTCATGACGCCGTCTTACTGGCGTTCGGATCTTCGCGCTCCCCTTCAACCTTTGCTCGCTTGCCATGCATGATCCGCGTATCGACAAATTGGCCGCCCTGCTGCTTGACCACAGTTGCCAACTTGGCGCCGGAGAGCGGGTTCTGATCGAGGCGTTCGACTTGCCCGAACCGCACCTCGTATGCGCCCTGGTCGAGGGGGCCGCCCGGCGGGGGGGGGTTCCGCTGGTGTCGACCAAGAACAACTCCGTATTGCGGTCGTTGTACGCGACGGCCACCGAGGAGAGCATGAAGGCCGCGGCCGAGTTTGAGGGCGCCCGCATGCGGAGCGTGCAGGCGTACATCGGCATCCGCGGCGCCGCGAACAGCTCGCAGTTCGCCGATGTGCCGCAGCCGAAGATGGACCTGTACCAGCAGCACTGGTGGCATCAGGTTCACGGTCAGATTCGCGTCCCCGAAACCAAATGGGTCGTGCTCCGCTACCCGACCGACTCGTTCGCCCAAGCCGCGGGGATGAGCACTGCGGCGTTTGAGGATTTCTTCTTCGACGTCTGCACGGCCGACTACGCCGCGATGGCCAAAGCGCAAGAGCCGCTCGTGGCTCGGATGGAGGCGGCCGATCGCGTGCGGATCGTCTCGCCGGGGACGGAACTCGAATTCTCGATCAAGGGAATCCCCGTGCGGTCGTGCATCGGCGATCGCAACATCCCCGACGGCGAGGTCTTCACCGCCCCGGTGCGCGACAGCATCAACGGAGTCATCTCGTTCAACACGCAAAGCCGGTATCAAGGAACCGTGTTCAGCGACATTCGCTTCGAGTTCAAGGACGGCCAGATCGTCAAGGCGACGGCCAACGACACGCCGAAGCTCAACGCGATCCTCGACTCGGACGAGGGCGCCCGCTACTGCGGCGAGTGGTCGCTGGGGACGAACAACCGGGTCAAGCACCCCATGCTCGACACGCTGTTCGACGAGAAGATCGGCGGCAGTTTCCACCTCACCCCCGGCAAAGCGTACGAAGACGCCGACAACGGCAACCGCAGCCGCATCCACTGGGATCTCGTGCTGATTCAGCGCGAGGACTACGGCGGCGGCGAGATCTGGTTCGACGGCGAACTGGTGCGCAAGAACGGCCGTTTCCTGCCGAAGGAACTGCAGGGGCTCAACGAAGGGCTGTGAGGGCGTCCTCGCGCAGAGGCGGCAGAGGACGCAGTGCAAGGCCGCGGAATCAGTCAATCGCTGCGTTGCTCGCGAGTCGCCCAAGTTGGCCGGCTCCTCGAAGCGATTCTCACAATCAACGGAATGCCATGACGACCTTCGCACCAAGAGTCCGCTCCGTTTCCGTGCTCCTGCCGCTGCTGGCGGGCCTCCTTCTCGCGACGGCCGCAAACGGTCGAGCGACCGCCGTCGAGCCGTTGCGCGTCATGTCGTTCAACGTCCGCTACGGCACGGCGCCCGACGGGGAGAACGCTTGGCCGAAGCGGCGGGACTTGGCGTTCGCCGTCGTCCGAGATTTCGCTCCCGACGTGTTGTGTTTGCAGGAGGCGCTCGATTTTCAAATCGACGAACTGCTGGCAGCGGTTCCTGGGTACGTCCGTCTCGGCGTAGGACGCGATGACGGCAAGAACCAGGGCGAATTCTCGGCGGTCCTCTATCGCAAGGAGCGGCTGCGCGAGTTGGTCAGCGACACGTTCTGGCTTTCCGACACGCCGGACGTTCCCGGATCGAAGCACTGGGGCAATGAAATCACGAGGATCTGCACCTGGACGTCGTTCGTCGACCGCTCGGCGGAGCGATCGCCCCAAGCCGGCGATCCGGCGCTCGGGAAGCCCGTTTCTTTTCGCGTCTACAACACGCATTGGGACCATCAATCGCAACCGGCGCGAGAGCGCAGCGCTCGCTTGATGACGAACACGATCGCCGCGCACATCGCCGACAAGCTCCCGGTCCTCGTGACGGGCGACTTCAACGCCGCTGAAGACAACCCGGCCTTCCGCGCCCTGCTCGGCGGCCCCGCCGGGCTCGCCGATACGTTTCGCAAACTCCATCCCCAGGCGAAGGAAGTCGGCACGTTCCACGGATTCCAAGGGACGGTCGCCGGCGGGAAGATCGACGCGATCCTCGCCTCGCGTCACTGGCAAGTGCTCGATGCGGAGATCGTTCGCACGCAGCGTGACGGCCGCTTTCCATCGGACCACTTCCCCGTGACGGCGGTCGTTCAGTTGCGGGGCGACGGGGAATAGCGGCGCGGCGGAAGCCCGCCTGGCGCCCGCAAGACCGCTACGACCCGTCCGCCGGGACGCCGATTTTCGCAAACGGGAACCTGCGAGCTATTGCGGGGCCCGCCGTTGCACCGCCGGCCGGCTGCCGCAACGAGAATTTCGGCCGATTTGTGGCGCATTCTGCGGCGCGAATTATACTGAGGGTTCCCCGGGGCGGCTCTTCGCTTGGGGGAAACGGGGCTAGGCGCCGGAACCGCCCGCTGGCTTTCGACGCGATCACGGCCGAGTCTTCGGCCCGTGCTCGTTCCCCGGAACAGTGTCTTCGATCACCGTGCAGAGGCGACACCCATGGTATTGACGCGGCGTATTGTCTGCTTGTTCGCACTTTCAGCCCTGGCATGTTCCGCCGCCAGGGCCCAGACCATGCGGTTCGAGACCAGCGTCGGCAACATCGACATGGTGCTCAATCCGACCAACGACGCGAATCTGCAGCCGTTGGTCGACAACATGGTCGCCTACATCGGACTAGGTCGTTACCACTACACGGCGATCAACCGTGCCGCGGAAGACTTCGTACTGCAGATGGGAGGCTTTTTGGGCTTCCAGCCGTTGCCGAACTTGTTCGCCGGCGGGCGAATCTCCGTCGACGCCCTCACGCCGGTCACGACCGACGCCAACGGCGACGGGATGGTCGACTTTTCGACGCTGTCGAACGTCCGCGGCGAGGTCTCGTTGGCCCTGCGAGCGGGGGATCCCAACAGCGGCACAAGCAGCTTCTTCATTAATCTCGGGAACAACTCGTTCTTGGACTCCCAGGGCTTCGTGCCGTTCGCTCGCATCGAGAATATGACGACCATCGACCGGATCATGCAGCTCATGCAATCGGACCAAAGCGGCGGCACGGGCGATCTGTCGCTGAGCGACATCCCCGTGCTCGACAGCGGCCGAATGGTCGTCGTCCAGCGCGTGTTCGTCCTGCAGGCCGATCCGGAGTTTTCGTTCGTCGGCCCGGTGGCGACGGCCCTGGAACTGGCCTCGAGGGACTCGGCCGCCGCGACGGCGACCGCGGCGGCGAGCGAGTCGATCGAGGCCGCCGCACTCGCGGCGATCGCCCCCGTCCCTGAGCCCGCCAGCGTACTCTTGGCCGGACTGGCCGCGTTGGGGTTGTTCGGCGCCCGGCGCTTTGTCCGCTAAGACGCGAGCTGCACGTCGCATAACGCAACGAGCCGGCGAAGTCTCAGGCGACTTTGCCGGCTCGTCGTCGTTTGAGCGACTTCAAGGTCGTTACGGCGTCGGGATGTTGCCGGCGTCGTTGGTAATCGTGCCCGTCAAGTTCACGCCGCCCGTATTGTTGGCGGCCACGTCGGCCAGATCCTCGACCCGGAAGGTCCCCGCGGTGCGGGTCAGGAAGAACCCGTCGCCGCTGGTCGCCGAGGCCGTGTTGCCGTTGAGGTTCAGCCGCGCCAGCGCCGAGCTGCTGGTCGTCCGCATGTCGAACGGAACGCCCGGGGTCGCGTCGTCGTTGGTGAACTGATTGTTCAGCACGTTGGCGTTGAAGGTGGTGCTGGCCCCGATGTTGATGCTGGCCGCCGGCGCCGTGGCGTCGTCGTTGCTAATCGTGTTGCCCTGCATCAGGAAGTTGACGGTCTTGTTCGTGACGTCGGTGGTCGTCAGCAGGAACGCTTCGTCGGCGCTGGTGTTGGCCAGGTTGTTGTTCGTGACGGTGATGTTGGCAGTGGTCGCCGTGCCGTTGATCCGCATCCGGACCGTTTCGTCGGCCGTGTTGCCGATCGAATTGCCGTTGAGCGTCAAGCGCGACGCGGCGGAGGTGCTGACCAGGTAATCGACCCCTTGCGCCCCCGTGGCGTTGATGTTCATGTGATTGATCGACACGTTGGCGGCGTTGGTGACCACGATGGCCGAGCCGGTGGTGTTCTGAATCGTGCCGCCGTCGCCGACGGAGTTGCCCTGCAGGCCGACCGAGACCTGCCCGCCCGTCACGTTGTTGAGCACGATGCCGTTGGTGGCGCCGTCGACCGTGACGCTGTCGAACCGGACTCCGGACGCTCCGACGGCGACCGTGTTGAGGCTCAAGCCGACGCCGGTGGTCGTTTCGATCGTATTGCCGGCGTTGAGCACGGTGACGGTGTGCCCCGCGCTGTTCGCGGCAATGAAGCCGGCGCCAGAGGTCGTCTTGATGTCGATATTGTTGAACTGCGTGCTGCCGGCGGTGTTGCTGGCGATTTCCACGCCCGCGGCGTTCACGTCGTCGATGTCCAGCGTGACCGCTCCGGCGAACAAGACGCTGCCGCCGGTGTTGTTGAACGAGCGGATGCCCAGCCCCGTGCTGTTGATCGTGCTGGTGTTGCTGAACACCACGCTGCCGCCCGTGTTGCCTTCGATCTCGACCGGCCGCGAGGAATTCGTCGTGATGGCGCCGGTGTAGGTGAAATTGGCGCTGGAATTGGCCAACCGCACCGCCGTGCCGGTCGGGTTGGTGATGTCCGTGTCGGAGAACGTGAATGTGCCCGAGGAACCGTTCAGCACGTCAATCCCCGCGTCGCCGCCGTTGAGGACGACCTTGTCGAGGAATTGGTACGAACCGTCGGCGTTGTTGAACTGCAGCCCCGTGCCGGAAGCGACTTCGATCACCCCGTCGCCCGCCGTAAACTCTTCGAACCGCAACGTGCCGGTATGCCCGCCGGTGACGCTGACCGTCGCCACGGCGCCCGCGGTGCGGGTGATCTTGCCGGTGAAGTTCATGCTGGCCGAACCGCCGTCGACGTTGACGGCGACCCCCGAGGGATCGGTGATCTCGGCGTTGGCCAGGCTGATGCTGGCAGCCGAGCCGTTGACAATGTCGATCCCCGCGTCGCCGCCGTTGAGGGTCACCTTGCTGTTGAAGGTGTAAACGCCGTCGGCGTTGTCGAACTGCAGGCCGTCGCCGTTCGTGGCGGTGATCACCCCCGCTCCTGAGGTCGACTCGGTGAAGGTCATCGACCCAGTATGCCCGCCGGCGACCTGCACCACCGAGGCGTTGTTCGCCTGCGTGATGTTGCCGGTGAAGTTCATGTTGGCCGATCCGCCGGTCACTTGAATCGTGTCGCCGCCGGTGTTGGTGACCGTCATGCCGGACAGGGTGTGCGTTCCGGCGCTGTCCTGAATGCGGACGGCATAGCCCGCCGTCTCGGTCGAGGTCGACCGCCCGCCGACGACGACGTTCGTGCCGTTCACCGTGGTCGTGGCCGCGGCAGTGGCGTCCTTGATCAACAAGGCGCCGGCGCCGGTCGTGCCGCCGTCCCAATCCACGTTCGTGATCGTCGTCGACCGACGCATGTCGTCCAGCACGATGCCCGTCCCCGTGCCGTTGGTGCTCTTGTAGTCCGAAATGGCCACCGTTCCGGAGTTCGTCGTTTGCGTCGTCGTCCCGTCCATGTGGATGTCGTCGCCGCCGACGGCGTCGAACGTGACGTCGTCGATCGTGACCGCCATCCGAGCCCGGGTCGTGCTGTTGGCCAGGGTCTCGGTGAGAGGCGTCAAGTCGATACCGTTGCCGGTCGTGTTGGCGATGCTCATCCGGTTGATGTTGACCGAACCGACGCCGGTCGGCGAAGCGATGCCTCGCGTGCCGCCGTCGATGCTCATGTTCGAGATCTCGATTCCGGCGAGCGTCGAGACGTCCGTATTGCCGCCGGCGAGGATAATGGCGTCGCCCAGCGCGTTCTGAATCAGCGGAATCGCCCCCGAGAGCGACCCGGCCGACGTTTCCGGCAGGGCGATCGTTCCCAACAGCGAGGTCACGACGTTGTGCGTCTGATTGCCCCCCTCGCCAAGGAACCGCTGCGCGTCCTGCAACGTCGCCGACTCGCCGGTGAAGCTGCTGCCCGAATGGACAAGGACAATGTCCCCCGTCTGCGAATTGCCCTGGATGTCGTTCAGGCTGTTGAGCGGATTCTCGAACGTGCCGTCGCCGCCGGGAGCCGCCGTGCTGTCGACGTGAACGATCCGGAACTCATTGCCGCTGACGTCGGTCAGGGCCTGGACGCCGACGACGTCGAGCTGCCGAGTGGCGACGTACATGTTGCGGTAGACGTGCTCGCGCATCCGGTCGGCCAAATTGTGGCTCCACGACGACATGCCTGGCGTGGTCCGGCCTGGGGTCCAGATGACCTGAAACACGGTGTTCGTGCCGAAGAGCTCGTCGTCCGTAACGCTCACGTCGACGGCGACGTCGTTGGTGACGTATCCGCGCACGCCCCCCTTGGCGCCCAGGTCGCTGACCCCGCCGCCGTCCATGTAGTACCCGCCGCCGTAGACCCAGGCGTTCAGCCCGAAAATCCGCGGCGCCATCTCGAAGTCGACGATTCGCAGCGAGCGATCGGCGCGGGTCAGGGTCTCGACGCCCAGAATGTTTCCGCCGTACGCGGGAGTCGTCCCGACGCTCGTGTTGCCGCTGAGCTTCTGATCCTCGAGCGGGAAGTAACCGTTGATGCGGAAGTCGCATGACGGGCCGAGCCGTTCGAGACTCACGCCGATCTGATTGAACCAGTTGTTCAGCCGCGTGTCTTCGCCGTCGTACCAAATGCTGGCGCCGAAGATGTTGGGAAAGCCGAACTCCCCGTCGTCAAAGAACCGGAAGCCGAGGCCCGCGTTGGCGCTGACGTCGCTGTCGGAGTTGCCGGCGCGGAGTTGGCCGTCGATGAACGCCAACCCGAATCCGGTCTCGGCCGCCCAGTGGGTGCCCAGGGCGGTTTCCGCCGTTTCCTCGCCGTAGCCGCGGGTCGTGTGCCATACGCGGATCGGCGCCGTGCCGACGTTGAACGTCCCGCCCCCCTGGACGATTGACGGCATCCCTTCAAGCAGGGCTTGGGAACGGGCCGTCGGGGTGCTCAGGGCCGCCCACGACGACAGAGCGCCGAACAACGTCAAAGCCAACGATGTGCGGTGAAACCCGGAAAGCATGGTCAAATCCTTATCCCATGGGCGAGGCGACTAGCCGCGCTGTGCGCTCATACGATCGCTACGACCCGCAAAGTCAATGCAGCTTCTGGACGTGTGTATCGGCGCGCACCCTGGTCGAAACATGAGTGCAACAGGTCAGAAGGCGCCGATTTGGCAAACTTTGACGCTGGCGCCGAAAAAGCGCTCTCGCGACGAATGAAGCGATTTCCTAGTCTCCCGTCCGCCTTGTTCCCCAACTGCGACAAAAGCGCTGGCTGAAGCGCCGACGCCGGGCCCGCAGGTCCGCCGTGAAAGGAGTTTTGCGATGCGTCATCAATCCATCGTGGCAGCCGCAGCCGTCCTGACCGTGCTAGCGACCGGCTGCGGACGCCTCGGCGGCGACGAGCCGACCGCACGCCTCGGCGGGGTGGCCGTGATCGACCTCGATCTCATCGCCGCGCGGTTGGGGAGCGACCGACAAATGGTCGACGCGATCTCGCGCCGCGAATCCGCCCTGAACCAACAGCTTGCCGAAATCGCCCGGTCTTACAGCCAGCAGATCACCGAGAAGAAGATGTCGCTCGCGGACGAGCCGCCGCAGGACGGGGTCACGCTGGCGACGTTCGAGCAGGCCGCGGCGGAAAGTCTTGAGCAGGTGAAGCGACAGGCGGTCCAGGACCTGTCGGCTCACAAGGCCCAACTTGTGCGCCAGTTCCGCGATCAGCTCCGACCTGCGGCCCGACAAGTCGCTCGCGAGCGCGGACTGTCAATCATCGTCACAAAGAACGACGCAGTCGTTTACGACTTCGCCGGCGGGGTCGACATCACGGAAGGCGTGATCGCGGCGCTCCAAGCGGGGACGCCGAGCACAACCCCGAAGACAGCTTCCACGGCGCAGGCGCAATAGCGCTTGAAGCCGTTCTTGCAGCGGCGTCGATCCGAGCGACCGCGGGCTAAAACGTCCGGACCGCAAAGCGATCCCGCCAGGGAACCGCGAGCCGGGCATACAGCTGCTGTTCTGCGCTCTCGATCGATGCACCGCGCGAACTTGCCTGCTTAGCGAGTTTCTCCCAACGCGATTCGCCGAAGCTTGTGAAACTTTTCACAAGGTCGGCCTTGTGAATTTTTTCACAAGTCCTTTTTCGCCGATGCCGCTTTCAAATCGTCCGGGCGCGATGGTATCCTTGAGTTACCGGCCCCCTGGCGACCGCGCACTTGTCGGACTCCGACGCTGCGCCGATCGACGTTGAGCCGCGACTTTTCTTTTTTTGTGACTCTCCCTCCGCCGAGCGAACGTTCGCTCGGCAGCGCCTCGATAGGAGACGCGACAATGTGCCGGCTCACTGCTCGCGATTTCATGGTCACGAAGCTGATCACCCTGCGGCCCGAGATGGACGTCATGAAGGCGGTCCAGTTGCTGCTTAAGAACCGCATCTCGGGCGCCCCGGTCGTCGACGCGGACGGCAAGTATCTCGGCGTCTTCTCGGAGAAGTGCGCCATGCACGTCATCCTCGACGCGGCGTACGACCAACTGCCGACGAACGAAGTGCGGGCGTTCATGGACGCCGAGGCGATGACGATCGGCCCCGACGCCCATCTGCTGACTGTCGCCCAGGCGTTTCTGATGACCAACTTCCGTCGCTTGCCGGTGCTGGAAGAGGATCGCCTGCTCGGCCAAGTCAGCCGGCGCGACGTGCTCAAGGCCGCCATGGCTGATCTCGACCAACCGCGCGCGCAAGACTTCAAGCCGTCGCTTCTGTACCTGAGCGCAATTCGCGGCCGCGACGAGGCGCCGGTTTCCTGACGATTGGCGCCGGTTCGATCGGCGCCGACGCCCTGCATCCTGCGCAACACGGCTCAGCCGCCGAGGATCGCATCGATCGCCGCGAGCTCCTCCGGCGCGAATTGCCGATTGGTCAGGCAGCCGAGGTTCTGATCGAGCTGCGCGACGCTGCTGGCCCCGATCAGCACGGTGGTGATCCGCGGATCTTTGAGCACCCACGCCAGCGCCATCTGGGCCAGCGACTGTCCCCGTCCCGCAGCGATCTCGTTGAGCTTGCGCACCTGCTCGACCCGCTGGGGCGAGACTTGCTCGGCCTTGAGAAAACCGTGCGGCTTCGACGCCCGGCTCCCTGCGGGGATCCCCTGCAGATAGCGATCGGTCAACAGCCCCTGCGCCAGCGGCGAGAACGGAATGCAGCCCACCCCCTCGGCCGCGAGTACGTCGAGCAACTCGGCTTCGACCCACCGTTCGTACATCGAATACTTCGGTTGGTGGATGAGGCACGGGGCGCCGAGATCGCGCAAAATTCGACATGCCTCGCGGGTCTGGTCGGCCGAGTAGTTCGAGATGCCGGCGTACAAGGCCTTCCCCTGTCGGACGGCACTCGCCACGGCGCCGAGAGTCTCCTCGAGCGGCGTGTTCGGGTCGGGGCGATGACTGTAGAAAATGTCGACGTACTCGAGCCCCGTCCGCCGCAGGCTTTGGTCGAGGCTCGCCAGCAAGTTCTTTCGCGAGCCCCACTCGCCGTAGGGGCCGGGCCACATCAAGTAGCCGGCTTTGGTCGAGACGATGATCTCGTCGCGGTACGGCATGAGATCAAGCCGCAGCATCCTGCCGAAGTTCTCCTCGGCGCTCCCCGGCGGCGGGCCGTAGTTGTTGGCCAAGTCGAAGTGGGTCACCCCGCGGTCGAAGGCGGCGCGGACGATCGCTCGCCCGGTCTCGAAGGAGTCGACCCCGCCGAAGTTGTGCCACAGCCCCAGCGACACGCCGGGGAGCAAGAGCCCGCTCCGTCCGCACCGCTGGTAGGTCATCGTGGCGTAGCGGTCGGAGACGGCTTGATACATGGCGGAGGAAGGGATGAGAGGCGATGGGTCGGAGGTCAGAATCGGAACGCTGAAAACTCGCTGGGGTTGCCGCGGGGGTGGTCGCTCGTCGGCAAGCTGCCGAACGGATCACTTCTCGGGCGTCGCGCCGGCGTCCCCCGCGCCTGCGGAATCGCCTTGGCTGCGCCGCACGTAGTCGCGCACCCGCTTGTGGAGGTCGTCGCTGTTCCAGCCTTCGCGTTCCGCAGCGGCCAACATGCGACGCTGCTCCTCGTGCGACAGCCGGGCCACCGCGGCATGCGCGGACCACGACAAGGCAGGCCGGCGATTCTGCGGCGGCACGCGGCGGGCGACCGAAGCATACCGGCTGACCATCTCGGTCGATAGCGTCTCGCCGCAGGCCTCCCCGAATTCCTCGCCGAACAGATCCTCGCCGGCGTTGATCATGTCGCCGATCCACCAGGGACTGGCCCGCTGGCACCACAAGGCGAACTGCAACGGGCCCTTCCACTCGTCGATCGCGGGCTTGCCCGAGACGACCGCACACGCCGGGCGCAGAAAAAACGGTCCGAGGTGGATCTTGGGTTCGTTGGCGGCCATGGCGAAGCGAACGTGCCGTGCGCAAAGGGTCCCCGGACGACCCCGGGCCGGTAGATTTTAAGCCGAAGGGGTTCAATAATGAAACCGCACCACCGAGAGGAACCGCCAAGAGCGCCGGAGGCACGCTGAGCGGCCGGGGCGGCAGTGCAGCGAAGTCCCGGGCGTTCACCGGGGCTCGCTCCGTTCGCCCCCCGCCGCGCGACGCGGACGAACGCAACCACGGCATGCGATCCTTGCAGGTCTGCATTCCTCTGCGTTCTTTGTTCGTCTTGCGTCCCGCGGCGATTCGTTGGCGCAAGTTCGTCGGTTGGGGGTCTCCCTCTGTTTCGTCAGGTTGATTTCGCATGAGCTTTGAACCCGCCGCGTCTGGTCCTTCGTTTCCTACGACGCGGATGCGCCGGCTACGGCGGCACGACTGGTCGCGGCGGCTGGTTCGCGAGGCGGCGCCGTCGGTCGACGATCTGATTTGGCCGTTGTTCGTCTGCGAGGGAGCCGACCGGCGCGTAACGGTTCCTTCCATGCCGGGCGTCGAACGACTCAGCGTCGATTTGATCGTCGACGCGGTCGGCGAAGCGGTCGAACTGGGCCTTCCCGCGGTGGCGCTCTTTCCGGCGACCTCGCCCGCGCTCAAGACCCCCGAATGCGAAGAAGCGGTCAATCCGGACAACCTCGTCTGCCGTGCGGTCCGCGCCGTGAAGCAGGCCCACGGCGACGCGATCGGGGTGATCTGCGACGTGGCGCTCGATCCCTACTCGAGCCACGGCCAGGACGGGCTGGTGCGAACTGGCTACGTCGTCAACGACGAGACGGTCGCCATGCTCTGCCGACAGGCGGTCGTCCAGGCCAAGGCGGGGTGCGACGTCATCGCCCCCAGCGACATGATGGACGGCCGCGTCGGGGCCGTACGCCGAGCCCTCGACGGGGCGGGGTTCGAGAGCGTGCAGATCATGGCCTACGCCGCGAAGTACGCCTCGGCGTTCTATGGCCCGTTCCGCGACGCCGTCGGCTCGGCGACCAATCTGGGGAGCGGCGACAAGCGAACCTACCAAATGGACCCCGCCAACGGCGACGAGGCCCTCCGCGAGGTCGCGCTCGACCTGGCCGAGGGAGCCGACAGCGTGATGGTGAAGCCGGGGATGCCGTATCTCGACATTGTCCGGCGGGTCAAGGACGCGTTCGGCGCCCCGACGTTCGCGTACCAAGTGAGCGGCGAGTACGCGATGATTTGTGCCGCCGCGGCCAACGGCTGGCTCGACCGGGACAAGGTCATGCTCGAAAGCCTCGCCGCGTTCAAACGCGCCGGCGCCGACGGCGTGCTGACCTACTTCGCACGGGACGCGGCGCGGTTGCTCTCGCGCGGTTGACGCATGGTTTGTCCTGATTCAACGTGAACTGGAAGTCTCAGTCTTGACAATTCTCTGCAGTTGACCCGCCGGCATCGCAGGGCCGATCAGTTTTTCGTAATGCCCGAGGAAGCGCAAGAATTTCCGGGGTTGGTAAGCGAAAAGCAGCGACGACCGGACCTGCCGAAACCACGACTCCCCTGTCGTGACGCTTGCCGTACGCCCCAATCCACGCCACCATCAGACATTCCTCCCCGACAACCCGCTGGCCGGATTTGAAGCGCCGATCACGGGCTGGGTTTGAAGCGCCGATTGACACTGTGACGCGCCACACGTTCACGCCACAACCCCGCACGCTCCGGATCAACGCTCCGCGCCATCACAACCTCCTACCAACCGCTTCGGCGAATCGACCCCGGTAGGCTAGCAGGGGCGTCAAGCATGGTTGTGGCGGGCGCTTACAATTCAACCTTTCAACCCGCTAACGTCCGAAGGTCAGAATTCCAGTTCACGCTGAACCAGGACAGTAGTACTAATGCCTAGAAATGTCGGCGGACTCGAATACCCAGTCACCCAAAACGCCAAAGGAAAACTCGTTGGCGGTTGACTCTCCGAGCCGCTGGTCGCGATGGACCAGTAAACGACGGCCGTTCACGCTCACCATCAGGCCCCCTTTCCGACACTCATACTGGATGGTGTTTGTTCTGCCAGAGACAAAGACGGCACCGTATTTCGCAGTGTGATCGCTCCGCGGGTCCTTTCCGTCGACAATGACGCAACTGCCGTCTTCTGCAAGCTGCACAATGAACTCGGTGCCACCTTCTCCAAAGTAAAACGCTACGCAAGTCGACTGCGTAACGCCACTTGGAGTAGCTCGGACGGTTAGACGGAATTGGTCGGGCAGTTTCAATAGAAAAGCAACTGCACCGTCGCCATTATTTCCCGTATACAGCAATTGCCCATTCCTCGTCTGCCAATTGCCCTTCCGAAA
Source organism: Pirellulales bacterium (assembly GCA_019636345.1). Classification (NCBI taxonomy): domain Bacteria; kingdom Pseudomonadati; phylum Planctomycetota; class Planctomycetia; order Pirellulales; species Pirellulales bacterium. The sequence continues at coordinate 756,005 of JAHBXQ010000002.1, read as the reverse complement.
CAGCGGCGCCGGGCCAACGGTCAACAGATTTGTTGCACCGGATCGAGCGTTCGCGGCAACGAAGCCCTCACGTGGTTTGCCACCCTCCACGTCGCTTCGAGCAACTTCGGCTGAATGGGAGAGAATGATCTCACCCGTTGATACCTTCGTCAGACGAAGATTCGCGAGCAGTCTATCGCCTTCGTCCGAAACTTGCCCAACAACGATAGCCGACGCTCCAAGGAGGCCACCAACTTTCTTTGCTCCGTCTGCACGAAACAAATCAGATTGCTGGATCTCAAGCTCCGTCAGCGCGTCGGCAAGTCGGGTTCGCTCAACGAGAGGTATCCCGGCGTCGGCTAAAGCGGTCGTCAGCTGCTCTGTAAATCGCATGCTATCCGCCGTTACCTCCCCAGAAGCTTCCTCAATCGGGAAGACCGCGATTGTCGGCGGTTGCTTTGGCTCTACCTCGTCGCCGACTTTGAACTCGATTTCAAACTGCCCTGCGTTTCGGCACTTCGAGATTCTGTTTCGCACCTCAACGACCTGCAAATTGCCAATCAGGCGCCGGATTCGATCAAGCACTTCGTTTGTAGTTGGGTCGCGAATCTCCGTCGCACCTCGGTAGACGGCAAGATCCTGCCCGACTTCCAGTCCGTCGTCGATACCCAGGTTCACATAGACAGCCGCAAAATCAACTGTGGCAATGGCACCTTTAGGTATCTTTAGTGGCATCGCCTTTCGGATCTTCCAAGCAAATAGTCGTGTTGGATCCACCCGGCTCGCAATTGCATCCTCTGTCAGCCCCCTTCTGATTTCTTTGAAGTCTTGTGGCGTGACTTGCTTAACCGAGCCAGCCTGGATGTCGAAGACCGTGAGCGACTCATCACTTTCCTGGAGGATTTCAACCGTAATCGGTTTGTTGTGATTTACTGCTGGAAAGAGTCGTGCGTACGGCACATCGTCAACGGCAAAGGCCATGTCCGGCACGATCAGCAGCATGCAAGCTCGAAAGAAGTTTTGCATACACTGGGTCATCGTGATGGTCCTTCTGTCCTGAGTTAGGATACCCACAACCGCTAGGCCAGGAGTCGTGGCTGAGTGCATCTGGAGCCATTCATTTATCGCATTCCATGGCAGGCGACTCAACCGTTTGTGACCGCCATTCCAAAAACGTAGCGCCCGGCAGGAGGGCTGGGTTAGTGTACCCTCTGTTCTGTAAAAGTCCCTGCAGGGGCCGCGTTGGTGCGGGGCGTAGCGACGGCGAGCGTAGCGAGCCGAGCGAAGCCCCGCACCAACGCGGCGCGCGAACTTGGGCGGCTTGAAAGGAGCGGGCCAAGACGGTTTCCTAGTTTGGTTTGGTTCTCAATCAATCCAAGAAAGGAAGCTCCCCCATTACCCGCCCGCTGCAATCTACCGCGATCGACGAAGTTGTCCAGCTCCTCGCCGAGCACGGCTTCGACGGATTGGCCGATGCCGTGACCGTCGTCCTCAACGAAGCGATGAAGATCGAACGAACCCGCGCCCTCGGCGCCCAACCCTACGAGCGGACCCCCGCCCGCCGCGGTCAAGCCAACGGGTTCAAGCCCAAGACCGTCCTGAGTCGCCTCGGCAAGCTCGAATTGAAAGTGCCGCAGACCCGCGACTCGTCGTTCTACCCGTCGGCTCTCGAACGGGGCGAGCGGAGCGAACGGGCTCTCAAGGTCGCCCTGGCCGAGATGTACGTCCAAGGGGTGTCGACCCGCAAGGTGAAGGCGATCGTCGAAGAGCTGTGCGGCAGCGAGGTCTCCAGCACCCAGGTCAGCCGCTGCGCCGCCGAGCTCGACGAAGAATTGACCAAGGGGACGAAAAGGGGACAGGTCCATTTCCTCCACTCCATCTTCCACTTCCTCAGCCCGTGCGGGGCGGGGGAATGTTCGAAAAGCTGCCGACGCCTGTCCGCTGTGTTAATCTGGACCTCCCCCCTTATCCCTCCTGCGGCGACTTCACCTTTGAGGCAGCGGCGGACTGCCCCCCGTCTAGGAGGACGGAGCGTCCAAGGAACGCAGTTCATTTTGTAACGGCTTGACACGGTCCGGTTCGTCTGTCGGCATGCCGCACACTGCTCGCTACGCACTCGATGGGAATGATTTGCGGCGCGCTCAATCGCGCCTTCAGGCCCGGCAGGGTGTCGCCAGGGCCGTGAGGCCCTGATTTCAGGTCGCGCACTCGTGCGCAGAGTCCCGGCACGGGCGACGGGAAATCGGACTCGCCCGGGGCCTGAGATGGGGCGACAAAGAGCGGGCGCGGCGCGCCTAACGTTGCCAATTGCGACATCAGCCCCCGGCTCTGCCGGGGGGTCGGACGACCGCCGCTGCGCAGTGGCGCGTGGCTGGCGAGCGACCCCTGGCCAGAGGCCAGGGCTGCCTGCGCGCGGGAGGCATTTCGTTGCCGCGCGGCGCTCCGTGGGGGGCGGCGGTGGCGGGGAATACTCTTTGCTCGCGCTCTCCCTTGCGGACAAACGGTGCTGCCCGCTATTGCTCCCAAGAGGATCAATGCCAAGCTGCAAGGTTCCGGCACGACGCTTGCGATGCGAAAACCGATCGAATCGCTCTGAAACGCGGGACTGACTCCGATCAACGTGTTCGTGGCATTTAGTACTGTTTCAATGTTCCCCCAACTGCCGCCCGAATCTCTTCGATTCTTACTTGGAAAATCATTCCGGCGATCAAACGAAGTTTCATCCCATTCCGAAGCGTTTCCGCCTAAACCGTAGGCGCCGCTGGGACTTGGAAGCCCAACGTTGGATACGTTGTGTGGACCAAAGTCCAATCCCCCGTCAAAAAACACCGCATCGAAGATCGTGTCCCCAGCGAAGTCAATGCCGTCGGGGACGTTGTCGCTGCCGGTGGGGTAATCCCAGTAGTGACCGGCTACGAGATCGTAATACGCGGCCTTGTGCCACTCGTCGGTGCTCGGCAGAAAGTACTTGGCCTGTTTGTTGCGGTAGAGGTTCGTCGCGTCGTACCCCGGGTCGGTCGGCAGCCAGAGTTGGAAGGCGCCGGCCCCGTCGAACTTGTACGCCGGCGGATGGCCAGCGCTTGTGTTGAGCCAATTGGCGAACGCGGCTGCCTCGAACCACGTGACGCTGGTCGCCGGCTTGTCGGGGCCGCGCGTGTCTGTGGTGATCCCGAGGGCCCCCAAGGCGTTCGCCTTCTCGACCATCTGCTCGCTGATCTCGTACGTGGCGATGCGATAGACGTAGGGGACGGCGCCGGCCGTGTTGGGAAGCGCATCGGGCGGATTCCCCGGCGCGCCGATCGTGACGAACTCGATCGCGAACGCATGCTCGCCGCCGCCGAAGTCGTCGCCCGACGCGGACGAACTGACCGCGGCGAGGATGGCCAAGCCGCTGAGAAGAACCTCTCGAATTCTCATATTCCCCATCGCGGAGTCCCTTGTCGTGATAGCGCGGACTCCCCCCGCGCTTCACCATACGGCTAGCAGGAACTGCTCGCAAACAGAATCGAGGCGAATTGTTTGAGCAGGTTCGCTCGATCCGATTCTTGTGGCATGTCCCCCCCACGTTGGAGGGGTGTTTCGGAACTTGGGAATGCGTGCTCAGTCGGCGCATGGAAGGGCGGCCGTCACGGCAACTGTGTGCCGCTGGCGCGTTCGGGATTTCTTGTAGAAATTGGGCCGCCGCCTCGCGTACAACCAAGATGTTGCGTCACGCGGGCCGAAGTCGGCGGTCGTGCGGTCCCTGGGACGGTCAGGGCTTGTCGGCTTCGCCCGGGGATTCGGCGCGGGGCGACACGAGGAGTTTTGCTCGCCCCCCCGGAGTTCTGCTAGCAAAACTCGGCCACGGCCCCCGGCGGTCGTTCGGCTAAGTCGCCGGCATGTCTGGGGTTAGGACCAGGACCGCACGCGCTGTCCGCTGGGTTTTGCACGAATCACGCATTGAGTTTTGCTCCACGGAGGTCCCGTACGCACCGCCAAGGCGAGCCTCGAACAGCCCGGCGGGACGGCCTCCGCGTTCTCCGCGGCGACGTCGCGCTTGCGAACCAAGACACGCGCTATCGCGACTCGCGATACTGTACGTAGCTGGCGTACCCGCCGCTGAGGTTGGCGGCGTTGAAGCCGTGTTGCAGCAGGAGGCGCGTGGCGAGGTAGCCGCGCATGCCGACTTGGCAGTAGGCGACGATCGGTTGGTCGCGGGGGATCTCGTCGAGCCGGCTGCGCAGTTCTTCGATCGGGATGTTCTTGGCGCCGAAGACGTGGCCGCGGTGGAACTCGGTCGGGGTGCGGACGTCGAGGACGAACCGTTCGGCACGCGGGGGGGGCGAGTACCCGGCGCCTTCGCCCGCGCCGCCGGGGACCGGGCCCTCGAGCAGCTCGGCTGGATCGCCTGTCGGGTGATCGCCGCGAAGCATCCCGGCGCCCACGAACCCGAGCATATTGATCGGGTCCTTGGCCGAGCCGTACTGCGGGGCGTAGGCCAGTTCCATTTCTTCAAGGTCGTAGACGGTCATGCCGGCTTGGATGGCGACGGCCAGGACGTCGATCCGCTTGTCGACCCCCGCGCGGCCGACCCCCTCGGCGCCGAGCAGCTTGCCCGTGTCGGGGGCGAACATGAGTTTGAGCGTCATCGCCTGGGCGCCGGGGTAGTAGCCGGCGTGGTGGCCCGGGTGGATCGTCGCTTTGCGGAACGGGATTCCCGCGGCGGCGAGGGCCTTCTCGCTGAAGCCGGTCATCGCGGCGGTCATGTCGAACACGCCGACCACCGCCGTGCCCTGCGTGCCGCGGTACGCGCTGTCGCGGCCGAACATATGGTCCGCGGCGATGCGGCCCTGCCGATTCGCGGGTCCTCCCAGCGGGATCTGCACGGGCGAGCCGTCGATGACGTGCCGCACCTGGACTGCGTCGCCCACAGCGTAAACGTCGGGGTCGGAGGTTTGCATGTGTCGGTTGACGACGATCCCGCCGCGGGGACCGACTTCGAGCCCGGCATCGACGGCCAGCTTGTTCTCGGGCCGGACGCCGATCGCCAGAACGACGAAGTCGGCTTCCATCGCGGCGCCTGATTTCAGCTTCACGCGCACCTGGCCGTCGGCGAGCTGCTCGATCGCCTCGGCGGCGTCTTGGAGTTTGAGCTCGACGCCGCGATCGCGCAGGTGCTGCGCGACGGGAGCGACCATTTCGGCGTCCCACGGGGGAAGCACCTGCGGGGCGAGCTCGACCACGGAGACCGTGAGCCCGCGGCGGACGAGGTTTTCGGTCATTTCGAGGCCGATGAACCCGGCGCCGACGACGACCGCCCGCTTGGCCGTCGCGGCGAGAGCATGGAGCCGATCGGCGTCGCGGAGGTCGCGGAGCGTGTAGACGCTCGGCAGATCGGCGCCTGGGAAAGGGGGCCTTAGCGGCGAGGCGCCCGGGGCGAGCACCAGCTTGTCGTACGGAAGCGTGCTGACTTCGTCCGTTGTCAGATTGCGCACCGTGACGCTCTTCGCCTGTCGGTCGACGGCGAGGGCCTCGGTCCGGGTGTGGACGGTCAGGCGATACCGGTCGACCAACTGGGCGACGGGCGCCACGAGCAGCTTGTCGCGCGACTCAATCACCCCGCCGATGAAGTAGGGAAGCCCGCAGTTGGCGAACGAGGGGGCTTCGCCGCGCTCGACGAGCGTGATTTCGGCGTGTTCATCCAATCGCCGGGCCCGCGCCGCCGCCGAGGCCCCTCCGGCCACGGCGCCGATGATGACGACTCGCATTATTGTTCGCTCCTTGAAACGCGTGGGTGAACGGTTGTCAGTCGACTTGCCGCAGAGACCACCGAGGGCACGGAGAGGGGCGAGGCCTGAGATCCCTCCTGTGGTCAGAGGAGGAAGGCAAGCTCCCCAGGGAGCTCTTCAGTCCGTCGGATCAAGATGCCGCTTTTGCGATCCTCCCCTCTCCGTGTTCTCCGTGCTCTCTGCGGCGCCATGGTGCGTTGGCCGGCAAGTTCACCGGACCGAACAGCTCGCGGCGTCGCGCACTTGGTTCCAGGGCATCTTGGCCAGCATCAGGCCCATGCCGCAGGTGTCGGTGACGCCGGCGAAGACGAGGCCCGCGCCGACGAACGCGCACAGCCCGACGAAGGCAGGGTGAACGAACCACGCAAGCGCGGCGCCGAGCACGACGAGCGACCCGGCTGCGATACGGACCTGCCGTTCGAGCGAGACGGTTTTCTTGCCGCGGACCACCGGCAGCCCGGCAGCTTCCCAGGCGGCGGTCCCCCCCTCGACGTTGACGACGTTGGCGCAGCCGGCGGCGAGGAGCTTCTCACAAGCCTTCTGTCCTCGCCCGCCGCTGCGGCAGATGACGTAGGCGATCTCGCAGTCGGCGACGTGTTCGGCAGCGAGTTGGTCGAGCGGCACGTTGCGGGCCGGGGTCGCATGGACCTCGCGGAACTCGGCGGGGGTGCGGACGTCGATGACCGTCGCGCCGGCGTTGCGTTGCAGGGCTTCATGAAGTTCTTGAGGCGAGATCGTGGCGATCGCAGCAGTCATCGAAGTGCTCCGGGCGTAAATTGTCAAATTGTCGTGATAGTACGATATGAGTGGCGAAAAAAACTTGCCGCCGATCAAGCGGCCCCGAACCGGCTTTCAATACAGCCCAGAATCGCGGCCAAGTGCGGCTCGGCGATCGTGTAGTAGGTCTTGCGGCCGTCGCGCTCGCTGCCGAGCAGGCCGCAGTGCTTCATGAGTCGCAGGTGCTCCGAGGCCATGTGACTGGCGATGCCGCACGCTTCGGCCAGTTCGCCGACCGTATACTCGCCCTGCAGCAACAACTGGACCATTCGCAACCGATGGGGATGGGCGAGGGTGCGCAGGCACTCGGCCGCCTGCTCAAGAGCGGCAAGATCGAGCAACTTGGGGGGAGATTTCTTCTTGGTCGACATGCGGTTCGCCCGGGAGGACTGTCAATCAAATATATCGTCAGATTACGACATATTCAAGAGGATAGTCCGCGGAAATGCGGGAATTGGCCCTGGCCGGTCGGAGACGGCCTTTCAGGACGAAGGCATGGGCGTTGTAAGTGGCGTGCACTCGACCTGCGCAATCGGTTGGTTTAGCGGCGCCCGTTGCAGGCGATCGCGCCAGCAGCCGCTATGCGGCCAGACGGGCGGGCTGCGACTGTACGGTCGTGCCGTCGGCGAGGGTGAGCCGGCAGACGTTCATCCGGCCGACGGCTTCGACGGAGATCGCTCCGTGCGCAGCCGCCGGGGCGCCCCAGTGCCACGCGGCGACGTGCGGACAGACGCCGATGCGGACATTGAATCGCTGAGCTCGGACGAAGAATTCCAACTCGTTGCCGACGACAAGTTGCGGGTCCCAGCCCCCCATCGCGCGAACCTTGTCGGTCCGCGCAGCGAAGAAATGATGGGCGTAGTCGCACACCTGGTACCCTTCGCCCGCGGTTCGTACGCCGGCGTGGAGGGCGAGGCTCCCCTTGTCCAGTTGGAACGTACCGTGGCCGGGAGCGGGCTCGCGGTTGGTGAGCACCAGCAACTTTTTGCGACAGCGGACCAACTCGCCCGCGGCCAGATCAAGCCGCCCGGCGAGGACGGGGGCGAGCAAGTCGGCCAGGGCCGCGCCGCGATGGAGCTCCAGTTCGTCGCCGACCAGCGCAAAGTGGGGCGTGCGCACCCGAGCCAGCATTGCGTTGCGGGCCGCGCCGGGCGAAATGCCGGCGGCAGTCTTCACCACGTCGACCTCGGGACAGGCCTCGGCGGCGGGCCCGGCGGCGATGAGTCGCGCCGCGGGGTCGATCGCCCGCAAGCTGGCAGCCAAACGAGCCAGTCCCCCCTGGGGGCCGAACGCAGTGCACAGAACGGTCAACGGGACAGCGGGGGCGGACATGGCAGTTCCCTCGGCGTGGTCGACGCAATCCATTGCGTACGCACACCAATATCGCCGCGCGGATGTCCGAAGGTGCAGAGATTTCGACTCCGTGGGCGCCGAGACCGCAAGCTGCCTAGATTCACACAAGGGAGAATCGCGTCGGCTGTCAGGCTGTTGAAAATGAGAACAGACGCGCTCGCGGAAAGCCGCTTTTGTCTATTGGCATTGGTCCGCGAGCCAGTCGCCCTTCTCGACAGGCTGCTACTCGTCCGCATCCCCTGCTAGCAGCGGGGCGAGGTCGAGCGTCGTCGTCGGCAACGCCGAGACCGGGGGCTCGCCGATCGCCAAATGGAGTCGAAGTCCTCGCGGCTCGAACACCATCGTCTGCAGCGTGTTGTCGTCCTGGTGGACCGCGTGCATCAGCCGCTGCACGCCGGCGACGTTCCATTCGCGGCTCGACTGTGCATCGGCGAGCCGATCGTAGCGCCAGCACTTCTCGCCGACCGAAAGTCCGGCGGCGCGGAAGTGGTTCGTGCACCGCAGGACCCCGTCGCCAGGATCGCGGCGGCCGATCGTCGCGGGGGTGATTTCCAGCACGGCCGCGGTGCGGACGTCGCAGACGATCAGGTTCATCCAGGTCGTCGCCTTCTCGGCCCGCAGCAGCGCCTCGGCCTCGTCGACGGTCGTGCATTCCTCGAGCATCCGACGAAAGACGAACGCCAACGGCGTACCGGTCGGGTCGAACTTGCGCGACTTGTCAGCGGAACGTTCGACGTCGAGCGTCGCCACGGCAAGTCCCGCATCATTCATTCCCGACAGGACCCCCCCGAGTCCAGGAAACCCGACCGACGCGAACGCATGCTTGCCGGTCGGTCGGACGACGAACACGATGCTGTATTTGTGGAGGATGCCCAGCGTCGCGAAATCGAAGTTGCGGCCTAGCAGCGGACCATCGCCGGCGGTGCGATCATCCTCCAGGGCGACGGCCGAGCACCCCAGGCGCCGCAATTCGAGCAGCGTGTTGGCCACGGGGAGGACCTCGCACATCGCTGCGTCAATGGCGCCATGGGTCTCGGCCGCGGCCAGTTCGCGACGATAGGGTTCGGGCGCCTGCAACATGAGCGTGCGACCGGCCTGGACCACCAGCGGCCAAAACGCCTCGGCGCCGACCGCGGCGATGAAGCGTTTCGGGAAATCAAGCACGGGGGTCGCCGAGGGTCCCAGAAGCGCGGCGTGCTGCCGGCCGATTTCCTCGGGGGAGCCTTGCAAGAAAACGACGGGGATCGGGCCGTGGTAGACGAGTCGCCCCCCCTCGGCGGCAAGCGGGCGAAAGACTCGCGGCGCAGCGACGGGATCGGCGTCCGGGGCTTCGCGTGCCGGCGCGACTGCGGAGCACGAGGCGACAGCCAGCGCAGGAGCGAGAGTCAGTACGTGTCGGATGGCTCGGCAGATTTGGAAATGCTCGGTTGTCATCAGGATCGCCGATCGACAAGAATCAGTGAGTTCGCCAGCAGTGCGAGTCGACCCGGCCGCGGGGCTCGTCTCGTCGCGTTATAGCTGAAAATTGCGATTCCGTCCGCAGGGCTTTCCGCGGGCGATTTCGTCATCACCCGGTTGAGCAAGCGGTTGTCACGATGTCGATTCAGTTCGTCTATTTTGATCTCGGCGGGGTGCTGCTGTCGTTCTGCCACGACCAAATGTGCCGGCAAATGGCCGCCGTCGCCGGCGTGGAGGCAGCTGCCGTGCGGCGAGCCCTGTTCGACGGGCGCGGCGGGGCGTCGTTTCAGTGGCGGTTGGAGCGAGGCGACGCGACTCGCGAGGAGGCGTACAAGCACTTCTGTCAGGAGACGGGCACGGAGCCAAGTCGCGAGCGACTGTACGCCGCGGCCAGCGACATCTTCGCCCCGATCGAGCCGACGATCTCGTTGGCCCGCGCGTTGCATGCGGCGGGGATGCGGATGGGAATCTTGTCGAACACCAACGCGTTCGACTGGGGGTTCGTGACCGGCGGTCGGTTTCCGTTCGTCGGCGAGCTGTTTCCGCTGGCGGCGCTCAGCTTCGAGGCGCGGGCGATGAAGCCCGAGCCGGAGATCTATCGGTACGCCGCGGAACTCGCCGGGGTCGAACCGGGAGCGATTTTGTTCACCGACGACCGGGAGGAAAACGTCGTCGGCGCTCGGGAGGCGGGGTTCGACGCGGTGCAGTTTCGGGACGCGACCCAACTGAGGGGCGAGCTCGCGGGGCGCGGCATCGACTTGGCGTAGCGGTCGATTCTCGTCTCTAGGGTTCCGAAAAACCGCGGTAGGCGTCGGGTGAAGATTGTGTTAAGACTCGGTGACAGCAGCGATCCTATGTGCTTGCGTTAGCGGGGATTGCGTCGATAGCAAGCAGGGCGCAGCGCGCCTCGGGAGCCGTTCACACGCGACGATGCGCATGGCAGCCAACGACTACAAGACCGGCGATTGGGTGATTTATCGGCTCCAGAAGGTGAGCCCCAGCCCCGGTCCGCGGGCCCAGGACGTGATCCCGGCCGCCCATGGGGACGAATACAGCTATCTGGTCGACAAGTACTGGGTCGTCGAGGAGGTGCTCCCCGACGCTCGACTACGGTTGCGAACCCGGCGGGGGAAGACGCACGTCGTCTCGTCCGACGACCGGCGCCTGCGGCGTCCGCGGTGGTATGAACGGCTGCTGCTTGCCAGTCGGTTCCGGGCCGTGGAATCGGCGACGGTCGACGACTCGCCGAAGGAACAATGACGCGGGCCGACTCGCGTTGCTGGCATCGAGCCGGTCGGGGTATATTGCGCCCGCTCCGAGTGCAATCGCTGCTTTTCGGCGGGGCGAATCCTCGGCAAACTTCTCCTTTCACCCGGCGGCACGGATGCGACTGGGCGTCTTTCTACCGAATTGGATCGGCGACGTCGTCATGGCGACGCCGGCGCTGCGGGCGCTGCGGAAACTTGCCGGACCCGACGGGCGGTTGGTCGGCGTGATGCGACCCTACGTCGCCGAGGTCCTTGCCGGGCAATCGTGGTTCGACGAGATCGTCCTGTCGAGCAAGGACCGGCGCGAACCCGAGCGCGGGTCGGCCGCGACGATCGCGCGGCTGCGCGAACAACGGCTCGACAAGATTGTGTTGCTGACCAACTCGCTGCGAACCGCGTGGTTGGCGTGGCGCTCGGGGGCCCGCGAACGGATCGGCTTCGCCCGGGACGGGCGCAGCCCGCTGTTGACGACGCGGCTCTACGAACCGCGCCGCGGTTGGCGACGGGTTCCCGCGCCGACGATCGATTCGTACTTGCAGGTCGCCATGGCCGCGGGCTGCGACTGGGAGCCGCCGCGGCTGGAGTTGGCGACGACCGCCGAGGACGAAGCGGCCGCGGACCGGGCGTGGGCGGCGCTGGGCTTGCCCGCGGGGGAACGGGTCGTCGTGCTCAACTCGGGGGGAGCGTTCGGCGCCGCCAAGAGCTGGCCTGTCGAGCACTTCGCCGCGCTGGCGGCGCGGCTGGTCGACGAGCGGGGGCTCAGCGTGCTGGTCAACTGCGGACCGGCCGAGCGCGACGCCGCACGCGACATCGTCCGGCAGGCGGCTCGCCCGGCCGTGACGAGTCTGGCCGACTTTGACGTCCCGCTGGGGCTGAGCAAGGGGGTGATCAAGCGCTGTCGGCTGTTGGTCACCACCGACAGCGGGCCGCGATTCTTCGGGGTCGCGTTCGGGCGGCCGGTGGTGACGTTGTTCGGTCCGACGGGGCCCAAGCTAACAGCGACCCACTACGCGGGGGAACAGTGTCTCACGTTGGGGCTCGACTGCCAGCCGTGCATGGCCCGCACCTGCCCGCTGGGGCACCACCGCTGCATGCAGGACCTCTCGGTGGAGCGGGTGCTGGTGGCCGTGGCGAAGGGGCTGGACGGGTCGGCGACGGGCGCCCGTTTTGGTCGCGGGGCGGCTTGAGCCTAGGGAAGCGACTGCTCGCTAAGGGCGAGCTATCTGGAAGCGGGGCGCCATCGGAGGCCGGTGGGCCGCTGGCTGGGGAGCGCGGCTTGCGACTCGGAAGCCTGCGGGCCTGTCGGTCGGAGAAATCGGCATAATCAGACGGGGTTCCCGCGGCTCCCCGCGGAGGCGAGGTCGATTCGTGGACGCTTATGCACGGGCATGTTACCGTGAAAGTACTGTCCCAAGGGGGGACGTTCGCGCGCCGCGTCGCCGTGTTTTCGCCTGATTGACCCGCTCTGCCATGCCCTTTCGACGTGATCGCCGCGGTTGCCGTGCGCTACTACTTGTTGTTCTGATCGCAGGTTGGGCGCTGACGAGTCCGAACCGGGCGGCGGCGCTGGTCGTGCGATTCAATTCGTCGCAGGGGCCGATCCTCGTTCGGCTGTTCCACACGGCAACTCCGCAGACGACCGCCAACTTCCTGGCGTACGTGAACAGCGGGCGGTGGATCGATACGTTCATCCACCGCAGCATTCCTGGGTTTGTCATTCAAGCGGGGGGGTATACGTATCCGTCTGATCTAGTCGGCGTGCAGTCGGTTCCCAAGTATGCAGCGGTGGTCAACGAACCGGGGATCTCCAATCTGCGCGGAACGATCGCCATGGCGAAGACGGCGGACAACCCCAATTCGGCTACGAGCGAGTGGTTCTTCAATCTCTCGGACAGCAATGCCGCGAACCTGGACTTTCAAAACGGCGGCTTCACGGCCTTCGGCCGCGTCGTTGGACCAAACGGCATGAACGCCGTCGACGCTCTTGAGGACTTGCCGGTCTACAATGCTTCGGGCACGTCCAATCCAGACAACTTGTTCGGACGGCTGCCGCTGCAAAACTACTCCGGCGGGTCGATCACCAAGTCCAACCTAGCGTTGTTCTCCACGATCGAGGTGCTGACCGTTCCCGACGCCGATTACACCTTCGACGGCAAGGTGAACGGCTCCGATTTTCTGGCTTGGCAGCGAACGCTCGGCTCGACGGCCAACGTGAACGCCGACGGCAACGGCAACGCCGTCGTCGACGCGGCCGATCTCGCACTCTGGAAGACCGGGTACGGCGCGTCCTCGGCCGTAGCGGCCGTCGCGGGGGTCCCCGAGCCGACTACGCTCGCGCTGATGGCGACGTCGCTGGCGGCGCTCGCCGCGCGGGCTCGTCGTCGTCGGCTCCGTTGCGGCGGTTGACGCGATCTCTGGCGACGCCCGCGTCTGCGTGAAATGGCGTCGGCCGTGCGTTATCAAGACGCTTCTGGCTTCGGCTCGCATCCTCGCGCCCTCCGGCTTGAGCGTTCCGCTGCAGATCGGAAGTCGAATCGCGTCAGGAAATTGACCCCCTCGGCGGCCGCAACTACAACGGCTTCAAGGCGGTCGTTTTCGATCGCTCGTCGGTTCTCGCACGGCGCCCGCGCTTCGTCGAGTTGCATCTTGTCAGGATCGCGCAGCGGCGCGGATGGTATGTCTCGTTCTAATCGCCGAGCCCGTCGGGGCTTGTCTCGTCGTTCCGCTTCTGCGTCTCTGAGTTTCGAACCGCTCGAATCGCGGCTGGCGATGACCGTGGTCGTCACCGAGTTCCTGGCCGAAAACGACTCGGGCATTCGCGACTTCTCCGGCGAGCGGCACGATTGGATCGAACTGCAGAACACGGGCCCTGCGGCGGTCGACGTCAGCGGCTGGTACCTGACCGACGATGCGTCGAATCTGACCAAGTGGCAGATCCCCGCAACCCCGGCAACGACTTCGCTCGCTCCCGGCGCGTTCCTGCTGGTCTTTGCCAGCGACAAAAACGGGGTCTACACGGGCGAACTCCACGCGAATTTCAAACTCGCCCGGTCGGGGGAGGACTTGGCCCTGGTCGAGGCGGACGGGACGACGATCGCCAGCGCGTATCTGTCGTTCCCCGAGCAGTACGCGGACGTGTCGTACGGCCTTGGGGCCGACCGGAGCGCGACGGTCTCCGAAGCGATCATCGCCGATCAGGCGAACGCGACGGTGCGGCCCTACGACGGCCCGAACCCGGCGGTCGACGACCACTGGCGCAAGGTCGACTACGACGACAGCGCGTGGATCCAGACCAAGACGGGGGTCGGCTACGATCGCGACAGCAGTCCCAACAATCTGCTCGATTCGCTGATCTTCCAGGAGCTGACCTCGGGACAGATGAACTTCAACGGCAGCACGGGCCAGATAGCCGCGTACGTGCGCGTCCCCTTCACCGTGGCCGACAAGGAGCAAATGACGTCGCTGGTGCTGGAGCTGCGGTACGACGACGGGTACATCCTGTATCTCAACGATCGGGAAGTGCAGCGGGCGAACGTCCATACGTCGCTGCAGCCGGGCGATACGGTCGAATTGAACGCCCGGACCAATCGTCCTGACGCGACCGTCGTCAGCACGCCCGACGTGATCGACCTGACGGCGTGGCTCGATCGGATCCACAACGGCGACAACGTGCTGGCGATCTACGGGGCCAATCACACGGCGAGCTCGGAGCGCAACGATTTTCTGATCCACCCGCTCCTGAACGCCCAGCGCGCGACCGGCGCCGCGGCGAACACGTACATGACCAGCCCCACCCCCGGCCGCGACAACGGGGCAGGATGGCTGGGGTTGGTCGCCGATACGCAGTTCTCGGTGAAGCGGGGGTTCTACAGTTCGCCCCAGTCGGTCGCGATCACGACCGACACGCCAGGGGCGACGATCCGTTACACGATCGACGGCTCGGCCCCGACCGCGACGACCGGCACGGTCTACGCCGGTCCGATCGCGATCACGACGACGACCACATTGCGAGCCGCGGCGTTCAAGCCGGGGTACTTGCCGACCGACGTCGACACGCAGACGTATCTGTTTCTCGATGACGTGCTGGCTCAAAGCGGCGTCGGTTTGCCGGACTTCGCTTCCTGGGGAAACCCGCCCGACTGGTCGATGGACCCGGCGATCGTCGCGGCGGTCGGGGCCGAACAGCTCAAGAGCGACCTGACGGCGATCCCGACCGTCTCGCTGGTGATGAACTGGCAGGACCTGTTCGGCGACGGAACGAACCACGGCATCTACACCGAGAACGCCGCCTGGAAGAACAAGAGCGATCCGCGGGCCACGTCGATCGAGTTCATCATGGCCGACGGGTCCGAGCACTTTCACGCCGATGCGGCGATTGAAATTCAAGGGCACTCGAGCGTCACCCGTTGGAACACCGACAAGCTGTCGTTCCAGGTGAAGTTCAAGGCGCCGTACGGCGTGGGCGAACTTGACGCACCGCTGTTGTTCGCCAATTCCGCCGTGCCCGGGCACAAGCAGGCCGACAGTTTCGACGGATTTATCCTTGACGCCCACTATAACTACACGTGGTTGCACGCCAACGTGCAACAGCGCGGGGTGGCAAAGTACGTCAACGATCAGGTTGTCGCCGACCTGCAGAACCTCGCCGGCGGGTACGCTCCGCACGGGCGGTGGGTTCACCTGTACCTCAACGGGATGTACTGGGGGATCTACAATCTCCATGAACGGCCGGACGACTCCTTCGCGCAGGAGTATTTCGGCGGTTCCGAGGACGACTACTACGCGGTGAAGGCGGCCGACGGCGTGTCGGGGCATCCGGCCGAGTACGCCTGGGTCGACGGCGGCTTCGCGGCCGAGGCGGCGTACGCAACGCTGTTGAGCCTCGTCGACGGAGACGTGTCGAATCACTCCGCGTTTCAGCAGGTCGAGGCAGTGCTCGACGTCGACGATTTCATCAACTACATGATCGTCCACTATTACGCCGGCAACTGGGATTGGGGCCAGGACAACTGGTACGCGACTTACAACCACGTCGACCCGGCCGGGCGGTGGCGGTTCCACGCTTGGGACCAGGAGCATGCTTGGCCGACCGACGACAATTTGGCCCTCGGCGAATCGAACTTTCGCGTCAACTACGACTCGACTGCGAAGAACGACGCCTACGGACCGACGGGGATCCATCGCAAGCTGATGGGGAGTCCCGAGTACAAGCTGCGATTCGCCGACCGCGTGCAGGAGCTGATGCACAACGGCGGACTGCTGACCCCCGCGGCGGCTGCGGCCGTCTTTCAGTTGCGGGTCGCCGAACTCGACCGGGCGATCAACGGCGAAGCGGCCCGCTGGGGCGACAATCGCGTCGCCTCGGCCTATGACCGGGCCGACTGGCTGGCGAACGTCAACGGCGTGCTCGCCGATTTTTTCCCCGTGCGCACCGGGATCGTGATCGGGCAGTTCAACTCCCGCGGTTGGTTGGCGAGCTTGGCGGCCCCGACGTTCAGCCAATACGGCGGGCAGTTCGTCGGCTCGCTCGCCCTGTCGCTCGGCAATCCGAACGTCGGGGGGACGATCTACTACACGCTCGACGGGTCCGACCCACGGCTGGTCGGCGGCGGGATCTCGCCGACGGCGATTGCGTACACGGGTTCGCCGCTCCAGTTGGATTCCTCGACGCAGGTCCGGGCGCGGGTCCGGAACGGCTCGAGCTGGAGCGCGGCGGTCGACAAGACGTTCCTCGAAGAAGCGTCGTTCCCGCTGCGAATCGTCGAACTCCATTACAACCCGGCCGGGCCGTCGGAGACGACCGAGTTCATCGAACTGCTGAACATCGGCGCCACGACGATCAGTCTCGACGGAGTCACAATTGGCGGGTTCGCGACGAACCCCTACGAATTCCAGGCGGGGCAAACGCTGGCCGCAGGGGAGCGGATCGTCGTGGCTCGCAACCCGAGCGATTTCGTTGCGGCGTACGGCGCCGGGATTCGTCTGGCGACGGGCCCCGGGTATGCCGAAGCGAATCTCAGCAACGGGGGCGAGTTGGTCACTCTGTCGGGGCCGCTGGGCGAGTTGCTGCAGTCGTTCACCTACAGCGACGCGGCGCCCTGGCCCACGGCGGCCGACGGGGACGGTCCGTCGCTGGAGTACGTCGGGCCGCTTTACGCCGGAGAAAACCCTGCGGACGGGGCGCCGCACGATCCGTTCGACGATCCGGCCAACTGGCGCGCGAGTTTAGTCATCGGCGGCACGCCAGGGACCGACGGCAATCCGGTTGCTCCGAATGCCGATTTCAACGGCGACGACCGCGTCGACGGCGGCGACTTCCTGGCTTGGCAGCGCGGCTTCGGCGCGACCAATGCGACGGCAAACGACGGCGATGCCGACGGGAACAAGCTCGTCGACGCGGCAGACTTGACGATCTGGCGCGAGCAGTTTGGGCGGGACTCGGCGTCCGTCTCGCTGGTCGTCGGGGCGGGGGCTTTGCCCGAGTCGGGCGACGACGCGGCGAGATCGTACTGGTTGGAATTGCCGACGAGCGTCGAATCGCGCCCCGAGCGAACCGCCGCTCCGCTGCGGAGGCCGGTGCAGGCCGTGTCTCATATTGCGCCGCGCGAATTGGCATTCGCCAAGTTGCACGACGACGCGGAGCAAACCGCCTGCACTCGTCCCGGGGCGTGGCGGAGCCGCTTTGCCGCGGCGAAGCTCGCAAACGACCTAGCGTCGGCGGCGCTCGACGAAGCGGACGAGCGGATTCTGTAACCCAGCGCGTCAACGCCGCGGGACGATCACGCCGGCGAAAAGCGACTGCGAACTCCCTGGCCGTTGCGGCGGACGAGGGTGCGGTACTTCATGCGAACTTCGAGGTAGCTCCACAGCAGATACGCGTTCCCCGCGATCGAGCCGAACAACAGCACCCACGCGACGACGACGGGAATCATATTGCGTGGACTGGCGGAATCGGCCGAGGAATGATTCGCCCCCGTCTCGGTCGGCTTCGTTCCGCCGCCGCCCGTCATCGTCCAGAGCGGGAACTGGCTGCCGGACGAACCCTCCTCGGAATTGCCCGCAGCGCCGGCCGAAGACTGCGGCGGGGCGACGGCGAACGGATCGGCGTCGAAGGGCGACGGCCGCTTAGTCGTGTCGGCCATTGCGTCGAGCCCCGGAGCGGAAGTTCGTTCCGCACCGCCGGGGGCGTTCGGCCACATGTCGGCGTCGCGCGGGTCGTTGGCGAAAAGCATCTCCTTGGTGACCGCGGGGGGCCCGGACGCGCCGCCAGTTGACGGTCCTTGCGTTGCGGGGAAGCTCGGGCCCTCGGCGCCCGCGGAACCGGTGCGGCTCGGTTGCGACGCGGTTCGCAAAATGCCGTCCTGGTCGTAGTAGGGCCAATCGTTGGGCCAGTCGAGGCCCGCGCCGTTGTGGCCTGCGGAGCCGCCTGCTGCTGCAGAGTTCAGCGAGCTGGACGACTGCGGCCAAGTCGACGGCGTGCTCGTTGCGAGCGAGCCCGGCTGCTGGCTGCGGCCGAGCAGTTCGGGCCAATCGCCGGATCGGCCGGCCGCCGACGCTGCGGACGGCGTGACGCCAGACTGCGGCCACGCGGACGGCGAACCCGGTTGGCTTGCGCCGGCGCCCTGTGAAGCGGGTTGAGCGGTCTGAGAACTGGCCATTGTCCACTGCCCGGCGTCGCGGGGGTCGATCGGCTGGTCGATCCGTTCACGGCCGGCCAGGGCGGCAGGGGGTTGCGACGCGCCCGGATAGGGTTGCCGCGGATCGTTGGCGGCGGTTTGAGATCTGGCTCCGTCCGACCATCCGACGCTCGACGGCGCGGCTGGGCTGGGTTGCTGGCCGGCGGCATAACGCGGGTCGGCGTGCGGCTGCGCGGGCGAACCTTGGCCCCACGTCGCGGGGGTCGGGGCGCCGGGCGCCGCCCAAGGTTCGGCCTGCATCGGCGTCGGGGGCGTGGCCGTGGTGGGCCACGGCGACGAAACGCTCGCGAGATTGGAGGGGCTGGTCGCGGCGCCGAATTGCGATTGGCCCCAGCCGGGCCAAGCCGATGCGGCGTCTTGCCGGAATAATCCCTGGCCGTCGAGCGGCGGCATTGCGTCGCGAAGCAGCCCGCCGCTTTGTTGGCCGACGCTGTCGACGGCCGCCTGGAACGATTGCCCCCAATAGCTGGCCCCGTCGCGCAGCGGCGCCGCGACTTGCTGGATCTGTGATTGCAATTGGGCCTGCAGCGCCGCCGTCGATTGGTTGGCGGCGCTGTGGAACTGATCGACGGCCGCCTGTCCCCAACCGGCCGATGAACTCGGCCAGGGTTGCACCGTAGAAGTCGCAGGTTGAGACAGGGCGGCTCCCCACGAAGCGGGGGGGCTTGCCGACGCTTGCCCGGCCGGTTCGTAGTACTGGGCAAGGACGACCCCGTCTGGAATCTCGGGCTTGAGCAACGTCATTTGCCGCCGCCGGATCGGCGCGGAGCCGCTGGAGTCGACTTGGACTCGCGAGACGGGGGCGATATCGGCAGGCACGTCGACGTCGAGCGCGGACGCACTCCCCTGGGCGAGGCGCTGCGCCGTCGCGGAGTCGACGTGCACGGTCACAACGTACGCGCCGGCGAGCTCGGGGTCGGGCTGCCAGCCGGCGGCGACCGCGCAGTTGAGCCAAGCCGCGACCAGTAGAGAAGCGGTGTCCATACGCGCATCCTGGGAAGCTCAGCCGGGAGGCCGCGGGGGCGAGGCGACCGGCGTCGTCGATCGAACGGGAATCCTGCCGCGTTGTCGTGGACCGTGACCGAAGGACGGGGCGATCGGCCGCCCGCCGTCGGGGCGGAGTACTGTCGGAATCATAGCGGTTCTCGGCAAAAGGGCCTAGACGGACATGCTGGCGACGCTCGCGCTGGCGGCGCCGGCGATCTGTTGACAGCATGTGCTATCGTTGGCGAGAATTCTGGCCGCGGGAGGGCCGTTTTCGGCCCTCCCCGGGACGGGCCGCGGTGCGGCGGACGAATTGCATCTCACATGGTAGGCGGTCGATGGTTTGTTTCTCCGAAACTCCCGGTCTTGAATTCCCGAGCGGCGAGGCGCTTGTCGACCCACGGCGTCGGGGGGATGCATGTCTCGTCCTCGAGCTTCGGACGGGAACAGTTCTGGAACTCGGCTGCGACCCGCTGGTCGGCTCCGCCCTCGCGATCGTCGCCGAGGCGGACGATCCGTTCGACGATTTCGACGACGACGACTTCGACGACGAGTTCGACGATGACTTCGAGGAGGACTGGGAGGACGACCTCACCGAGGACGAAGAGTTCCCCGACACGTTCGGCGGCGAGGAGGAAGAGACCGAGAGCGAGGAGACGGAGGGGTCCCCCTTCTCCGATGATCCGGACTTCGACGAGGACTGAGCCGGACGTTGCGGCGAGCGGAGTTCGCTACGCGCCGATCTGCAGCGGCTGGACGACAGCGGTCGCCGTTCGCTCGGCTGCAGCGAATTGCTTGTCGGGTTCCTCCGCAGCGTTGCCGAAGTAGGCCTCGCTGATCCGGCGGAACTCCGCTTCCCGGGCGATGAACGCCTCGACGACCTCGGGGTCGAACTGCGTGCCGTAGCGCGTCGCGATCCAATCGCGGGCCTCGGCGTGGCAGATGGGGCGCTTGTAGGGGCGGGCCGTCGTCAGCGCGTCGTACACGTCGGCCAAGGCGACGATCCGCGCCGAGAGCGGAATCTCGCTCCCCACGAGTCCGTGGGGATAGCCCCCTCCGTCCCAATGCTCGTGGTGCGACAGCGCAATCGAGCGAGCCAGTTCAAGGAAGTCGTCTTCGCCCAACTGTTTCTGGATCGCCGCGAGGCACTCGCTGCCCAGCAAGGTGTGGAGCTCCATTGCCCGCCGTTCGGAGCCGGTCAGTCGTCCCGGTTTCAGCAGCACCGCGTCGGGGATGCCGACCTTGCCGATATCGTGCAGCGACGACGCGACGGCCAGATCGGCGATAAACTGATGATTGATCTCCGGCCGGTTGCGGGCCAATTCGTTGGCGAGGATCGTCACGTAAGAGCGTATGCGATCGAGATGCAGGCCCGTGTCCTTGTCGCGCGACTCGGCCAGTTTGGCTAGGCCGAACGTGACGGCGTTGCGGGTGCATAGCAGCGACTGGGTCCGCTGGCGAACTTTGCCTTCGAGTTCCTGGTTGGTCTGCGAGAGCGTGTCTTCGTACCGGTTCACGAGCACCACGGTCAGCACCGACGTGGCGCCGACGACCGCGAACGAGAAGATCCAGCCGATCTGCTGCATCGGGCCGACGAGTTGGGCGACGGCTTTCTCGATCAACTCCGACCGCTGCAGCACCAATAGTACGGCGTTCGCCTGCGGCAGGCTGGCCGCGGCGGCCAAGCACAAATCGCCGTCAACCAACATCGTGCCGGCGACCGAACCGTTGTCGTCGACGTCGGCTTTGCGAATCGCGTCCAACAGGGGGCGCGTCCCTTCGGCCGCGACGATCGAGAGGGCTCCGTACGAGCGACGCAGCAGCTTCGGCTCCTCGTCGAGTCGGGGGTGGCAAAGCAACATTCCGGTGTCGCGACGGATGACGCACACGAACCCATCGTACGGCACGTCGACCTGCTGGCAGAGCCGTTGCAGTCTCGACCACCCGCGCGATCCGGGTTCAAGCTCGTCAAGTTGGTCGACGACCAGCCGATTGGCGATTTGTTGGCCGATGGCTCGGCCCTCGGCCGAGGCGCTCGATTCGAACGACCTGGCGAACGACGTCCGCAGCCAAGTCGCGGCCCACATCACCCCCAGCGTCATGCAGCCGAATTGGCACATGACGAGCAGGATCACCAGAAACTCGCGGCGTTTGATCCGCATGATGATTGAGCGGGGGACTGCAGGGTGACGGGAACGACGGCGCCGGCCCCTCCGCAAAGCGGCGAACGGGGCGTCCGCTCACGGCGGACTGTGAAAGATAGCTCGCGAATGCGATCAGGGGTGATCGCACCGGGCAGAGCGTCGGCGACGATTCGTTCGGGACAATCGGCACAACCGGTCCCCCGCCGTCCTCGCAGGAGGCACAGGCGAGAGTGTGGCGAGAGTTCGCGGCAACGAGAGCCACGAAGCGGTCCGGGAGGGATTCGCCCCCCCGGTACGCCGGTTCTCAAGACCGACTTTGTGGCATGGGGTTAATGCTGTACTTGTTGGGCATTTGGGCGGTATCTAGGGGAACTCGATGCCACAGCCCCATGGCGGCATGGCACTCGCAGGCATTACGTGTGTCAGATTTGTGTCAGTTCTCAAACAACCAAAAGGTCCAGTTCTCTTAGCCTCGCGAGATCGGTGCTCAGGTCGCGGAACAAGTCCCACTAGGATCCAATTCCGGGTACGTCGCGAAAGTAAGGCCTGCGCCGCTGCGAACGGGGGTTGCAATGCAAGCGACTCGGCAAAAGAAATCGACAATGGCGGAGAATGCCGTGGCGTCGGTGCTGCAGCTATTGGCCGAGATCGCCAACCGACAATTCGTCCTGTCTGAAGGCTCGGACGCGGTAAATCACTACGTCGTTGCCTCGCACAGCGTATAGAATGCGGTGCGTCGGTCTGCGGCTCAATCCAAAGGAGAATTGCCGCACTGCCAATTGTCGAAGCTCGCGTTCGCGGGCGAGAGGATTTCGTGCCGCCGTTTCGGCAAGCGATCTCATTGCTTCATATGCGGCGACGTACCATCTGGCCGCTTGCTCGGCCGAGCGATGCTTCGCCCACCAGTCGTGGTTGGCGGCCACGTCCCGCGCGGCCGGACCGGTGATAACAACCCGCGGCATCAGACGTCCGGCGAGATCGAGCGATTCTGACGGAAATCGCGATCGAAGTCTTCGAGAGCTTCATAGTCGCCCGCTTCATACGCGGCGATCCCCTCGCGAACGGCCATCACTTCGCGGCGCCCCCAGGCGAGCGTATCCAAGGCCTCGCCGAAGACTGCGGCGGCATCCTGCCCTGGCGTAGCCATCTGCTTGGCCCGTTCAATCAAATCAGCGGGCAAATCAATTTCCATGGCGAATCCTCCGTTGCTTGTCCCAGAATAGCACGGTTCAATTGAGCGCGTCTATATTCGTCCGTGTCAATCGGCGCTCGCCGCATAATCCAACGGCCGGTGAAACAAAGCCCGCGTCGGGCGATCCCATGGGGTTCGCTTCAGTCCGTCCGCATGAGACGGCGACGCTCAGCATGACCGCCAGGAATCAGGGCCGGAGAATCCGGCTACGCCGAGCATGCGACGACCGGGCCTTGGGCGATCGGTTATCAACGTGAGCAAGAGCTTTCGTCCCGGCAGGTCAAGTACCAGGCTGGCCATATGGGGCAGTAGGAAAATGGGAGAGCGGGGAAAGCGCCCTCCATTCTTCTCGACTGTCCGGCGAGCGGCCAGCAATACGAACGCCGACGTGGGTCAGATTCGTGTCAGGTCGCTTTCCCGCGCGACTCGATGGCGAGGAATAATTCGCCGCAAGTCGTTGGTATGAAAAGCGGTCGGGGAGGGATTCGAACCCCCGGTGGGTTTCCCCACGCCGGTTTTCAAGACCGGTGCATTAAACCGCTCTGCCACCCGACCGTGTGCATGTCGCACTCTAGGAAGGGGGGCCTGCAATGTCAATCCGCCCGGGCCGCGGGCTGCAATTCGTTATCATGATCATGAATGAAACGGATCGCCGTGCGCCGGAACGGTCGCGAAGATCGAGCGACGAAAAGCTCAGGAGAGACAGCGCTGCGTTCGCAAGACAATCGCCACACAGCATGCCGTGGAGTCGGTTGGGCGTTCTTGATCGCCTTGTGCGAATTGTGCGCCTCGAGTCCGTTGCAGCGTGAGTGAGCGCCGACGCAACTGTGCGTCGAGTTCAGCCCCGCGCTAGCGCGTCGCTCTGGTCGACGAAGTCGTCCCCCGACCATTGGTCGTCGGCTTGGATCATCTTCTTGGCGTCGTGCTCGGCCTTCTTGGCGGCGCGGGCGGCGGCTTGGCGGGCGACGAGGTCGTAGTGGGTGGTGAAATACTGCACGCTATGGCCGCGGAAGTCGTCGAGCGACTGGAACTTGTGCTTTTCCATGAAGGCGAGCAGCCCGTCGCACATCTCCTTGACCATCGCGTAGCCGAACTTCATGACCCCCGTGCAGACCTGCACGGTGTTGGCGCCCAGCAGGATGAATTGGGCGGCGTCCTCGCCCGTCTCGACGCCGCCGATGCCGCTGATCGACTTGCCCGGATATTCGTTGCGGATGACGCGCGAGATTTCCATGACCATCCGCAGGGCGATCGGCATGACGGCTCGACACGAGTAGCCGCCGGGAGTCGTGTAGCCTTCGACGGTCGGCTCGGGTCGGAGCGTGTCGAGATTGACCCCCAGCACGCTGCGGATGGTGTTGATCGCGCTCACCCCCTCGCAGCCGGCGCGAAACGCGGCGCGGGTCGGGTCCTCGATGTGAGTGACGTTCGGGGTGAGCTTGGCCCAGACCGGCTTCGTGGCCACGGCGTTGACCCAGCCGGAGACTTCCTCGAGGATCTCGGGGTTCTCGCCCATCGCGGCGCCCATCTTCCGCTCGGGGAGGCCGTGGGGGCAGGAGAAGTTCAACTCGAACGCGTCAACGCCGACCGCCTCGCACCGCTCGACGATCTCGACCCACGCGTCCTTGTTGAATTCCTCCATGATCGAGGCGATGAGGACCCCCTCGGGATACTTGTCTTTGACCTCCTTGAGTTCCTCCATCCAAACGTCGAACGAACGGTCGCTGATCAGTTCGATGTTCTCCCAGCCGATGATTTCGTCCGACTGCCGGCCGCGCAGACGGGCGTAACGGGGTTGGACGTTGACGACCTTCGAGGCGTCGAGGCTGATCGTCTTGCAGATGACGGCGCCCCAGCCTTCGTCGAACGCCTTGCCGATGACGTTGCCGTTCGTGCCGGGAGGGCCGGAGCCGATCACGAACGGGTTGGGGAGTTTGAGGCCGTCGACGGTCGTGGCGAGCGTGGGCATGGCGACACTCGGAGTGGGGGCTGGGTGCTCGGGACCAAAGCAGCGGGCCCGAGGGGCGCGGGGCCCTGATCCTATGTTAATCCGTGCGGCAGCGTTGCGCGCGTCGATTCCGGCTGACAACCGATCGCTGACGGCCAGAAGCCCGGCTGAAGCATGAGTCGATCATCGGCGATTCACTTGCTTGAGGCGATCTCGGCGAGCGTTTCGTCGAGCGTGCCGAGGAGGTAATCGGCGTCGTCTTTGGTAATGCACATCGGCGGCTTGATGCGGAGCGTGTTGCCGTACAGGCCCCCTTTGCCGAGCAGCACGCCGCGATGCTTCATAAGTTCCAGTACGTCGGCGGCCTCGGTGTTGGCGGGTTCCTTGGTGACGCGGTCGCGGACGAGTTCGACCCCCAGCATGAGCCCCATCCCGCGGACGTCGCCGATGAGCGCGTGCTTGTCCTGCAGAGCGAGGAAGCCTTGCTTCAGGTGCTCGCCGACGATGAGGGCGTTCTGCTGGATCCCCTCGGCGTCGATCACCTCCAGCGTGGCGAGCCCCTGGGTCATGCTGACGGGATTGCCGCCGAAGGTGTTGAAGTGGATGCGGTTCTTCATCACTTCGGAGATCGACTCGGTCGTAGTGAACCCGCCAAGCGGGGCGCCGTTGCCGATTCCCTTGGCCATGCTGATTCCGTCGGGGACGACGCCCCAGTTTTGGTGCGACCAATAGTGAGTTCCGGTGCGTCCGAACCCGCCTTGCACCTCGTCGGCGATGCAGATGCCGCCGTGTTGGCGGACGATGTCGTAGACGATCTGGAAGTATTCGGGGGGCGGCGTCACCGTGCCGCCGACGCCTTGGATCGGCTCGCCGATGAAGCAGGCGACCTCGCCGCAAGTCTGGTACCGGATGACGTCGCGGACGTCGTGGGCGCACTTGAGATCGCAGGAGGGGTACTCAAGCCCGTACGGGCAGCGGTAGCAGTAGGCCGGCGTGGCGTGGTGGACGCCCATGGTTTGGTTGCTCTTGAACTTCCACGTGCCGTGGGCGGTGAGCCCCATCGTCGTCGCCGTGCCGCCGTGATAGCAGTTGCGCAAGGCGATGACGTCGTAGTTGCCGGTGTGCTCGCGGGCCGAGAGGATCGCAATTTCGTTCGCCTCGCTTCCCGAGTTTGTGAAGTAGCTGCGCGTGAGCCCGGGGGGCATCTTCTCGGACAGACGCTCGGCGAACTCGGCGATCGTCGGGTGGAGATAAATCGTCGTCGTGTGCTGCAGGCGGCCTGCCTGGTCGCGCACGCGCTCAATGACTTTCGGGTGACAGTGACCGACGCTGATCGTGACGATCCCCGCGAAGGCGTCGAGATAGCGCCGGCCGGTCTCGTCCCAGACGTATTGCATGAACCCTTCGACGACCATCAGGGGTTCGCGATAGTAGGTGATGAGCCCCGGGGAAAGATACTGTTTGCGGAGGGCGATCACCTCGTTGCGCGACGGGCCGTCGTACGGAGCGGGCGCGTGGTCGATAATCGGCAATTGCAGCGGACGGGTCGAAGGCGACATGGCGAAGTTCGACTTGGGAGAGGGCGGGAGCCCCGAAGGCGTGCCGGGGCGGGATCAAATGAATCATGCGAGTCAGCGCTCGCGCTCGGGGGGACGTCGGGGCGTGCGGCGCGGGTCCTCGTCGGCAGCGGCTTCGCTGGGGAATTCGCCGGCATCGACGTCGGCCGCCTCGGGAACCAGCACCCCGGGACCGACGGCGAGCCCCCGTTCAGCATGCGATCCGGGGATCAAGTTGTCGAGAAAAATGCCGATGATCGCCGCCACGGCCATGCCGGTCGTTCCGACGGCCAGCACGATGCCGCGAGCTCCTTCGGCCAGCCAAGCGAGGTCGGCACGGCCGGTGACTCCCGGGGCGTCGCTGAAGTAATACGGGACGCTGAGTCCCATGAAGAGCGCCATCCCGCCGATCATGAGATTCCGTTCGCTGTTCAAATCGGCTCGGGCGAACTGCCGCACGCCCACCGCGGCGATCAGCCCGAAGAGCGAGCAATAGAGCCCGCCGACGACCGGCTTGGGAATTGCCGCGGCCACGGCGCCGAACTTGCCGAACAGCCCCAGGGCGATCAGGATCAGCGCTCCCAGTTGCACGACGTAGCGGCTGGCGACCTTGGTGATGCCCACGAGGCCGATGTTCTCGGAATAGCTGGTGCTGCTGAATCCGCCGAAGACGCCGGTCAGCATGCAGCCGATCCCCTCGAAGGCGATGCCGCGGGAAATCTCTCGCGGAGTGGGATCGCCGGCGCGGGCCATGTTCTTGCATGCGTGGTAATCGCCGAACGATTCGATCATCGAGGCGAGGAATCCGGCCAGGACGGCGATGAGCGCTCCCCAGGCGAACTCGGAACTGCGGGGGACGCCCCAGGGGAAACAGACCTTGGTCGACCGAAACCAATCGGCGACGGCGATGGCCGAGGCGTCGACGAACGCCGCGTCCCCTCGGTTGAAATGACCGGTGCGCGACAACGCCCAACAGGCGGTCACGACGATCACGATCGCCGACAGCATGGGAAACAACTGCAGAAACCGCACCTTGCGCGACAACACAAGCGAAAACAGCACGACCAACGCAATGGTCGTCAGCGAAACGGGCCAATTGGTCGCGGCGGTCGGGGCGCCGACGTTGTACAGCGCCAGACCGATCAACATGATCACGGGCCCCACGACGACCGGCGAGAGCGCCTTGCGGATTTGCCCCATCAAACCCGTAAAGCCGACGATGGCCTCGATGGCGCCGCCGATCATGACGGCGATCGCGATCGCTCGCATCCCCGACGCGCCGACTTCCTGCCATTGGTGCATCAGCGGCATGAACAGCGCGCGGTTCGTCTCGCCGGCCAGGAACGGCGACCAATCGATCGCGCTGGCGTCGCGGGTCGCGGCGACGATGCCCAAGAACGCCGTGAGGAAGGAAAACGACACCCCCTGGATAATCGGCAGCCGCGAGCCGAAGGTCGACTGCAGCAGGGTGGCGACGCCGCTGCAGAGCATGACCGACGAGATCAAGGTCGCCGTATTATGCAACTGGGCCGCAGCGAGCATCTTGGCGAGTTGCGGGGGGAGCCCGGCAGGGATCGGCCAGAGCGCGGGCCCGAACATCAACGGCACAGCCACGGTCGAGCCGAACATCGTCAGCACGTGCTGCGAGGCGAGCACGATCGCCCGACCTAGCGGGGGGCGATCGTCCAATCCGTAAAGGACGCCGTTCGGCTTGGGTTCCATGCTCACGACAACAGGATTCGGAGGATCGCAGGAAATGACAGGATCGCGAGAAGGTCGATGTGCGAGATTGCGGTCGCGATCCTTTCGCTGCACAGCGAGCCGTCCGCTCCTGGTTATGGCGCTAAACGCTAGAGCGCCGTGATCGCCTCGTAACTCTCCGGGCGTCGGTCGCGAAAGAACTGCCAAGTGTTCCGCACTTCGCGGATCATGTCGAAGTCCATGTCGGCCAGCACGATCGCGTCCCCGCCGCGGTCGGCTTGAGCGATGAATTGGCCGCGGGGGTCGCAGAAGTAGCTCTGGCCGTAGAATTCGCCGATCCGCCACGGCTCTTCCCAGCCCGGGCGATTGATGGCCCCGACGAAGAACTGGTTGGCCACCGCATGCGCGGGTTGCTCCAGCTTCCACAGGTACTCGCTGAGCCCCGCGACGGTGGCGCTGGGATTGAACACAATCTCGGCGCCGTTGAGCCCCAAGCAGCGGGCGCCTTCGGGGAAGTGGCGGTCGTAGCAGATGTAAACGCCCACTTTGCCCACGGCTGTGTCGAACACCGGATAACCCATGTTGCCGGGGCGGAAGTAGAACTTCTCCCAGAAGCCCGGGTTGCAGTGGGGGATGTGCATCTTGCGGAATTTGCCCAAGTACGATCCGTCGGCGTCGATCACCGCGGCCGTGTTGTAGTAGACCCCCGGCAGGTCTTCCTCGTACATTGGCACGACGATCACCATGCGATGCTTCTTGGCGATCTCCTGCATAAGCTTGGTGGTCGGGCCGTCGGGGACCGGCTCGGTCAGGTGGTACCACTTGGCGTCTTGCTCGGCGCAGAAGTAGGGGCCGTAGAACAGCTCCTGCATGCACGCGACCTGGGCGCCCTGACTGGCGGCTTCGGCGAGCATGGAGACGTGCTTGTCGATCATCGCCTGCTTGATTTTCTCAACAGGCGAGGTGGCGGGTTCGCAGAGGGCGGCCTGCAACAGGGCGCCGCGGACGACTCGAGGCATGCGTCGATCTCCCCATACCAAAGACACGTGAGCCGCAGGCCCTGGCCTGGGGTCGGTCGAGCGGATTCCACGCCGCCGCCGCCCGAGGCGAGCGCCTTCGGCTCACTCGGATACTCGTGTTGCACTTCGGGCCGCGACGGTTTGGCCGATCGCGACGAGTCGCTATGATATCGTGAGCAAGGCGAAGGTCATAACACTTTTTTAACATTTCGAGATTCGAGGCGCCCCATGGCGACGGCTACCCTGGATACGATCCCGGCTCTGATTGGCGGCGAGTGGCGCATCGGCGCCGCTGAGCGAACTGCGGACGTGTACAACCCCTCGACCGGCGAGGTGATCGCTCGCGTCCCGCTGATGACGGCCGAGGAAACGGGGGACGTCGTGGCCGCCGCCGCCGCCGCGCTGCCCGACTGGGCTTCGACTCCCGCAGTCGAGCGAGCGCGGATCATGTTCCAGTTCCGGCACCTCGTGGCCGAGCACTTCGAGGAACTGGCCGCGCTCGTGACCCGGGAGCACGGCAAGACCCTGCCCGAGGCACGGGCCGAAGTGCAACGCGGGCTTGAGATGATCGAGTTCGCCTGCGGGGCGCCGAGCCTGCTGATGGGGGATACGCTCCCCAACATCGCGGCCGAAGTCGACGCCGAGACGATGCGGCACCCGGTCGGGGTGTGCGTGGGGATTACGCCCTACAACTTTCCCTTCATGGTGCCGCTCTGGATGTTTCCCGTAGCGATCGCCTGCGGGAACACGTTCGTGCTGAAGCCGTCGGAGAAGGTGCCGCTGTCCTCGGTGCGGCTGGGCGAATTGTTCGCCGAGGCCGGGTTGCCGCCGGGGGTGTTTAACGTCGCTCACGGCGATCGCGAGTGCGTTGACGCGCTGCTGGTGCATCCGCAGGTCGCGGCAATTTCGTTCGTCGGCTCGACGGCAATCGCCAAGTACATCTACGAAGTCGGCACGAAGCACGGGAAGCGGGTCCAGGCCGCAGGGGGGGCGAAAAACCATCTCGTGATCATGCCCGATGCGGATCTCGATCAATCGGTGAAGGCGCTGGCTGCGTCGGCCTACGGCTGCGCGGGGCAGCGGTGCATGGCCGGCAGCGTGGCCGTGGCGGTGGGCCAGGTGGCCGATCCGCTGGTCGAGCAACTGTGCCAGTACGCCGGCTCGCTCAAAGTGGGGCCTACCGACGGCGTCGAGGGGGTCGACATGGGCCCGGTGATCCGCGCCGAGCATCGCGACCGCGTCGCCGGCTATCTCGATATTGCCGCTCAGGAGGGGGCGACCGTTGCGCTCGACGGCCGCCGCGACTTCAACAGCGGCGGATTCTTGCTCGGACCCAGCGTGATCGACCGCGTCGCGCCCGAGATGCGCGTCGGCCATGAGGAGATCTTCGGCCCCGTGCTGTCAGTCGTGCGGGCTGCTGATCTCGACGAGGCCCTGGCCGTGGGCCGCAACTGTCCC
Organism: Pirellulales bacterium; assembly: GCA_019636345.1. Taxonomy (NCBI): domain Bacteria; kingdom Pseudomonadati; phylum Planctomycetota; class Planctomycetia; order Pirellulales; species Pirellulales bacterium. The sequence goes on along the minus strand of JAHBXQ010000002.1, from coordinate 725,703 downwards.
TACGGCAACGGGGCCTCGATCTTCACCCGCGACGGCTACGCCGCCCGGCAGTTCAAGATGCACTTCAACGCCGGCATGATCGGCGTCAACGTCGGCGTGCCCGCGCCGATGGCATGGTTCCCGTTCACCGGTTGGAACCAATCGTTCTTCGGCGACTTGCATATTCAAGGGACCGAGAGCGTCCACTTCTACACGCGGCAGAAGATGACGCTGACCCGCTGGTTCGCCGGGGCGAGCGATTCGCATCACGACCCGGTGTGGAAAACGGTGCGCCGGTAGGGGCCGAAGGTCCCGGATTGCCCCACGACGGCACGACGAGCGCTACGAAATCCTGCCAAGTCCTGAGCAAGAGCGACGTGGCTGGAGCCGCCGCGAAGCCGACGGCGGCTCGCCCGATTGGGCAAACCTTGCCGGTCGGGCGAGCGGTCGGGGATCTGTCGGCGTTGCGGGCTGCGCCGCGAGATTGACCCGGCGGCCGCGACAAAGCGCCTTGTCCCAAGGGCCGACGCCGCTCGATAGTCACTACTGCCGGCACGAGGAGCCCGCCGTCGTCGTCGTGTTGCGACGCGGGGGCGGTTCACGTGTTATCAAGGACGAACCGCATGTCACGGATGTTTGGCGCTGCGCTCGCGGCGGCGATGGTTGCTACTGCGCCTGCGGCGATCGCGCAGTCGTATCTCCCTCCCCAGGCGAGCGCCCCCCCCGGTGCGCCTCAGGCGGAGTGGTACGGCGCCGCGCCCCCTGCGCATGATCGCTCAGGCATGGGCGCCCCCTCGAACTATGGGTGCGATCCCTCCCCGGGCTACGGCCAGCCGTCGTGCGACGGTTACGGCGCCGTGGGGACTTGTCCCTCGTGTCCGGCGCCGGCGATCTGCATGCCGCGGACCTCGATCTGGAACGTCTCGGCCGGGGCTCTGTTTCTGACCCGTGAAGCGCAAGACTCGTACGCATTCTCGTACGACAGCGCGAACGAAGCCGTGCAACTGGTCGATGCGGCCGACGCCGATATGGACTTCTCGCCCGGCGTCGAGGCGACTGTCGGCTGGTACGACCTGTGCCGCCAGACGGGATGGCAGCTTAACTACTGGCAGCTGTTCCCCGAGGCCCAGTCGACGCAATACCTCGGTTCGGCGCTAGGGGCGGGCTCGCTGGACGGCATTCGCAACTACGACCAACTCAACTACTCCGGGGGCGGCGCGGGAGACGGTCCGCTCGCTTCGGACAACGTCAACGATGCGGAGATCCATCGCCTCGCCCGCGATTGGGAAATCTACAACGTCGAGGCGAATCGCGTCTGGTTCTTTCAGCAGCCGTGTTGCGGCCCTTGGCAGTTCACCAGCCTGGTCGGCTTTCGGTTTTTCAAATTCCGCGAGTCGCTGTTGTTCGTCTCCGACCCCAACGACACGATGATCACCGGCGATCCGGACGAATACCGAATCGACGTCCGCACCGACAACCAACTGTACGGCTTCCAACTGGGCGGAATCGCCGAGCGGTGCTGCACGCCGCGATTGAGCCTGCGACTCATCAGCAAGGCGGGGCTGTTCGGCAACCACGCGACGCTCGACTACTTCGAGGGGGGCTCCGCGGGGGCGGCGGTCATCAACAACGGTCCCAACGCCGGGCAGATGATGCGCGTCCACGCCAGCGACGACGATCTGGCGTTTCTCGGCGAACTGGGGGTCGGGTTCGCGTATCGCGTCGGCTGCCGCTGGCGAGTCGGCGCCGACTACCGCGTGATCGGCGTGACCGGCCTCGCCTTGCCGACCGACCAGATCTACTTCGACACCCGCGGCATCAACGACGTCCGCGCGATCGACAACGACGGCAGCCTGCTGCTCCACGGAGCGTTTGTGCATGCCGAGTACTGCTTTTAGCGGTTTTCGCCCTAAGCAGGCAACTGCGGCGAAAGAGTGATTTCGGCCGGCCGGCGTGTTACACTGGCCCCCATGCTGGCCAAGCTGCATACGTTTTCGCTCGTGGGGATTGACGCCGTTGCGGTGGTCGCCGAGGTCGACGTCTCGTATGCGGCGATCCCGAAGACGGTGCTGGTGGGGCTTCCCGACCAAGCGGTGCGCGAGAGCGTCCACCGGATCGAGCGGGCCCTGGCGAACAGCGGGTTCGTGCTGCCGGACAATCGGTGCGTGATCAACCTGGCCCCGGCCGAGCTGCCCAAGCAGGCGTCGTCGTTCGATCTGCCGGTGGCGCTGGGGCTGCTGGCGGCGAGCGGTCAGTTCGCCTCGGACAAGTTGGAACGCTATGCGGTCGTCGGCGAACTGGCCCTCGACGGCGCGATGCGTCCGGTGAAGGGCGCCCTGTCGATGGCGATGGCCGCGGCCAAGCAGCGCGGTCTGCGCGGGTTGATCCTGCCCGCCCAGAACGCCGGCGAGGCGGCGGTCGTCGAGGGGATCGAAGCGATTTCCGTGAGCAGTCTGACCGAGGCGGTCGCGTTTCTGGCCGACGATCTGGCGATCGAACCGACCCCGTCGCGCGTGAGCCAGTTCTTCGAGGAGCACGCCCGCTACGACGACGACTTCGCCGACGTCCGCGGGCAGGAGATGGCCAAGCGGGCCGTCATGCTCGCCGCGGCCGGGGCCCACAATCTGCTCATGGTCGGCAGCCCGGGGACCGGCAAGACGATGCTCGCCAAACGCATGCCGACGATCTTGCCGCAACTCACGGCCGAGGAGTCGATCGAGACGAGCCGCGTATACAGCGTGCTGGGCAAGCTGGCGGCCGATCGTCCGCTGATGGTCCGCCGCCCCTTTCGCGCGCCTCACCACACGATCAGCAACGCGGGGCTCGTGGGGGGCGGCTCGACGCCGACCCCCGGCGAAATCAGCATGGCCCATAACGGCGTGCTGTTTCTCGACGAACTCCCCGAGTTCAACCGGCAAACCCTCGAAGTGCTCCGCCAACCCCTCGAAGACGGCACGGTGTCGATCAGCCGAGCGCTGCGGGCGAGCGAGTTCCCCGCCGACTTCATGCTGATCGCCTCGCTCAACCCGTGTCCCTGCGGGTTTCGCAACGATCCGCGCCGCGAGTGCCATTGCAGCGTGCCGCAGATCGAACGGTACGTCAACAAGATCAGCGGCCCGCTCTTGGATCGGATCGACATTCACATCGAGGTCGCGGCCGTGCCGTTCAAGGAATTGGCCCACGGCCCCCCGGGGACCGACAGTCGCACGATGGGCGAGCAGGTCGCCGCGGCGCGGGCGGTGCAGTCGCAGCGGTTCGCCGGCAGCGGGACGCGGACCAACGGACAGATGACCAGCCGGCAGGTGCGCGAGGTCTGCAAGCTCGACTCGGCGAGTCGCGACATGCTCGAGGCGAGCGTCAACGAAATGGGCCTCTCGGCCCGCGCTCACGACAAGATCCTCCGCGTCGCCCGCACCATCGCCGACGTCGAAGGCGCCGCCGACCTCCGGCAAGAGCACGTCGCCGAAGCGGTGAACTACCGCATGCTCGACCGGCGGTTCTGGAGCTGACGGCTTGCCGACGGCGACAATCCCATTGCCGACAAGCGCCCGCATCGTCTCGGCGGGCAACCTCGCGCCTGTCCCGACTGTCGTCGCGTCAACTCAAGCCCCGCGGTTGTCTAAAAGTCGTGGGCTATCGCGGCGCCGCCGGGTCGACTGCAGCGTCTTGTTGGGCCGTTACGGGCCGGCCCTGATTGCCGCCGCCAAAGTCCCCAAGCCCAGCAGCAGGATTGCCAGAAAGGAGAACGATGACAGCTTGAGATACAAAGCTCTGGAGCTGAAGAAGGAGAGTATGGAGAGCGCGACCATCGACACGCCCAATCCAATCCATATTCCGCACAGCGGATAATAGAGAACGCTGTTGGCCCCGATGGCTCCGACGACCGGCCCGTCGCTCGGTGCTTTTCGAATCACGATGGTGCCGGCGGATAGCCAGTGCAATCCCGTGACGGCATACGCGACCCCAAAAACGGCTAGACCGATGAGCAAACGCTTGTCCAGACGGCCAGTCATAGGTTTCCTCTGGTCCTTTGAGGGACGACGGGGCGCCGGAAGACCGCCGACCCAAAACTTCGCATCATGCAATAGGGTCGATCCAGATGGAGACGCCGCGTTTTGCAGAGCGAGCACACGACGCCTCCCGCGCAATTCCCCGCGCGGCGCTACCACGGCGACAACTCGGCGAGTTGGCGCCAGAAGACGATGTGCACCAATGCCACGCACCACGCAGCCGCGGTCGTCGAGAGCAGGAGCGAGCGCGAGCGGCCGCCGCATGCTCGGACCACGCAACTCACGAGCCCCCAGAGCGCCAGGAAAGTCGGCGTTGCGGTCAAGCCAAGCGACAACAACACAAACGCTCCGGCCAGAAATGCCTTGCTGCGGTGCTGCAGCATGAGGATGTTCGGCGCCACGTTTCGATTCTTCGCGGCGGCAAAGTGAATGGCCGCGGAGGCGACAAGAACGAGAATCCCGAGGGACGCGTGTTGAGCCTGGCGAGGCCCCGTGGACTCAACCCCAGGAGCGGGATGATAGACGTTCCCGTAGAGCACCACGAGCAGCATCGCCGCCAGCACGACGACGCCGAATCGCTTCGGGATGCTCTGCTGATCGAGGTCGAACAATACGATCGTCGTCAGCGCCGCCATCAACAGCAGATGGAGCCCGTAGGTCGCCAGCAGCGGCCCGTGGGGAATCCAAACTGTGCGGAGCGCTCCGGACTGGTCGGCTAGCGGCCCCCCGGGCAGATTGGCGCCGCCGCTGAACAGCTCGACGTACGCCAGCAAGAACGCGACCGCCCCCAGCACAGTCTCGACGATCGCGTAGCGGGGCGAGATCGGGGCCCCGCAGTCGCGGCACTTCCCTCGCAGCCACAACCACCCGAGGATCGGCACGTTGTCGTAGGGGCGAATCGGGTGATCGCACCGGGGACAGTGCGACGGCCGCCACACGACCGACATTCCCAGCGGCAGCCGATACGCGACCACGTTGAGAAAGCTGCCGATGCAAGCCCCCAAGAACCCCAGCCAAACGGCAGTCAACAAATCGATCACAGGCAGGCGACGGAAGGGGGACGACGGAGAAGCGCGAGGAAACGTTCGACATCTTACCACGCTCACGGCAGCCGCTGAGGGGGGCTCCGGCGACCCTGTCGGGCGGGCGCCGGAGCCGTTAAAATACCCTGACTGCAGCATGGAGCTGCCGTTGAGTGGGTCCGGTTCGTAACTCCTTCTCTGGATTCTGCACCATGATCATCGTCCGCCTGCTTGGCGCCTCGCGCTCCGGTTTTCTCGGCCAGAAGTTCGTCCTGACCTTGGCGGCATGCACGCTCGCGCTGGCGACCGGCGTCGCTCCGGCCGCTGAGGAGACCGATCGGGAGGAGGGCTTTGCTCCGCTGCTGGTGAACGCCCCAGCCCACTGGCGCGGCTACGCCGCGGAGAAGTGGCCCGAGAGTTGGGAGGTCGTTGACGGCGTCCTCCGTCGCAAAGGCCCGGGAGGGGACATTATGACCAAGGAGAAGTACGCCGACTTCGACTTGCGGTTCGACTGGAAGGTGGCCCCCGGCGGGAACAGCGGCATCATGTACCGCGTTTCGACCGGCGACGACGCCCCTTACTACTCGGGACCGGAGTACCAAATCCTCGACAACGCCGGCCACGCCGACGGCAAGTCGCAACTGACCTCGACTGGCTCGCTCTACGCCCTCTATCCGCCGACGAAGGACGTCTCGAAGCCGGCCGGAGAGTGGAACTCGGCTCGGATCGTCATCCGCAAGAATCGCGTGCAGCACTATCTCAACGGCGAGTTGGTGGTCGAGGCCGAACTGGGAAGCGACGACTGGATCAAACGGGTCGCCAAGAGCAAGTTCGCCTCGTGGGAAAAGTTCGGCAAGAACTCCGAAGGGCGCCTCGCCTTCCAGGACCACGGCGACGAGGTCTGGTTCCGCAACATCCGCGTGAAGCGACTCACGGACGACGCGAGCGATTCGGCGACCAAGTAAGTCGGCCTGCCGTACATGAGTGCGCTGAAAGCTGAAATAAGGATTGGGAAAAGCTGATCGCATCGGACGCTGACGCGACCAGCCGTCGACAGCCAGCGCCCGCAAGCTAGCACCCGCACTCGAGAAGTTGGGTTTTCACTGCGGTCGCCCCTCCCCGACGGCCGAATAATTCCCAGGACCGGCACAGCTTGTCATCGGGCGCCGGCCTTGTCAGGGGGGAATCTTATGCGACGCTGCCACTGGGCGGCGTGCGCACGGGGGGGGCGTCGCTGTCTGGCGTTTGCGCTGGCGGCGGTCTGCGCCGCCGGTGCGCTCGCGGCCGACGCCAACGAGCGGAACTCCGCCCCGGAAGCGGCCACCGACGCCGCGACGTGCCGCGAAGCGGCCCGGGCGATTCCGCTCGACAAAATCGACGCCGCCTATCGCGAAGCCGTCCGCGAGGTCGTCGCCGACCCGACCATCTTTCGCCGCTTGCCGACGAACGTCGTCGATTGCCGGCCCGAAATGTTCACCTATCTCTGCGAGAATCCTGAGACGCTCGTCGAAATCTGGCGCGAGTTGGGACTGAGCAAGGCGGAACTAAAGCGAACCGGTCCGAACACGTTCGTCCTGCAAGACGGCGCCGGCACGACCGGCGATTTGGTCGTCGTCGAATCGACGTGCGACGAGAACGCACAGAATCGCGTCATCATGTTCGTCGACGGCCGCTACGACGGCAAACCGTTCAACAAGCCCCTTGCCGCGCAGTGCGTGCTGGCGCTGCGAAGCGGGTCGATCGAGGAGACCAACGGCAGGCACTACGTCGCGGTGCGGGTCGACTCGTTCATCCGGCTCGACCGAACCGGGCTGGCATTGCTAGCCAAGGCGATGCATCCGCTGGTAGGAAAGACCGCGGACCGCAATTTCGCCGACACGATCAACTTCGTCAGCAGCCTGTCGTACACCGCCGAGCAACGCCCGGACCGAATCCACGATTTGGGGACTTCGCTCGACCGGGTCGAGCCGCACCGCCGGCGGCAATTCAGCGCGGTCGTCGACCTGTGCCATCAGCACGGGCAGGATTGGCTCAAGACGCGCATCGCGCAAGACAAGCCGACGACGTCGCGGCAGTAGCGCGAACGGCCGCTAAAGGCCGGCTCAATCGCGTGTCGTCACGCGCTTCCCGAGATTTATTCGTCGTGCGAGACTTCGCTTGACGCGCTTCGACGCGACGGTCCACCATACGGGCGCATCCTGCCTTTTCGCCCCCGTAGAAGGACCGCGCCATGTCGGCTGTTCGATGGATCTGCTCCCGCTTCGATTTACGTCTCCCCCTCGCTGGATTCGTGCTTGCCGCCCTTGCGGCCGCTCCCTCCGGCGTCCCCGCACTCGCCGCCGTGACGACGCAGGGAGACGTCACTCCGGCGTTGCCGGCGAACGGCGGGAGCGTGGCGCTAGTCGTCGTCGGCAACTCGACCGCCGGCTTGGCGACGATCGACAACGGCACGGCGCTCACCGGCACGTCCGCCACGGTCGGCAGTCAGACCGGCGGCGTCGGTCAAATGACGATCACGGGATTCGCTTCGCGGTGGGGTCTTAGCGCCACCCTGGCGGTCGGCAGCTCCGGGACGGGACGCATCAACGTCGTCGCCGGCGGCCGGCTCGAAAACGGTGCGCCGACTTTGGGGACCAACGCCAGCGGGTCGGGGCAACTCTCCGTCGACGGGTTCGGCTCGCTCTGGACGAGCGCCGCGACGACCACCGTCGGCGCCGCGGGGTCCGGGACCCTGTTGCTCGCCAACGGCGCCGTCGCCACAGGGACTGCCGCGGTGCTGGGCAACGCCACGACCGGCGTCGGATTCGCTTCGATCAGCGGCAATCAAACCTTGTGGCGCCAATCCGGGGCGATCACAGTCGGAGCCGAGGGGCGCGGTCGCGTCGAGATCAGCGGCGGGGCTCGCATCGAGAGCGCGTCCGGCAGCATCGCCAACGCCGCTTCGTCGCTGGGATCCGTCGTCGTGTCGGGATTTGGCTCGGCGTGGACGAACTCGGCTGGGCTGACCGTCGCCGATGCGGGCGTGGGCGAACTGCTCGTTCAGAACGGCGGCCGCGTTACGAACGCCGCGACCTCGACCGTCATGCTCGCCAACGGCGCCGCCGGCGAGGCGTACCTCGAGGTCAGCGGCGCGGGATCCTTGTGGCGCGGCTCCGGAGGAGTCACGGCAGGTCGCGCCGGACGTGGCGTCGTCCGCGTCCTCGGCGGCGGACGGATCGAAAGCGCCGGCGTCGTGCTGGGCGATCTGGCCACCGCGACCGGCGACCTTCTCGTCGACGGGCTCAATTCCGTGTGGGAAGTCGCCGGATCGTTCGAAGTCGGCAAGTTAGGACTCGCCGCCGCCGCCGTCTCGGCAGGAGGAACCGTCGCCGTGGGTGACAACACGGCCGGCGCAATCACCATCGGCACGCAAGGCCGGCTGACGCTCGCCGGGGGGCGGCTCGTGGCGAGCGGGGCTGCGGCGGCGCTGACCAACTCGGGCATCCTGCAGGGGAGCGGCGTCGTCGACTGCCCCGTCGTCAACACGCCCAACGCGGAAATCCGCACCTCGACCGGCGACCTGCTGCAGCTCGTCGACGATCTGGACAACAAGGGGTTCGTCGACCTGCGGGGCGGCACGCTGGAAGTCGCGGACGCAATCGCCAACTCCGGTCGCATCGCGCTGCAGAACGCCGCGCTCCGCGTCACGCGCCTCGACGGAGCGACGAATCCGCTGACGATCTCCTCGGGCGGGCGGCTTGCCGCGACGGGCGGAACCGTCGACATCCACGCTTCCGTCGCCAACGCCGCGGGGGGGACGATCGTCGTGGGAGGCGAATCGTCGGCGACCTTTCACGACCCGGTGGTCAACAACGGCGTATTTCAGGTGATGCCCGGGTCGAGGGCGCTGCTCTTGCACGATCTGTCGTTCGGCGCGGGGGCGACGACCAACTTGGTGCTGGCGAGTCCCGCGGAAGGCCCTGCCGGCCCCCAGATCGAGATCGGCGGCAACGCGACGCTCGCCGGCGCATTGAGCGTCTCGCTGGCAAGCGACTATCAGCCGGTCGCCGGCGACGCCTTTTCGCTGCTGACCGTCGCAGGGAGTCGCACAGGGGCGTTCACCCTATCCACGCTCCCGGCCCTGACATCCGGGTTGGCGTGGCAGATCGACTCCAGTCCGCAAGTCTTGGCGCTGACCGTCGTGCCGATCGATCCCGCCGACTTCAACGGCGACCGTCTCGTCGATGGCGCCGACCTGGCTGTCTGGCAGATCGGATTCGGCAGCGGCTCCGGTCAATCTGCTGGGGACGCCAACGGCGACGGGCTCGTCGACGGCGGCGACTTTCTCGCTTGGCAACGAGCCGCCGCGGGCGCCAGCGTCGCCGCCGCCGCGTCGGTCCCCGAACCAATCGGCACAACGAGCGTACTGATCGGGGTCGGATTCGTTAGACGCCTGAGAACGTCGGTGCGCCGTACCCGCACAGCGGGGTGATCCCCCCGCGCGAGGGAGCGCCCCGGTCGCTTGGCGGGATGAATTCTTCGCAAGATTCGCCGGCGAACGACGAACTACCGGCAATTGTCGATCGGGCCGCTCTCGGGCAACGTCGCCCGTGCTGGCCATTCCATTGCCGCGGCGGCACAATGAACGTAGGTCGCCGCGGCGCTGTTCCCTCTCATACTGCTTCTTGCGCACGAAAGGACGAGCCATGTTCGCCACCGAGCGATGCTTCCGGTGGTTGACGGCGACCATCGCAGCGTTGATGACGCTCCCGATCGCCTCGACCGCTCCCGCCGCCGACCTGACGCGGGCGATTCCCGTCGAAGCCCACCTGTTCGTTCACGCCCGACATAATCCCGAGCGAGAGTTCCTGGCGAAGCACTACGCCGACGTCTGGCAGACCGTCTGCGACGAGAAGATCGCCGAGCGTCTTCTGGAAATCGTCTCCGGCCATATGAAGGACCAGGATCGCCAGAAAGCCGAGTCGCTCTGGAGCGACGTTCGAACGGCCGCCGCGCCGATCAACTTCCCGGCGCTCGCCAAGGCCGAAGAAGTGGTCATGTTCCAAGTTATGGAAGGCCCCGCCAATCAGACGACCGTGCTGGTGCGGCTGTCGGCCGAAGACGCCGTCGGCTTTGAGGAGGGAGTCATCGAACTGATGAAGCTGGTCGAACGCCGAAGCGGCGGCAAGGTTCCCCTTGGAACCAGCGCCGTCGGCGACGCGACGATCACGGCGTTTCAGTTTCCGCCGCAAGTCCCCATGCGTCCGGCCGTGGCCCGCAAGGGGGACGTCGTGCTGCTCTCGCTGTACGAACCCCTGCTGCACCGCTCGATCGAGATGCTCGACGACTCGGCGTCCGACTCGAAGTACGACGATCCGCGCGTCGCCGAGGCGCTTGCGCACCTTCCCAAGCCGGAAGACGCCTTCGTGTTTTTCGACGGCAAGCAACTGTTCCAGCGACTGCGGGGCGTCGGGACGTTCGTCGCGTCGCAGCGGCCCGAGAGCGCCGAAGCGCAGCGATTCGCCCAGGTGTTCAGCGCCGTCATCGACGAATTCGCCGTCCTCGACTACGAAGCGACCTCGCAGTACACCGATGGAGTTCAATGCCGGTCGATGGTCTACGGCAAACTGGCCGAAGACGCCGGCGAGCGCACCCTTGGCAAGGCGTTCGCCGGAGGAAAGCCGTTCGCCGATTGGCACACGTGGGTCCCCGCGGGGGCGACCAGCTACTCGCTCTCCCGAGGAATCAACCTTCATGAGCTTTATGCCGGCGCTCTGGATCTCGTCAAGCGGGAGTTCCCCGAGGCTGAACCGGGATTGGCTAGGTTCGACGAACTGCAGAATCAATTCGGCGTGCGAATCGACGAAGACGTGCTGCAATCGTTCTCCGGCGAGACCGCGTCGGTCACGTTCCCGGTCGAGCAGCCCGATGGCGGCAGCTCGTCGCAATCCGTCACGGCGCTCCGCTGTTCGAATCCCGACAAGATCCGCGAACTGATGCATCGCGGCGTCGAGGCGCTCAAGCAGATTCCGTTCGTCGCCGCCCAGCAACTCGACGTCGTTGCTTGCAGCGAGCTCGAGGGATTCGAGGAAATCCAGTGCTCGATGTTGGCGATGGTCAAGGCGCGGCCGGTGATCGGGTTTGACGACGGCTGGCTCCTGTGCGGATCGAGCCCCGCCGCAGTCAAGAAGTTCCTGGCCGTGCGCCGCGGCGAAGCGGCGTCGATCGAAGCGGCCGCGAGCCTGGAGAAGTTCGCCCTCACGGCCGACGGCCCGGTGTCGGCGGTCAGTTACTGCGACGTCGGCGCCGGCGTCCGGCAGGCGGCCGACCTCGTCGAGCAGGCCGCGGCAGTGGCCCCCATGGCCCTCGGCATGATCGCCGCGAAGGCTCGCCCCGAGGAAATCAAGCCGATCCAGGACCTTGTCGGCCTGTTGCCGAGCGTCGCAAAGGTCATCCGAAAGTTCGACTTTGTCGAGGAGCAGTTGACGGTCACGCGACCGGGGCCGAAACCGCACACCTATGTGCGCGAGGCCGTCCTGCTGGTCCGTTCGCCCGAGAAGGTCGCTGTGAAATCCGAGTAGCCTCCGCGACTCGCTTCCGCTTCGATTGAGAATGCCGACTCGCGCCCTTCGGCCGCGCCCCTCGCCCGAGACGGCGCGGCCGATTTTGTTTTGCGCGGCAGCGCTGAACTTCTGCGCTCCCGCCGCGACCCCGACTTGCCGGGCAGGCCGCCCCTTGGTGGAATGAACAGCGGGGGAACCCGTCCCCCGTGCAGGATCACGTTCCTTTGGAGCTGCCGTCATGTCCGCTACGACCGCCTCGGCTCTCGACCTTGTCATGGACGGACTCATGCGCCGCTATCGCGAGCGCGTGCCCGACGTCGATCGCGTGATTCGAGGCATGATCGCCGCGGGACATATCTCGCAAGCCGAAGACATTGAGAACGACCACATCGCGTTTCGCACGATGGGCGTGCCTCAATTGGGAATCGCGTCGCTGGAGAAAGCGTTCCTGCACTACGGCTACGAGCGTCGCGACCGGTTTGATTTCACAGGGAAGAAGCTCGACGCGCACTGGTATTCCCCTCCGACGCCGAACTATCCGCGGATTTTCATCAGCCAGCTTCGCGTGGGCGATCTCTCGCCCGAGACGCAGCGGATCATCACGAGCTACACCGACGAGGTGCAGAGCGACCCGGTCGACTCGCTCGACCTGGACGACGGGGCGGCGGTCGACGCCTTTCTGCACACTCCGTTGTGGCGCACCCCGACTTGGGCCGACTACCAGCGACTCGGCGAGGAGAGCGAATACGCCGCGTGGGTGATTTACAATCGGTACTACCTGAATCACTTCACCGTGAGCGTCCATAACTTGCCGGCGGGGGTCGACACGATCGCCAGCTTCAACGAGTTCCTCAAGGGAATCGGCGTCAAGCTCAACAACTCGGGGGGCGAGATCAAGACCAGCGGCGACGGGCTGCTCATCCAAAGCTCGACGGTCGCCGAAATGGTCGACGCGGAGTTCGCCGCCCAGGGGGGAGGGGTCGAGCGGCGCCGCATCAGCGGGTCGTACGTCGAATTCGCCGAACGCCGCGTCCTGCCGCAGTTCGCCGCGCTGCCGCGCGCCGAACTGCGTCGCGAGCATCGTCGCGACGGGTTCGAGACCTCGAACGCCGACAAGATCTTCGAAAGCACCTACAGTACGCAAACGGGGCGCAGTTAGCGGCCCCATCGCAAGGGGGGATGTCACGTCGGCCGTCCCGACAGGATCGGGGGCAAATCGGCGGCACCCCCTACCTGGCCGCCCAGTCCCCTCCAGGCGCGGCCGGCTTGGCGGGCTATTCTGGCCCATTTCTGGGGATTCCCTGCCGCCGAGCGATGGTTACACTGGTGGATTCGGCCGCCCCCGTTCCGGCCCAGTAAGGCCCGCCTCTCCCGGGCGAACCTCCCCGCGATCACCGTCCCCTGCCCACCGGTCAGCAAGCCACTTCCGCGACTTCGTATGATTGTCATCCTCAAAGAATCGGCCACCGACGAGCAGATCGCCCACGCGATCGAGCGAATCGAGGCCCTGGGTTTCTCGGCCCACGTGAGCCGCGGAACCTACCGCACGGTGATCGGGGTCATCGGCGACGAATCGAAGATCGTGCCGCCGCAGCTCGAGGCGATTCCCGGCGTGGCCCAGGTCGTGCCGGTGATGCCGGCCTACAAGCTCGCCAGTCGTGAGGCCCATCCGCAGCCGACGATCGTATCGGTCGGCAAGACGAAGGTCGGCGGCGGGCATCTGGGAATGATCGCCGGGCCGTGCGCGGTCGAGTCGGAGGAGCGGATGGACGCCATCGCCGGGGCCATCGCCAAGGCGGGGGCCAACATCCTTCGCGGCGGCGCGTTCAAGCCCCGCACGAGCCCCTACTCGTTCCAGGGCCTCGGCGAAGAAGGGCTCAAGATCCTCCGCCGCGTCGGTGATCGCCACGGCTTGCCGGTCGTCACCGAGGTGGTCGACCCCCGACATGTCGAGTTGGCGTGCGAGTACACGGACATGCTGCAGCTTGGCGCCCGCAATATGCAGAACTTCGTTCTGTTGACCGAGGTGGGCAAGACGAACAAGCCCGTGCTCCTCAAGCGCGGGATGAGCGCCACGATCAAGGACTGGCTGATGAGCGCCGAGTACGTCATCGCCCAGGGCAATACGAACGTCGTCCTCTGCGAGCGGGGAATCAAGAGCTTCGATCCCTCGACCCGCAATCTGTACGACGTCGCCGCCGTGCCGCAGATTCACGAGTTGTCGCACCTGCCGATCATCGTCGATCCAAGCCATGCGACCGGCCAGCCGGAGCTGATTCCCGCGTGTGCGTTGGCCGGGGTCGCCGCCGGGGCGGACGGCGTGCACATCGAGGTTCACGACAAGCCCGAGGAAGCGCTCAGCGACGGCCCGCAAGCCTTGCTGCCGGAGCAGTACGCCGAGTTGATGACTCAGCTCCGCAAGGTCGCTGCGGCAGTCGGCAAGACGGTTTGACGTTTGATGTGCAATTGCTAACGTCGGAGATCCGCCCGGCGGGGCTTCCGGATGAAGCTCACGTCAATCCATCCAACATGAGATCTCCCCAAATTTAGGCGGACGAAAGGAAGTGCGTCGTGCGTAAGCCACTAATCGCCGGCAATTGGAAGATGAACACCACAGCCGCCAGCGGGGCGGAGCTGGCGGCCGCGGTGGCCGCACAGGCAGGCGGGCTGACGGCCGTCGACCTGCTGGTCTGCCCCCCCAGCGTCTACCTGGCGGGGGTCAAGACTGCGATCGGCTCGGCCGCGGTCGCCCTCGGGGCCCAGAACATGTACCACGAGGCGTCCGGGGCTTTCACCGGCGAGTTGTCGGCCGGAATGCTGCAGGACGTCGGCTGCACCTACGTCATCCTGGGACACAGCGAGCGAAGGCACATCCTCGGCGAGACCGACGCCGACGTGAACAAGAAGACCCTCGCCGCATTGACCGCAGGGCTCGTCCCGATCGTCTGCGTCGGGGAACTGCTCGAAGAGCGCGAGGCAGGCAAGACCGCCGAGGTCATCCGCACCCAGTTCGACGGCTCGCTCGCCGGACTCACGGCCGAGCAGATGGCCAAGACAGTGATCGCTTACGAGCCGGTCTGGGCCATCGGCACCGGCAAGGTGGCCACCCCGGCCCAGGCCCAGGAGGTTCACGCCGACCTTCGCAAGCTGATTGCCGACCGCTACAATGCGTCCACGGCCGACGTCGTGCGGATCCTGTACGGCGGCAGCGTCAAGCCGGACAACGCAGCCGAACTGCTGGGGCAAGCCGACATCGACGGAGCCCTCATCGGCGGCGCCAGTCTCAAGGCGAGCGACTTCCTGGGGATCGCCGCAGCCGGGGCCCAAACGGCCGCGGCCTGACAAGCAGCTTCGCCCCCAGAAACCGCTCGCGCACCGGCCGGCGATTCGCGGCAATCCACAATCCAGGTCAAGCCCCGCGGCACGATCGCGGGCCTCTCTCACGGAGTTCCACACGTGATCGTCCCCATGTTGGGTTTCGTCAGCGGTCTTCTCAGCTTCCTGCTGGCGGCGATGGCCATCTTTCTGATCCTGCTGGTCCTCGTCCAACGGGGTCGCGGCGGCGGGCTGGCCGGCGCCTTGGGAGGCATGGGGGGCTCGAGCGCCTTCGGCGCCAAGGCCGGCGACGTGTTCACCCGGATCACCGCGTGGTCCGCCTTGGTCTGGATCGTCCTCTGCATCCTGGCCGCCAAGTACGGCTCCTCGGGCGGAACCAGCAAGTTCGATCTCAACGCTGAAGCGGCCGAGAGCGGCGGAGCGGCCGCGGGCAGCGCGCTGACCGCCCCGGCCGACGAGTCGAAAGATGGCGCCGCCGAAGGAGAGAAGCCCGCCCAGCCCGCTCCTCAAGTCGACGGGGAATCCGGCGACGATGCGGCGACCAAGTAACGCCCGCTGTTGCGACCGGGCTTGCGTCATCGCCCTCTCCGCCAGGATTCGCCCATGCCGATTTTGAGTATGACCGGCTTCGGCGACGCTCGGCACGAGGTCGCCGACCATGTGATTGCGGTCGAGGTCCGCTCGATCAACAACCGGCACCTCAAGCTCAACGTCCGCGCGACCGAGGGGTACGGCGCGCTCGAATCGCCGATCGAATCGGTCGTTCGCGAAGCAATTCGCCGCGGCACGGTCTACGTGAACGTGCGGATTCGCCACATCAGCGGGGCCGACGATTTCCGCATCAATGCGTCGGTGCTCGAAACCTATCTCGACCAATTGCAGAAGGTCGCCGCTCGACGGAATCTCGACGAACGGCTCCGTCTGGAGCCGCTTGCCCAACTGCCGGGAGTCGTCGAAGAAGCTTCGGCCGAGTCGCACGCCCCCGACGCCGTCTGGCCGCACGTGGAAACGACCCTGCGGACCGCGCTCGACAAGATGACGGAAATGCGCTCTGCCGAAGGCGCCGCGTTGGCGAGCGACCTGACTTCCCAGTGCGGCATTGTCGCAACGAGCGTTGACGCGATCGCCGCTCGGACGCCGGTCGTCGCCGAGTCGTATCGGCAGCGACTGCTGGAGCGAGTGAACGAGGCGCTCGCCCCGTCGAACGTCACGTTGACCGCCGCGGACTTGGTGCGCGAAGTCTGCTTGTTCGTCGATCGCTCGGACATCAGCGAGGAGATCGTTCGCCTCCGGAGTCATCTGCAGCAGTTCGCCGCGGCGCTCGGCGGCGACGACAGCGTCGGCCGGCGGCTGGAGTTCATCTGCCAGGAGATGGGCCGCGAGACGAACACGATCGGCTCGAAAGCCAACGATGCGGAGATCACCCGCCACGTCGTCGAGATCAAGACGACGCTCGAACGAATCCGCGAGCAGATTCAGAACGTCGAATAGCCAAGTCCATAGCCACGAAGCCGCAAAGGACAGGAAGCGAAGCACGACTTGACCACGGGACGAGCAAGACAAGGCGTACGATTCGAGCGCCGATTCCTGCCCGAAACGACCGGCGACGTGACGTCGATCGACATGCGCCGGCTGGAGCGGCTCCGGCGGAGCCCTGACGGCCGAGCTTGCCAGGGCTCAATTTGAGCGCGTCGCCCCGCGTTCCCCCCAGTCCCTTGTCCACGTGCCTACACTCCGCGCATCCGCGGTCCATTTTCTCGATATGCCTGAAAAACCCGGCAAACTCGTCGTCGTCTCCGGCCCGTCGGGGGTGGGCAAGAGCACGGTGGTGCGCGAGGTGATTGCGGCCTGCGCAGGGCGGTTGCGGCTGAGCGTCTCGGCGACGACCCGCCCCCCCCGGCCCGGCGAGCGGGACGGGACGGATTACCACTTTCTGAGCGACGCCGAGTTCCGCCGCCGCCGCGAGGCGGGCGAATTCCTCGAATGCGTCGAGGTTTTCGGCCGCGGACACTGGTACGGCACCCTCTGGGACGAGGTGAGGTCTAGCCTCGCGACCGGCAAATGGGTACTGTTAGAGATTGACGTCGACGGCGCCGCGGACGTGCTGCGCCAATTTCCCGAGGCGGTCACGATCTTCATCCGCCCCGATTCGCTGGAGGAACTCGAGCGCCGGCTGCGCAGCCGGCGCACCGAGAGCGAAGAGGCGATTCGTCGACGACTGGCGGTCGCGCGACACGAGTTGCAACTGGCCGACAGATACGAGTTTCAAGTCGAAAATGTGACCGTGCCCGAGGCGGTGCGGTCGATCTGCGAGATTCTGCGGAGCCGAGGCTTAAGCGATGATTGATGCGTTGAAGGAAGAACATATCGTGAACAAGGTCGGCGGCCGGTTCAAGCTGTCGACGCTGATCCAGAAGCGGCTGGCGGCGCTGAACGCCGGCGCCCGCCCGCTGGTGGACATCGCCTCGAAGGTCCACATGGAGATCGTCGTGCAGGAAATCCTGCAGGACAAGATTTTCCTCGACGCCACGGCCCAGGTGAAGATCGTCGGCGAAATGCCCGAGCCGGTCGCCGGCGGCCCGCCGGAACTCGATCTCTCGGCGATGTAACCCCTCAGACGGCGGAGCCCGTACGCAGGTCGGTTCCCCCGAATTCGCCCTGCCGTCAAGTTTCTCCGAAACTGGCCTCGTGCTTGGTCCGTTCGAGTCTTTGGAGCTGTGTCAAAGCACTCCGCGGTGCGTTCGTTCGGCGTTCAAGCCATGCCCTCCGAAGTTCTCCTCGGCGTCACCGGCGGGATCGCGGCGTACAAGACCGCGGCCCTGGCGAGCGACCTCGTGCAATCCGGGGTCGGGGTGAGCGTCGTGATGACCCGCGCCGCGACCGAGTTCGTCGGCCCGGCGACGTTTCGCGCGCTCACCGGTCGGCCGGTTGCGATCGAATCGTTTGATCCCGACCATTGGCCGCTGGGGCCGCACATTGAACTGGCGCGGCAAGCCCAGGTGCTGTGCGTCGCTCCCGCGACCGCGGACTTTCTGGCGAAAGCCGCCAACGGCCTTGCCGACGATCTCCTGTCGACCTTGTGGCTGTCGTTCACGGGGACCGCGATCGTCGCCCCCGCGATGAACTGCGAAATGTGGGCCAAGCCCGCGGTCCAGCGGAACGTCGCCCAGCTCCGCCACGACGGCGTCGCGCTCGTCGATCCGCAAGAAGGCTGGCTCAGTTGTCGCGAACGGGGCGTCGGCCGCATGGCCGACCCGGCAGAAATCGCCGCGGCGATTCGCAAGGCGCTGCCAACGTCGTAACAGGCTTCGCCGAGGGCGCAAGACGTTTGCCACGAACCGCCGCCCCGAAAGACTTCCAGGGCCTTGCGCCCCTGGCTGCAACATTTCGCCCCTCCGGGGCCCTTTGACGTCAGCCGTTGCCGCATCGTATGGTCCGCATCCTCATCACCTCGGGTCCGACGCGGCAGCACATCGATCCGGTGCGGTATCTGACGAACGCCTCCAGCGGGAGGATGGGCGCCGGACTCGCCGCGGCGGCGCTGGAGTTGGGGCACGAGGTGGTCGTCGTCAGCGGGCCGGTCGACGTCGAGTACCCGGCCGCGGCCCGCGTCGTGCCGGTCGTCTCGACCGAAGAGATGCTCTGCGCCGCGAAGGCCGAGTTCGCCGCCTGCGACGGCCTGATCGGCGCCGCGGCGCCATGCGACTACCGCCCGATCCACGTGGCCGAACACAAGCTCTCAAAGACTGGCCGGCCGCTGACCTTGGAACTTCTCGAGACCGACGACGTCGTCGCCACGCTGGGAGCCGAAAAAGGGAAACGCTGGGTCGTCGGCTTTGCGTTGGAAACGGAAGACCACCGCTTCCGCGCGCTCGCCAAGCTGCAGCGCAAGCACTGCGACCTGATCGTCTCCAACGGCGTCGAAGCAATGCGTGCAGCCGACAACAGCGTCGAGATCATCGACCCCGCGGGCACGGTGCTCGCCGCCTCGGCCGGCGCCAAGGAAGCGGTGGCCCGCGACATCCTGGCGGTCATCCAGTCGCGATTGGTGCAAGAATCTTGACGGCGACTCGGTCGGTCACGCCTATGCCAACGCGGCGCGGCTGCGGATCTTGTCCCACAGCTTCAAGAGCGGGCCGCGACCCCGTTCGCTGCGGCTCGCTTCGGCGGTCAGTTCGGCCACCGCGGCGTCCCAATCCTCGCGACCATCGCTCCCCTGGGGGCAACCGCGGCGAGTCCAAATTTCGAACGCTCGCTGGGCGATCGCCTCGTGCGTGATCGCAGGTCCTTGGGGATTGTAGATCTTGGCCATTGTGCTCTCCTCCGTGCCGCCGTCGCTTGTGGTGGGTGAAACTCGCTCTCACGCCGCCCCAGCAAACGGTTATAGCCCGCGGGGGCGGATTGGTTCAACCCGCATCGCCTCCGACGAGCAAGACGCTTGCTCCTTGGACTCGCGCAACGATAAGCAGTCGCGAAGCGAAGGCTACGAGATCCCCTGCGCGATTGCAGCACACCACATCGATCACAGTGTGCCGAAGCGGAATGTGCAGGGCGAACTTGCGACATGTCCGGCGATTGCGGGGAACTGCGAACTCGTTTGCGGCGGCGAGCATGGAGGCGCCGGCGCAACCGCTCGCGGCTGGACGACCGTGGTCGCAGTCCGTCGAAGATGTCGCTGCGACGAGAATCGTCGTAGCGATCAGTCGCCCCGCGGCGACTCACATGGTCCCGGGAATGACCGCAATCGTCGATATCGCGGTGAAATGGCTCGCAGACCGGCGTTGACCCGATTTTCGGGGTGAAAGTAGAATCCACTGCCAGCAGATTTCGGCGCATCCCTTGCGGCCGCCTGCAGGCCTCAGCCAGTCAGGAGCGCCTCGTCCGATGACCTCCCGCCGTACGCTTCGCCAGTTCGCCCAATTCGCCCTGCTGATCGCCGCAGTCTGCCCGCTAGCGGCCCGGGCTCAGTTCCCCGATTTCGGCGGCATTGGCGGATTCGGCGACCGCAACGAGGCAGGGACCGCGAAGATCTCGGCCCAATTCGCGCCGGCCGTCGGCGATCGTCCCGCGTTGGTGTTCGTGACGGCCGACGTTTCGCGCGGATACCACATCTACTCGGTCGACCAGGGGACGCTTCCCGACGGCAGCGGCCCGCGGCGCACTCATCTGTCGCTCGACTCGTCGAGCGGCGCGAAGCTCCTCGGCCCGTTCCAACCGCTGGCGGCTCCCAAGACGAAGATCGATCGCGAGGCGTTCATCGGCCTGGAGCTGCGCGAGCACGAAGGGATCGTCACCTGGTTCGCTCCGGTAGAGCTTCCCGCGGGGGTCGACGCGACGTCGCTGCAACTGGCCGGGGCGATCGACGCCCAGATCTGCGACGACGTGAAGGGACTGTGCGTGCCGATCGAGGCCGAGTTCACGGCGGCGTTGGGAAAGGGTTTTGACCTGCCGGCCGGGATGGAGATCGTGCTGGGGGTCGCAGACGGCGAAACGAGTCCGCAAGCGGAGATTGCGGCCGGGACCGAAGAATCGCAAGACGCTTGGCAAACCGCTCCCGCGATGCCCGAGGGGCTCGGCGCGAGAACAGGAGCCTACGAACTCGATAAGATCACGCTTACCGAGACGGCCGATCGCTCGGTGGCGTACTACCTGCTCACCGCGCTGTTGGGCGGCATCGTGCTGAACGTCATGCCGTGCGTCTTGCCGGTGATCGGGCTCAAGGTGATGAGCTTCGTCCAGCAGGCGGGCGAGAGCCGCGCTCGAGCGTGGATGCTCAACCTGTGGTACTCGGCGGGGATCCTGGCCGTGTTTCTCGCGCTGGCGACCTTTGCCGTGACGGCGCAGGTCGGCTGGGGCGATCAGTTCGCCAGCACGTGGTTCAACGTGTCGCTGCTGGCCGTCGTCTATGCAATGGCGCTGAGCATGCTGGGGTTGTGGGAGATCCCGATCCCCGGGTTCGTCGGCTCCGGCGCCGCTTTGGACATGGCCGAGAAGGAAGGCCCCGCCGCGGCGTTTCTC
Organism: Pirellulales bacterium; assembly: GCA_019636345.1. Lineage (NCBI taxonomy): Bacteria > Pseudomonadati > Planctomycetota > Planctomycetia > Pirellulales > Pirellulales bacterium. The sequence continues at coordinate 704,796 of JAHBXQ010000002.1, read as the reverse complement.
AAGGGGATCCTCACCACGCTCTTGGCGACCCCCTGCACGGCGCCGCTGATGGCCAGCGCCCTGGCGTGGGCGGTGCGGCAGCCGGCGTGGGTGACCTTCAGCGTGTTCGGCGCCATGGGGTTGGGGATGGCGTTGCCGTATCTCGTGGTCGGCGCCTTCCCGAGACTCATCCGGTTCCTGCCGAAGCCCGGCATGTGGATGGAGACGTTCAAGAAGGCGATGGGGCTCGTGCTCTTGGGCACGGTGGTCTGGTTCCTGTCGTTCCTCGAACCGCCGCTTGTCGTGCCGACGGTGGCCTTTATGGTCGCCATTGCGGCGGCTTGCTGGTGGATATCGCAAACCCCCAATTACGAACCGTTCGGCACACGGCTGATCGCCTGGACCCAGGCGGGGATGTTCACCGCCGTGGCCGCGATGGCCTGCTACGGGCTGATCTACCAGAAGGCGATGCTGCCGCGGTACGAGCAGGAAATCGCCGCTCGCGTGCAGCGATCGATCACCGGCGAGCGGCTGGCGATTGTCGACCAGTTGGGCAAAGTCGCCGGCCCCGAGGACCTTGCCCGGATTGCGCAGGAACTGGCTGCGTCTGCATACTCGGCCGACCAGCCGTGGCAACCGTTCGATCTCGATCGGCTGGCGGTCACGCTGTTGGGAGACCGCAGAACGGTGCTGGTCGACTTCACCGCCGACTGGTGCGTGAACTGCAAGTACCTGGAAAACGCCGTGCTCAAGTCGAACGAGGTCGAGCGGGAGTTGGCCCGCGCGGGGGTGGTGACGATGGTCGCCGATTACACGAACAAACCGGCTTGGATGAAGCAGATGATCCGCGCTCTGGACGGCAACGGCGTGCCGATCACGGCAATTTTCCCCGCCGACCAGCCGTACAAACCAATCGTGCTGCGGGGCGTGTACGCCAAGGACACGCTGCTGGGGCACCTGCGGGGTCTGCAAGACACGCGAACCGCGGCACGCGCTTCGCAAGGCCGCTGAAGAAGCGGTCGAAAACTTGCCGCCAATTGAGTCTACGAGGCCCAGCGGACTTCGCCGGCGCCGCGAACGGCCCGGCCGATCGACCAGCAGTCGAGTCCCATGGCGACGATGCGCTCCTGCACCGCCTGCGCCTTGTCAGCGGCAACCACTAGGCACAGGCCGACCCCCATGTTGAACACGCGGTCCATCTCCGCGTCGTCGACGTCGCCAAGGCGCTGAAGCCACGCGAAGACCGGCGGGACGGGCCAACTGCCGCGAGCGATTTCGCAGCCGATCGTCGGAGGAAGCACGCGACTGAGGTTCTCGCACAGTCCGCCGCCTGTGATGTGGGCGATTCCGCGGATCGTCTCGCGCGGCGGGAACTCGGCGAGCAGCTTCTGCACCAGTCGCACGTAGAGTCGCGTCGGCTCGAGCAGCACCTCGCCGACCTTGCGGTCGTCGCACTCGGCCACCGGATCGTTGACGTCGAGTCCCGCGTGCTTGAAGACGATCTTGCGGACGAGGCTGAACCCGTTCGAGTGGACGCCGCTCGAGGCGATCCCGAGCACCACGTCCCCCGGTTCGATCGTCGTGCCGTCGACCAGTCGCGGTCGATCGACGACGCCGACGCAGAACCCCGCCAGATCGTAGTCGCCCGGTTGGTAGAGGTCGGGCATGATCGCCGTCTCGCCCCCCACGAGGGCGGCGTCGCTCTCGACGCACCCTGCGCTGATCCCCTCGACGATCTGCTCCAGGAGCGCGGGATCGTCGGCGCCCATAGCGACGTAGTCCAGAAAGAACAGCGGCTCGGCCCCGCAGCAGATCGCGTCGTTGACGCACATGGCCACCAGATCGACGCCGACCGTCGAGTGCCGACCCGCGAGCTGCGCCACCTTGAGCTTGGTCCCCACCCCGTCGGTGCACGACACGAGGACAGGGTCGACGTACTGTCGCGAGAACAATTTGCCGGGGAAGTCGAGCGTAAAAAGCCCCGCGAACCCGTCGGCCCACGGCACGACGCGCGGACAGTGGGTTCGATTGAGCAATCGCGGCAGCCGCGACATGCTCTCGGCGTAAACGTCGAGATCGACGCCGGAGTCTTTGTAAGTGATTTTCGACATGCGACTTAGCGACTGTTGCGGCCCGGGTTGAGTCGCGATTCTACGGGGCTCGCCGAAGGAGTGTCAACGAGCCGCCTCGACCTGCGCTCAACCACGACGACACGACGGGCACGACGAGCAGCAAAGCCCCGCGAGCTCCTGATTCGGTCGTGCTCGTCGTGTCGTCGTGATCCCCCGCCAAGGGACTTGTCGGGGCCGGGCGGGTCGCATTCCAGGGGCTCCCGAGTTACGATTGCACGGTCCCTACGGGTTGTGCGCCGGTCGCCAGGCAAGCCGGCGTGCGCACCGTGCGGGGTTCGGGAACCCTGCCGACTGGCGCGGCCGGCGCGGGTGGTCCGACCGAGCTATGTTGAAGCGGCGGCAGCGGTTAACGAGCACGGGCCGGCAGGCGAAGGTCTGCCGCGGCTCGGCGAGGAACTAATTTTCGCACAGTCGGAGCGTCGAAGGACAGAAGCGTCAGCGTATCGAACCGCCCCGCTCGCGCAAGCGGGATCCGCCAGGGACGTGCGGAGGTTTCGATGTAGGCGACGCCGACGATCGTCCTGAATCCGCCCCGATGTCCCGCGAGTTGTTCCTCCCCATGCTCATTGAATGGACGCCGACCCTCACCACCACCGACGTAGTCCCGGTCATGCCTGTTCCGCAGCGGTTCATGCAGTTCCGCTACCCGCTTCCCTACGGAGCGATTCTCCAAGACGGGGGCGTGCAGTTTGCGGTCTACAGCAAGAGCGCCAAAGCGATGCGCGTGCTGCTGTATCGCCGCGCGACTGATCCCGACCCCCACCGCGTCATTGAATTCGACCCCGTCAACGACCGCTGGGGAGACATTTGGAGCGTGTTCGTCCCGGGCCTTGCCGCGGGGCAGCTCTATCACTTCCAGGCCGACGGACCGTACAACCCCGAGCGGGGCCACCGGTTCAACCCGCAGGCCCGGCTGATCGACCCCTACGCCCGGGCCTTGGCCGGCGAGTTCCTGCCCGCCAACGACGGAGTCATCCGCCCTCCCAAGTGCGTCGTCGTCGACGACACGTTCGATTGGAAGGGGGACCGACATCTCAAGCGGCCGCTGGCCGATTCGGTCATCTACGAGATGCACGTCCGCGGCTTGACGCGCCATCACACCAGCGGCGTCGATTCGCCCGGAACGTATTTGGGCGTCATCGAGAAGATTCCCTATCTGCAGTCGCTGGGAGTCACGGCCGTCGAGCTGATGCCGGTCCACGAGTTCCCGGTCCGCGACCCCAACGGCAACCGCCACGTGCGGGGCAACTACTGGGGTTACGACTCGCTGGCGTTCTTTTCGCCGCACCGCGGATACATGCACGGCAACGAGCCGGGGGATCAGGTCCGGCAGTTCAAGGAGATGGTCCGCGCCCTGCATGCCGCGGGAATCGAAGTGATTCTCGACGTCGTGTTCAACCACACGGCGGAGGGAAATCACTTGGGCCCCACGCTCAGCTTCAAGGGGCTCGAGAACCGCGTCTACTACATGCTGACCGACGACGGGCAGTACAAGAACTACTCCGGCTGCGGCAACACAGTCAACGGCAACCACCCGATCGTCCGCGAGATGATTTTTCATTGCCTGCGGCATTGGGTGTACAACTACCACATCGACGGGTTCCGGTTCGATCTGGCGTCGATCCTCAGCCGCAATCGGTACGGGGAGTTGGTCCCGAATCCGCCGCTGGTGGAGCTGATTGCCGAAGACCCGATGCTGGCCGACACGAAGATCATCGCTGAGGCGTGGGACGCCGCTGGGGCGTTCCAGGTCGGTTCCTTCGCCAACCTGCGGTGGGCCGAATGGAACGGGCATTACCGCGACGACGTGCGGCGATTCTGGCGCGGCGATCCGGGCATGATCGGGCCGATCGCGACCCGCATCTCAGGCTCCAGCGACCTCTACCAGCCGAGCGGCCGACATCCGTACCACAGCATCAACTTCGTCACCTCGCACGACGGCTACACGCTGAACGATCTGGTGAGTTACGAACGGAAGCACAACCAGGAAAACGGCGAAGACAACCGCGACGGCGACAACAACAACTACAGCAGCAACTACGGCGTCGAAGGTCCGACGCGCCGCAAGCACGTCGTCGAACTGCGGCGGCGACAGTGCAAGAACATCATGGCCACGTTGCTGTTGAGCGAGGGAACGCCGATGATCGTCGCCGGCGACGAGATTCTTCGCACCCAGCGCGGCAACAACAACGCCTACTGCCAGGACAACGACATCAGCTGGTTCAACTGGACCTTCGTCGAAAAGAACGCCGAGATGCTGCGGTTCATGCAGGCGTTGATCGCGTTCCGGCGGAGCCAGCCGAACGTCCGTCGGCCGATGTTCCTCACCGGCGCCGCCCCCAGCGAAGGCGAACTCCCCGACGTCAGTTGGTACGGCCCCGCGGGGACGACGGTCGACTGGAACGCCCCGTCGCGAAGCCTGACCTGCGTTCTGGGGACCGCGGGGCTCGACGATCCGGCCGCCCGCAACGTGATGATCCTGATGCACGCCGGGGGCGATTCGCAGGAATTCGTCATCCCCAGCAACCTGCGCAAGCTGCCGTGGAAGCTGCTGATCGACACGGCGGCCGAGGCCCCCGGGGACATCTACCCCGGGGCCAACGGGCCGCCGCTGCCGGCCGCGGGCAAGGTGAAGCTGGTGCATCACGCCCTGCGGTGCTACGTGGCGTGATCCGCACGAAACGAGACCGTCTGAACAAGCGGGGGGCGCGAGCCCCCCGCTCTCGTTTTGTTCGCTCCGGCAAATGCCAAGGCGAGCGTGTTCTCGGCCCTCGCGTGCCGTGCCGGCGGCCAGCGCCGTCCGCTCCAATTTAGGACCAGCCCCGACGCCGGTCGGACCAGGGCCGGGGCGAATGTGCGGCCGCCGTTGACGCAGGCTCGGGGGTCGGTCGGATTGGGCCCAACGCGACTGGAGCGAACGACCCGCGAGCGTTACCTTGGTAGGTGCCATTGCAACCCGGTCCTTTCGAGAACGGCCGCGACTTCCCGCCTCCCGACTCCCGCCTGACAGCGCCACGTCCTATGTCCGCCCCTCCGGTTTCGATCATCGGCCTCGGCGACGACGGCCTCGAAGGCGCCCCGCAGAACGTGCGGCAGTTGATCCTCGACGCCGATCTGCTGGTGGGCGCCGAGCGGATCCTGACGCTCATCCCCCAGACTTCGGCGCAACGGTTCGTCCTGGGCGCCGACATGGACGCCGCGGCGACGGCGATCGGCAAGGCCCGGGGCCGAACGGCCGTGCTCGTCTCGGGCGACCCGCTCTATTACGGTCTGGCCCGATATTTCTGCGACAAGCTGGGGCAGGATCGCTGCGAGATCATTCCGCATGTCAGCAGCATGCAGTTGGCGTTCGCGCGGGTGAAGGAAAGCTGGGACGAGGCGTATCTGACGAATCTCGCCAATCATTCCCTGGAGGCGGTCGTCGAGCGAATTCGCACCGTCGCCAAGGCGGGCCTGTTCACGACCGAAGAGTGCGGTCCCGACGCGGTGGCCCGGGGGCTGCTCGATCGGCGGATCGACTACTTCACCGCCTACGTTTGCGAGAACCTCGGCGCCCGCAACGAATGCGTCACGCGCGGCTCGCTCGCCGACATCGCCGGGCAGAAGTTCGGGCCGCTCAACGTGATGATCCTGGTCCGCACAGGGAGCGCCCCCGACCAACCTCGCGACCCGGCGATCCGCAGCCTGTTCGGCAACCCGGACGAGTTGTTCGTCCAGTCGAAGCCGAAGCACGGATTGTTGACCCCCGCCGAAGTGCGGGCCGTGGCCCTCGCCCAGCTTGCGCTCGGCTCGCAAGGAGTCGTGTGGGACGTCGGCGCGGGGAGCGGGTCGGTGAGCGTCGAGGCGGCCCAGATCTCCCCCGGCGGTCAGGTATTCGCGATCGAACAAGACGGCGAGGACATTGAACTCATCCGCGAGAACGCCGCTCGGTTCGGCGTGGGCAACGTGACTCCCGTTCTCGGTCGTGCCCCCGAGTGCTGGGAATCGCTCCCCGCTCCCGACGCGGTGTTCATCGAGGGGAGCGGCCGCGAGGTCGCCCGGCTGGCCGAACTGGCCTTCGCTCGGCTGCGCTCCGGGGGACGACTGGTGGCGAGCGTGCGAAGCCTCGAGAGCGTCCACGAGGCTCGCGTCGCGCTCAAGGACAAAGCCGCGGAAGTCGCCGTGCTGATGCTCAACCTTTCGCGGGGGGCCGAACAACTCGATCGCCTGTATTTCGACGCCCTCAACCCGGCGTTTCTGGTAACGGCGAGCAAGGCGTAGATCAACTCGAGATGGACGAGACCGCTCCGGAACCGAGCGCTGGCGACCTCCCCGCAGCAGGGCGGGCCGAGTTCAAAGCTCGTGTGAGAATCCGCACCGCCGTCGTCTCCGATGCCGCCACGATCCTGACCCTGATCCGCGAGTTGGCCGAATACGAGCAGTTGACGCACGAGGTCGTCGTCACCGAGGACCTGCTGCAGGCGACGATGTTCGGCCCGCAATCGGCGACTTCGGCGTTGTTGGCCGAAACGGACGACGGCGAGACCGTCGGGACAGCGATCTACTTCCGCACCTACTCGACGTTCCTGGGACGCGAGGGAATTTATCTGGAAGATCTCTTCGTGCGGCCCGAGTATCGAGGACGCGGGGCCGGGTCGCAGCTTCTGGCGGCGGTGGCGGCCGAAGCGGCGCAGCTCGGCGGCCGACTCGAATGGGCCGTCCTCGATTGGAATCAGTCGGCGATCGACGTCTACGAATCGCTCGGCGCCGTGCGGCACTCGGAGTGGCTGCGGTATCGCCTCGTCGGCGACCCGCTGGCAGCGCTGGCAAAACGAGCCGAGGCCGTGGCGCCGAGCGAGCCGGGCCAATCCCTTGGCTGACGAGTCCGTACGAACCGCTCAGGTCGTGTAATCTGCGTTGAGCCGCACGTACTCGGCAGTCAGGTCCGAGGTCCAAAAGCGGGCCGATTGCTCGCCTTCCTCCAGAATGAGAACCAACCCGCAATTGCGGTCGGCTTTCATCGCCGCTGAAACGGCCGCGGCGTCGAACACGACGGGAGCACCGTGCTCGTAGAGCAGCGAGCCGTTCAGCAGCAAGCTGACCTTGGTCGGGTCGAACGGAACCCCCGCATAGCCGGCGGCCGAGACGATGCGGCCCCAGTTGGGGTCGTGCCCCGTGACTGCGGTCTTCACCAGCGGGCTGTCGGCGATCGTCCGGGCGATCTTCACCGCATCGGTGCGCGTGCGGCAGCCGTGAACCTCGACGGTGATCAAATGCGTGGCTCCCTCGCCGTCGCTGGGAATCATGATCGCCAGTTCCTCGCAGACCTCGACCAGAGTAGCTTGGAACTTGGCGAGCCCCGTCCCGGAAAGGCGCGGCCCCCCCGCGGCGCCGTTGGCCAACAGGACCACCGTATCGTTGGTGCTCGTGTGCCCCTCGACGCTGATGCAGTTGAACGACTCGTCGGCGGCGTCCTTGAGCCCCGCCTGTGCGTCGGCGGGCGACAGCGCGGCGTCAGTGCAAACGACTGCGAGCATCGTCGCCAAATTGGGACCGATCATCGCCGCGCCCTTGGCCATGCCGGCCACGACGATCGGCGTGCCGTCGATCTCGATCCGCCGCGAACAGAGCTTCGGATGCGTGTCGGTGGTCATCATGCCGCGCGCGGCCCGCTCGAAGTGCTCGAGGGTGGCGCTCAATTCCCCTGCGGCCAGAGCGACTCCGGCGGCGATCTTATCCATCGGCATGAGTCGCCCGATGACGCCGGTCGACAGGACAAGCGTCGCCGCGGGGTCGACGTCGCAGGCGATCCCCACGTGACCGGCCGTCTCGGCGGCGTCGCGATCTCCTTGGTCGCCGGTGCAGGCGTTGGCGTTGCCCGAATTGACGACGACGGCCCGCAGCCCTTCGCCCGGCACCCGCTCGCGACAGAGCTTCACCGGCGCCGCGCAGACGAGATTCTGGGTGAAGACGCCCGCGGCCGTCGCGGGGCGGTCGGAAAGCACCAGCGACAAGTCCTGCTTCTGCGGATTCCGCTTCACCCCCGAGTGGACCCCCGCCCACCGAAATCCCTGCGGCAAATGCTCGACCATCAATCGTTCCTCTCTGAGTTGGGTCGCTAAGCCGATTGCCGAAAGACACGCGGTCGGGACGAGCGCTTTGTCAACTCGTGCTTTGTTGGGTTCTATGAAAGCGCTCGGCGAGCGAGGCTTGCTCCGGGCCGCGGATCGCTCGCTCGTGTCGCCGTCAATCGTCGAATGCCAGTTCTGCCTCGTTGACCGCATCGCCACGGGACCTTGCCCCGATCAAAGCAGCGCCGTCGTTTCCTCGAAACCGTACATCAAATTGAGGTTCTGCACGGCGGCGCCCGAAGCGCCTTTCACCAGATTGTCGATCACGCTCAGCACCAGCAACCGGCCGCGGACCAACCGCACGGTCAGGTCGCACCAATTGCCGCCGACGACGTTCTTGGTGGCCGGCAAATCGTCGAGCACACGGACGAACGGCTCGTCGACATAGAACCGCCGCAGTTCCGCCAAGGCGTCGTTCGCCGTCACGTCGGGGCCGGTCGGCAGTGCATACGCTGCGGTGAAGATGCCTCGATCCATCGGCACAAGGTGAGGCGTGAAGACGACCTCGGTCGGTTGGCCGCCGAAGTCCGTCAGCACCTGATCGATTTCCGGCGTGTGGCGGTGGCTGCCGACGCCGTAGGCCGAGACGCTCTCGTTGCACTCGGGGTAATGGAACGCCGGCTTGGGAGTTCGTCCCCCGCCGCTGACGCCGCTCTTGCTGTCGATAATGATCCCCTCAGACGCGGCGAGCCCCGCTTTCAGCAAGGGCGCCAACGCCAAGATCGCCGAGGTTGGGTAGCACCCGGGGTTCGCCACAAGGTCGGCCGGCCTGATCCGCTCGCGGTACAACTCCGGCAGCCCGTAGACCGTCGTCGGCAGCCGCGCGGGGTCGGGGTGCTCGTGCTGGTACCACGTCTGGTAAACGGCCGGATCGTCGAGCCGATAGTCGGCGCTGAAGTCGACCACCCGCTTGCCCAGGTCCAACAGCGGGGCGACCGCCTCTGCGCTCGCCGCGTGGGGAAGGCAGCAGAAAACGCAATCGGCTCGCTCGGCGACCGCCTCCAGCGAAAGGTTCTCCAACCGGAGATCGAGCAGCCCCCGCAGCCAGGGGTGCTCCTCGGCGACATGGGGACGGGAGTCCTGCCGGGTGGTCAGGGCCGTGACTTCGACCTGAGGATGCCGCACCAGCAACTTGAGCAGCTCGCGGGCTCCGTAACCGCTGGCCCCCAAAACGGCGACGCGCACCATGTCAACTTCGCGTGGTTTGTGCTTGTGATCGCGACGGTCCGCCTCCCCCCACGCTGCCCATGGGAAGGGCCGAGAAACGCCCAATATAACCGCCTCCCGGCAGGGCGGCTACCACGGGTGACAGCGGGCGGAGGTCGCACAGGCTCCTCGCGAAGCGTGGCGGAAGTCCGTCATGCAACGAAGCCCCCAGGCCACGCCTCGACGCCTCCAACGGGGCGTAGACACCGCCCCGCTCCCCAGTGTTCGCGGCCGTTCTCGACGAGACTGACGCCCTCAGAACTGGGTTGGGAGCGCGGCCAACCGTTCGGTCAATCGGCCCAGCCGGCGCCACCCTGGCTGGGCAGCGGCGCCGCTGAAACGACCGGACGCGGGGCCAAGCCACCGCAGCCACCGCGCTGCAGCCAGAACGAGCCCGCTGGTGCGCAACGGCTCCAGAGAATCCTGCTCGGCTGATTCGAGCGGGCGGACTGCCTCGTAGGCGGCCTGCCCGACGTGCCAGCGCTCGCGGTCGGCTCCGCACCAGCTCTCCAGCAGCCTCGCCGTATCGGCCGCAAGGGCGTCGACCGACGCGGCGCCAAAATCGACGAGGCCGGCGACTTGGCCGGCGGCGTACAGAAAATGCTCGCGGCGAGGGTCGCCGTGGCGCCACGCAAGGGGCAGTTCCCGACGCAGCCAGGGATGCAACTGCCGAACGACCTCCGGCAGCAGCCGGCGAACCTGTCCCAGTGCGACCAGCGCAGCCTCCCGCTGCTGCGGAGCGGCTGCGGGCCAGCCCGCGGTCGCGATCTCACTGAGCTCGCCCCGCAGCAGCCGCTCGGCCAGAGCGGCGCGCTCGGCCAGCGTCGGGGAGATTCCGTTCCGCGCCCCCCTCCCCTGCTCATCGAGCGGCGCCCCGGTCGCCGCGGCAAGATGCAGTTGCGCAAGGGCGGCCGCCGCCTGCCGCAGCGGCTCGTCCGAAGGCTCGCTCAAATCGGGCTCGCCGGGTCGCCATGTTTCCAGGTGCCACAGCGCCCCGGCTTGCTCCCACGTCGTGCCCCCGTGCATGGTCGAGACGGGATGGGGCGTGAATTGGACGCCGCGCTGACCGACATGACGCAGAAAACGATGCACGGCCTCGATCCGCGCTCGCCCGGGATTGGTCGAGGGCCAGCGTCGCAAGGCATACGCGGCGTCTCCCGCGACGATTCGCCAGATGCGAGCCCCGCTGAACGCTCCGGGAACCGTCAGCGACTCAATTGCCGAGACCGGCCGCTCGGCAAGCCACCGAGAGGCCAGGGCACGGACCAGCGGTTCTTCGCTGTCGCCAATCATCCTGGTTCGTTCTCCACGCCCCGGTTCGCAAGTGTGCTCCGCTTGTCGGCCTGTCGAGGTCGGCTATGCTAAGCTCCACGCCGAGAACCTCCGCCGCGGGCCAGCCGCCGCCACGCCCCATGAAACTGCTCATCGCCGTCATCCAGCCGACCAAACTCGAAGCCGTCCAGCAGGCGCTGCGGCAAATCGGCGTGACGCGGTTCACGGTCGCCGACGCGATGGGGTTCGCCCGGCAGCGGGGCCTCGACGAAATGTACCGCGGCGCGGAGTACAAGACGAACCTGTTGCGAAAGGTTTCGCTGGAAATCGCCGTCAACGACGACTTCGTCGAGCGGACCGTCGAGTGCCTGGAAAAGGTCGCCCGCACGCCCGGCGGCGGGAATATCGGCGACGGCAAAATCTTCGTTTTGCCGCTCGAGCGGACGATCCAAATCAGCGACGGCCAAATCGGCCCCGGCGCCGTCTAGGCGTTCAACGAGCCGCCCAGCACCGAGCCATGATGCAACTGGGGCTTGTCAGCACCGATCTCATGCTCGCCTCGCGGCTCGCCGGGGTCGCGACGGCGTTGGAGTTGCGGCTCGTCACCGCCGGGTCGGCCAGCGTTGCGCTCGACTGGAACGCTGCCGAGACCGCGGTCGTCGTCGTCGATCTGCGAACCGTCGGCAGCGGGATTCGTGACTTCGCCGCCGCTTGGCATTCCGCTTCCGACTCTCCGCCGCTGGTGGCCTGCGGCCCCCATGTTCATGAGCAGTTGCTCGCCGCGGCGCAAGCGGCCGGCTGTGCAGCGGTCGTCACCCGCGGCCAATTCGATCGCGACGCCGAACAGATCCTGCGAGCAGTTCTGCAGACCTGAAGCGCACCGCAGCGGCGACTCTGCGAGCGAACTGCGAAGGGTGCGTTACTCGGTCGCCCCCTCCGGCGCCGGGTCGACCTGCGGGACGCCCGTTTGCGGATCGTCGATCAGCTTGGGAATGCGCGGCTCGGGGGATCCTTCGTCAAACGCGGCTTCGTCGAGTTCGGTCGAGTCGACCATCCGTCGCATGAGCAAGTAGATCCCCACGCCGGTCGACCACAGATACGCGACCGCGAACGCCGGCGGGACGGCCGACAGCAGGCCGTTCCATGCTCGCATGCCGCGCCCCGCGGCCGCCAGGAGCACGCCCGGCTGCTCGTCGCCTGCGGCCTCGGCCGTGAGCTCGGCGACTCGTTCGGCCCCCGCGCCCCAGCTCAATCCGAACTCGGTCCCCGCGACAGCCCACTGGACCAAGAGCACGAGAACCGCTTCGGCCAACAGCCCGATGAGCGACGCGAACGCGACGAACGTCGCCAAATGGAGCGGCCGCGAGTAGGAGTAAGCCCAGGCCCGGCTCACCGCGTCGAAGGCGTCGGTCCGCTCCACGGCGACGGTCGCCCACATGAACGGGAACCCGACGAGGTGCAACAGGGTCAACCCCGCCCCGATGACCCCGAAGGCCAACGCGACGAACCAGAACAGGCCTCCCAAGGCCGCCAGGACGTCAACCCGCATCAGGAACCCCGCAACAGCCAGCACGGCGCATGTGGCGGCGATCAAGGAGAAGCTGAACGTCGGCGCCCCGGCGGTCGCGGTCCAGCGGGTTGCCGCCGCTTGCAGCGCCGCGAGCGGTCCGATCGATTCTCCCCGGGCAAGCGACAGGGCGGCGATCCGCGCAATGGCCCCGCCGAACAAGGCCCACGCCGCGATCGTCCAGACCCCGGCCAGCAGGAACCCAACGACCTGTCGCCACCCGCTTGCGTCGACCAGCCGCGTGAGCGGCTGAATCGCCCAGGCCCACGCTCGCACGAGCGGGCCCACCCAGATGTGCGGCGCGAGCGATTCGTAGAGCCGGTCCGAGGCCACAGGCGCGTCGTCAGCAACCCTCGGGAACACCGCGGGCGGCGACTGCAATTGAGAAAACGAGGGGCCCGGATCAGGCTGGACGATCGCCGCGTCAACGAGGCGCCAGCCGACTTGAACGGTCGCGACCCCCAGCATCGCCAGGATGATTACCCCGGGCGACATGGCGACCCGCAGGGCCCGCACCAACAGCAACCCAGGAAACACGTCAGCCCAACGAACGGCGCCGACGACGCTCGCGGTGTTCGAACGCATGGCGAAACCCATTGACGAGTGATGCAAGACGGACATGCGAACACGCCAGGCACGCGCGAGGCGGTTTGCGGTTCGTCGTCATTGTAACCTAAGTCGCCCCCCGCCGGGGACGCGGTTACTCGACCTCGTCGTCGATCCAGGGAAGTTCCGGTTTCTCGTCCGCTTCCGGATCGGGAACCACTGGCACCGTATAGCCTTCGTCGAGCCATCGCCCCAGGTCGATTGTCCGGCAACGCTCGCTGCAGAACGGCGTCGTCGCTCGGGACGCGGGGTCGAACTCGCACTCGCACACCGGGCAGCGCATCAGAACCATGGGGGGAGGAGAAGCCTGAAAATGGGAAGGGAACTCGGCTGACCGAACCGACAGGTTATTTGCCCCCCTCCTTCTTGCCCTTGCCGGGGGGCTTCTTCGGCTTCGAGTCGCCGGCGTCGGGCTTCTTGGCCTCGCCTCCCGAATCGCTTGACGATGGCTTGTCCTTCTCGGCGCTCTTCTTGTACGACTCGCTGCGATAGTCGGTCTGGTAGAAACCCGACCCCTTGAACACCACGGCGGCGCCCGTGCCGAACAAGCGGCGCAGCTTGGGCTTGGCGCACTCGGGGCACTTCCGCTTCACAGGCTCGCTGATCGACTGAAACAGTTCAAACGCATGGCCGCAAGCGTCGCATTCGTAGTCGTAAGTGGGCATGGAGGATGAAGGCAAGAGGTGAATGGCGATTGATAATGGGCAGCGAACCAGCCTGTGCCTCAAGACGCGCTCTTCCCCGACGACACGATCACCTGGGCGGGGCGCACCACGCGGTCGTGCAGGCGGTAGCCGCCTTGGGCCACCAGGAGCACGTGATTCGCCGGGACCTCGTCCGAGGGTTGTTGAAGGATCGCCGCGTGGAACTGCGGGTCGAACGGCTGTCCGGCGGCTTCGATCGGCTCGACCTGATACTGCGCGAGGACCGACAGCAACTGCTGCCGCACCAGTCGAAACCCGTCGAGCAGGTTGCCGGACGAGGCGTCCTTCTCCGCCGCTTCGATCGCCCGCTCCATGTTGTCGAGCACGGGGAGCAAATCCCGAGCGAACGGCAGCGCCGCATAGCGAGTCGTGTCGGCCAACTCGCGTGCCGTCCGCGTGCGCAAGTTTTCCATCTCGGCCTGCAGTCGCAGCGCCCGATCCCGAGCCGCCGACAGTTCCTCGCGAAGCGTCGCCGACTCGTCGGCCGGCTGATCGCCCGCGGCTGACTCGGGTTCGCCGGGCTCGACCGCCGCCGCGTACTCTTCGGCCATCTGCGCCGCGTCATCGGCCGTCGTCTCGTCAGCAGTTGATTCGCCGTGCTTGTTCATCGTCTTACCCCGTTCTCTTCGCTCTGGCGGGCGTCGGCGCCCGCGTAGTGACTTGGCCCGCTCCAACGCCGTAGCGGGGGGTCGAAACGGCGGCTGGGACCGTCCGTCGCTTGGCAGGAGGGTCTCACTCTTCCTCGCTCGCCAAGAAGTACTCTTTGAGTTTCTCCATAAACGACTTGCGGTGCGGGGCGACGTGCGTCTGCTCCAACTCGGCCAATTGCCGCAGAAGCGTCTCCTCCTCGGCCGACAGTTTCTTCGGCACGTCGATCGTCACCTGAACGTGCAAGTCGCCCCGTCCCGGGCGACGGGGGTCGACCAACCCTTGCCCGCGGAGACGAAAGACCTCGCCCGACTGCGTACCGGGTTTGACCTCGATTTCGGCACGACCGCTGAGCGTCGGCACCTCGACCCGCGCCCCCAGGGCCGCCTGCGAGTAGGTGATCGGCATGCGGAAGATCAGATGCTGTCCCTCGCGCTCGAACAATTCGTGAGGCTTCACCGCGACGACGCAGTAGCAGTCGCCCGGCGGACCGCCGTTGGGGCTCGGCTCTCCCTGGCCGGCGATGCGGATTTGCATCCCGTCGTCGATCCCCGCGGGGATTTGCACCTCAGCTTGGGCCGTGTGGAGCGTGCGACCCTTTCCACGGCATGCGCGGCAAGGGCTTTTCACCGTCGAGCCCTCGCCGCGGCAAGCCGGACAGGTCGTCTGCATTCGCACGATGCCGGCCTGCTGGATCACTTGCCCGTGACCGCCGCAGTAGGAGCAGGCCTCGCGGACGCTCCCCGGCGCCGCGCCCGAGCCGTCGCACGTCGCACAGGTCTCGTGGCGCTGGAACTCGACCGTCTTGGCGACCCCCGCGGCGGCCTCTTCCAGCGTCAGGGTCGTCTCGCACCGCACGTCGCGGCCCTTGCGGACCCGGCGGCTGCGACCCCGCCCGCCGAACAGATCGCCGAACAGATCGCCAAACGCCCCGAAGATGTCCTCGACGTCGGTGAACCCGGCCCCGCCGCCGTGGCCGTTCTGCACACCCGCGTGTCCGAACCGATCGTACCGCGAGCGTTTGTCGGAATCGTTCAGGATCTCGAACGCCTCGCTCGCCTCCTTGAACCGCGCAATCGCCTCCTCGTCCCCCGGATTCTTGTCCGGGTGATACTTCACAGCGAGCTTGCGATACGCCGAGGCGATCGTCGCCCCGTCGGCCGAGCGCTCGACGCCGAGGATTTCGTAATAGTCGCGAGTCGTGGCCACGGTCGAGGACGTCTGACGGGCGAATGGTGAAGCAGAGGATCGATACAACAGCCGGGCCACTCGCCGCGGTTGCGATCGAGTGGCCCGGCGAATTCGCGGGGCAGGCTTTCCAGCCTGCCTCTCGTCACTGTCGGCAAACACGTCAGGCTGGAAAGCCCGACCTGCGAAGACTACCGCACGCTGCCGACGACGGCCTTCTTGTCCTGGTCCTTCGAATCATAGTTCGTGACCAGGGCCTCGGTCGTCAGGATCAGCCCCGCGATGCTCGCCGCATTGGTGAGAGCCGTCTTGACCACCTTGGCCGGGTCGATGATCCCCGCCTTGTACATGTCGACGTACGCCCCGGCGTTGGCGTCGTAGCCTTGCGAACCTGACTTCTGGCTCACTTCGTCGGCGATGACGCTGCCGTCCAGACCGCAGTTGTCGGCAATCTGCTTGAGCGGGGCGGCGAGCACGTCGGCGACGATGTTGACGCCGATTTTCTCGTCCCCCTTCGCGCCGGACCGCGCGGCCTCGACCGCCTCCTTGCACCGCAACAGCGCCACGCCGCCGCCGGGGAGGATGCCTTCTTCAACGGCCGCCCGGGTCGCGTGCAGCGCGTCCTCGACGCGGGCCTTCTTCTGCTTCATGTCGGCTTCGCTCGAAGCGCCGACCGAGACGATCGCCACGCCGCCGGTGAGCTTGGCGAGCCGTTCCTGCAGCTTCTCGCGATCGTAATCGCTGGTGGTGTTCTCGATCCCCTTGCGGATTTGATCGATCCGCTTCTGGACCTCGCCCTTCTCCCCGGCGCCTTGGACGATCGTCGTGGCGTCCTTGGAAACCGACACCTTCTTGGCCTTGCCAAGGTGTTCGAGCTTGACGTTCTCGAGCTTGATCCCCAGGTCCTCGCTGATGAGTGTGCCGCCGGTCAGGGCCGCGATGTCGCCCAGCATCGCCTTGCGGCGATCGCCGAAGCCCGGCGCCTTGGCCGCCGCGACGTTCAGCACGCCCCGCAGCTTGTTGACCACCAGCGCCGCCAGGGCCTCGCCCTCGACGTCCTCGGCGATGATCATCAGCGGCTTGCCCTTCTGGCTCACCTGCTCCAACAGCGGCAACAGGTCGCGCAGGTTGCTGATCTTCTTTTCGTGGATGAGGATGTAGGCGTTCTCCAGGACCGCTTCCATCGTCGCCGATTCGTTGATGAAGTACGGCGACATGTAGCCCTTGTCGAACTGCATTCCCTCGACGAACTCGAGGGTCGTCTCGGTCGTTTTCCCTTCCTCGACGGTGATGACGCCGTCCTTGCCGACCTTCTCCATCGCGTCGGCCAGCAGGTCGCCGATGACGCGGTCGTTGTTGGCGCTGATGGAACCGACCTGGGCGATCTGCTCCTTGCTGGAAACCTTCTTCGCCATCTCGTCGAGCTTGGCCACGGCCGCCTCGACCCCCTTGCGGATGCCGCGCTGGACGGCCATGGGGTTGCTGCCCGCGACGATGTTGCGGGCGCCCTCGCGGAGAATCGCCCGGGCGAGCACCGTGGCGGTCGTCGTGCCGTCGCCGGCCAGCGACGAGGTCTTGTCGGCCACCTCGTGCACGAGCTTGGCGCCCATGTTCTCGAAGGGGTCTTCCAGTTCGACTTCCTTCGAGACCGTGACGCCGTCCTTGGTGACCGTCGGGCCGCCGAACGACTTGTTGATGATGACGTTGCGACCGGTGGGGCCCATGGTGACGGCCACCGCGTCGGCCAGCTTGTCGACGCCGCGGAGCAGCTTGGCCCGTGCGGCGTCGTCGAACATGAGTTGTTTTGCCACGACTGCGATTCCTTGTGAGTTGGTTGCGTGGTTAGGGACGAGGCGAGGAAGCGCGCCGACGAGGCAAGGCCTCGCGGCGACAGGGACGTCGATCCCTTCGCTTGCGGCTTAGCCGACGACCTTCGCCAGGATGTCGCTCTCGCGGAGGATCTTGTATTCGTCGCCGTCGACCTCGACTTCCGACCCGCCGTACTTGCCGAAGATCACCTCGTCGCCGACGGTGACCGACAGCTCGCCGCGGGCGCCGCTGTCGAGCAACTTGCCGGCGCCGACCGCCACGACCTTGCCGCGTTGCGGCTTCTCGCGGGCCGCGTCCGGAAGCACGATCCCGCCCGCGGTCACCTCCTCGGCGTCCAGGGGCTTCACGACGACGCGATCATCGAGCGGACGAAGTTTGATTTTGGCCATGACTTGATATTCCTGCTGTCAGAGTGCTTGGTTCAACCGCGATCGCCGCGACCTGTGTCGGCGACGACCCGCAGGTCATTGGAAAGTTAACTTTGGCAACCCCAGGCAACCGGGGCTCGAACGTTGGTTCCGGCTTATTGAACCGGCAATGAGGAGCTCGCTTACATCATTCCCGGCATGCCTCCCATGCCTCCCATGCCTCCCATCCCGCCCATGCCGTGGTCATGGTGATGGCCGCCGGCGGCGGGCTCCTCGTCCTTGGGGATCTCGGTCACGAGCGAGTCGGTCGTCAGCAGCAACGCCGCGACGCTCGCAGCGTTCTGCAGCGCGGTCCGCACCACCTTCGCGGGGTCGATGATCCCCGCGGCGAGCATGTCGCCGTACTCGTCCTTGTCGGCGTTGTAGCCGTCGTTCTTCCCCTTGAGCTGCCGGACGCGGTTGACGACCACCGCCCCGTCGACCCCCGCGTTCTCGGCGATGTACCGCAGCGGGTAATCGAGCACCTTCTTGATGATCTCGGCGCCATGGGCTTCGTCCCCTGCGAGGCCAAGCTTGGCCAGGGCCTTCTCGGCCCGCAACAGCGCGACGCCGCCGCCGGGGACGATCCCCTCGTCGAGCGCCGCCTTGGTCGCGGCCCGGGCGTCGTCGAGCAGCGCCTTGCGCTCCTTCATCTCGGTCTCGGTCGCGGCGCCGCACTTGATCTCGGCCACGCCGCCGGCGAGTTTGGCGAGTCGTTCTTGCAGCTTCTCGCGATCGTAGTCGCTGTCGGTGGTTTCAATTTCGCGACGGATCTGCTCGGCCCGGCCGTCGATCGCATCCTTCTTGCCGCCGCCGCCGATCATCGTCGTGTTGTCGCTGCTGATCGACACCTTGCGGCACTTGCCGAGGTCGGAAAGCTGGACGCCGTCGAGCTTGATCCCCAGGTCCTTGAAGATCGCCGTGCCGCCGGTCAGCGTGGCGATGTCGCCGAGCATCGCCTTGCGGCGATCGCCGTAGCCGGGGGCCTTCACCGCGCACACGTTGACGATGCCGCGCAGCTTGTTGACGACCAGGGTGGCGAGCGCCTCGCCCTCGACGTCCTCGGCGATAATCAGCAGCGGTCGGCCCGCCTTGGACACGGCCTCGAGAATCGGCACCAGGCTTTTGGCGTTGGAGATCTTCTCCTCATAGACCAACACGAGGCAGTTCTCGAGCTCGGCCGACAGGTCGTCTTCGTTGGTCACGAAATGGGGAGAGAGATAGCCGCGATCGAACTGCATCCCTTCGACGACCTCGACCGTCGTTTCGTTCGAGCGGCCTTCCTCGACGGTGATCACGCCGTCCTTGCCGACCTTGCCGAACGCGTCGGCCAGCACGCTGCCGATCGACGGGTCATTGTTCCCCGCAATGGAGGCGATTTGCTGGAGGCTCTTCTTGTCCTTCACGTCGATCGGCTCGGCCATCTTCTGGATGGCGTCGGTCACCGCGACGACGGCCTTGTGCAACCCGCGACTGAGGGCCATGGCGTCGCACCCGGCGGCGAGCATCTTCAACCCTTCGCGGAAGATCCCTTCGGCCAGCACGGTGGCGGTCGTCGTGCCGTCGCCGGCGACGTCGTTGGTCTTGCTGGCGGCTTCCTTGACCAACTGGGCGCCAAGGTTCTCAAACGGGTCGTCCAGCTCGATATCTTCCGCAACCGTGACGCCGTCTTTGGTCACCTTGGGCGAGCCCCACCCCTTGTCGAGCACCGCGTTGCGGCCGCGGGGGCCCAGCGTGCTGCGGACGGCGCGGGCCAGCTTTTCGACGCCGGCCGCGAGCGGCTTGCGGGCGTCGTCCTCGAATACGATTTGCTTGGGCACGAACGGATCCTCCTGTGAGACGGAACTGCGTGAAGCGTGTGCGAGACGGCGAACGATCGCCGAGACGTGCGTGTTCATCGAGCCCCCGGCCGCTGGCCGGGGGTGATCCGGGCGTCGACCGCGCCAAAACGGCAGGCGCACCCAGGTGTCCCGCGGGAGAGTGCAAGCGACGTGCCGGAAGAAAATCAAGCGTCGAATCATGACGCAAGACGTTATGAGCATGCATGTTACGAAGACAGCAGCTTCGCATCGCCGGACGCACGGCGGAGCGATCCCCCTGCCAAAATGGCGGAGCATCGGAAGCTCGTCGGCTGGAGCCGCCTGAACATGGGGCCCCGGTTTGAACGGCACGAGCATTCCCTTGCGTGCAATCGCAGCACAGTCCTTCGCCCAAACCTCCGCATCAGGCGACACTCGTTACGGCCGTGCCACGATTCCCGACTTGCGCGCCAGGCAGACGGTCCCTCCTGCTGCGAGCAGCCCTAAGACAATCGACGAGGGCTCCGGGATCCGAGAAACACGGCTTCCGCCGCTATACAAAGTTTTGCCAGGAGCGACGAAGCTGTTGAAATCGTTCGCTTGCCCAACGACAAACTCGGGATTGATCTCGTAATACCCATCCGGCGCCGAAAAATAAGGAATCACGACAAGTTGACCGCGAAAGTTGCCCGCCAACAGCGACGTGAAATCAATGACCGCGGTGGGCCCCAATCCCCACGGGCTCGACGGAGTGACGAACGCGGACGTCAATCCACCGTATTCTGGTGCGTACAATGACGCCACGAGCGTCGGGCCCTCGTACAGTTGCAGCGTAACGCCGCTCAATCGAAAGTAGCCGGCAGTGCCGCCCAGGCGGAGCGTATTCGATCCGGGAGGAGCGGTGTAGTAGTCGGGAAAGCCGGGAAGTTGAAGCTGCTCAACCCCGATATGAAGCTTTTGCCCTGGTCTCACGCGGGGGGACCACGCACCCTGCGTCACTTGGGGAGCGCCAAGAATAGCAATCGCGAGCACCGGAAGGACGCGCCGCCGCATCGCCTCGTTCATGAGAACCGCCTCCGTCAAAGTTGAGCGGGTTAGTTCGGCCAGTTCTCATAGCATACCCGACCTGCCGTCGGCGGTCACTCCTCGCCAGCTCCTCTGGCGACTCCGCAGTTGCGCCAACGACGCCCCGCGGCCAAGGCCAGTCCGAGCAGTGCGACAACCGCGCCGGCCGGTTCAGGAACTGCCGTCAAGGCCTCGACTGCGTCGGGGCCCGTCCCGAACTGAGTCTGGAAAATCGCCAGATCGTCGCCGTCGACAAAGCCGCTGCCGTCGGCGTCGCCGGCCGCCAGCCCCCCTGCGGCCCCGGCTCCCCGCTGCCAGATGAGGAAGTCGGACCCGTCGACAGTTCCGTCATTGTTGAAGTCGGCGTTCTCCAGCCCCCCGTCCGCAACCGACAACTCGCCGGTCGTGAACAACGAATTGGGATTCCACGTCAACCCGCCGCCGAGCGTCGGCAGATCGAGGAAGAATTCGCCGAGGGCCGAGCTGAAATCAAGGAGGTCGAACGAGTCGCCTGCTTGGGGCACGTACCCGTCCAGCTCAACCCGCAGCGTTCCTTGGACGATCAACTCGCCGCCGACCACGAGCCGGTCGTACGAACTCGCCGAGGCGATGCTCATCGACAGCGTTCCCAGGGCGTCCTGGAGATAGTCGCCGGTCACCTGGATCGTGCCGGACGAGTTGCCAGGGGAAACGAGGCCCGAGTTGGCAAGCGTCCCCTCGATCAATCCGCTGCCGGTGACGACCCCTTCGGCTTCGACCATCACCAGCGGAGCGATCAGCTTGCCGGCCGAATGAAGCACGAGCGTCCCGGCGCCCGTGGGCGATCCGATGACGGCCTCCTCGGCCACGCGGAGCCAGCCGTTGGTGATGCTCAGCGTCGCCGACTGGCCGACCTGCCCGCCGACGAGCAACATGCCGGCGTGCTGGCCGACCGCGTCGACCACGACGCTCGTATCCTGGATGACGGCCAAATCGAACCGCGACGGCTGCCACATCGAGCCGGCGGTGACGCCGCCGTCGTCGGTGCGCCAGTTTTCGATGCGGGCGTAACGGTTGCTGAGCCCGCCGGTAAAGACGATCGGCGCCGGAGCGGGAAACGCCCCCAGATCGTTGATGAACTCGATGAGGTTGATGTAGCCGTCGTTGTCGAAGTCTTCATTCCAGACGAGATTGCCGCCGTGCATCGCCTCCCAGGCGTCGGCCATGCCGTCGAGATCGACGTCGTAATCGGCCGGGTGGGTCAGCGTCGGAGCATTGAGAAGCCCGTTGAGTTCGCCGGCGAGGGGCGCCGCCGCAGCCAGCGGCACGCCCGTGAAATTCGTCACGTTGCCAATCACGCGCGTGTCGATCGCGTCGCGGTCCCACCACCAGTTTCCGACGTGATTGACGACCTGCTGGTACGCGTCGGGCGCCGTCTGCGTCGTGACGGGCGGGGTGTTGAAGGGGGTCGCCTGCTGGATCAGCACCCCGTTGCCGGAGGGGTTCACTTGGAACATTCCCCAACCGGTGTTCGTCCCGTCCAGCACGCCGTCGGCCGGCGGACCGCCGGGGGCGTCGTCGGGATCGATGTAATTGCCCGATTGATAAACGCGTGCATCGATGTTCTTGTCGACCGTGAAGGCGATCGTCGAGTTGCTCAGGGTTCCCGGGCCGGAGACGATGTAATTGCCCACGTAGTTGATGTCGGCCTTCTCGCGGTCCGACTCGCTGCTGCCGCCAGCGTAACTGGCGCGGTCGCGATAATTGTAGACGACGTTGTTGCGGAAATCGGCGGTCAGCGTTTCGCCGTTGTAGGTGCCGAACCGGGCCTGCCGGCTGGCGTTGTTCACGTACAGGTTGTGGTGAAACGTCACTTGCGAGCTGATCCGCGGCCGAATGAGCGAGCCGTAGGCGTGGTTGTTGACCAGTGCGTCGTGAATCAGCGAGTACTGCACCGTGACGTTCGTATTGTTGTTGGCGACCGACAGGATCTCGTCCTCCGACCACGAGGCCGAGACGTGATCGAGAATCATGTGCGTTCCCAACCCGCTGCCGGCGAAAGTGATCGAGTCGCTGTTGTCGCCGGTCCCTTTGCGAAACGACATATAGCGGACGACGATGTTGCGGTTTTCCTTGCCGGAGCTGTGCGTCAATTGAACCATGTCGCCGTACACCGTCACCGGCCCGGGCGCCGTTTGGCCGGCTAAGTAGTAGTTCGACACATTCTTGATGTCGAGATTGTCGGAGGTCAAATTGATCGTTCCGGCGACGTCGAAAATGATGATCTTGTTCGAGCTGTTTTCGACGAACGCCCCGCGCAGCGATCCGGCGCCGCTGTCGTTCAGATTCGTCACGCGGTAAACGGTCGCGTTCGAAAACCACCCTGCCGCGGGAGCGGTCCCGGAAAAGGACCCGCCGTATCCTTCGGCTCCTGGGAAGAAGGGAAGTTGAGCGCGGACGGACCCCGCAAGTGCGGCGCCGATCGCAACGGCGACCAACGCCCGGCAGCAGTACGCCCGAGCGGTTACGGCAAGAATACGTTCAGTCATCTCGAAGTGCCTCAAATCTCGGTTCACATCGTTCACGAATGGGAGCAGGCATCGCTTGCCCCCGCGTCGGTCGCGCAAGTCACTCCCAGGCGGGACCGGGAAAGCAGAGTCGCGCACGCCACGATTCCGGCGAGCAAGAGCGTGTTCGACGGCGACTCGGGGACCATCGCCAAGGCGGGGGACGTCCCGACGAACTCCCGCTGCCAAGCAAGAAAGTCGCCGCCGTCGACGACGCCGTCGTCATTTGCATCGCCGTCAGTTCGTCCCGCGCCCGGCCCCTGGCCGTAGTTGCCTGACCATATCGCCAAGTCGGCGCCGTCGACGGCGCCGCTCTGGTTGAAATCAGCGGGCGAGTAGGCAGGCCCCCCCGTCTCGAAGGCCCCCAAATCGGGCGCCGCTCCGTAGAACGTCAGCCCGACGTCGATCCCGGCGTCGATCAGACCGCTGGTCGGGGCGAGTCGCAAGAAATCGAGCACCGGCAAACTGCCGTCCGCCTGCCGAGGCCCCGTGGCGCCTGAGTCGTCGAGCGACAAGAAATCGGCGGCAGTCGCGGGGATGCTGTTCCAGGTGTTGAACGAGTCCTCGACCGGCCCGAACATCGTCACGCTGCCCGACAACGACACGTTGTTCCGCACGAGGTGGGGATAGTTCTCGTCGAAGCGAAAGTTCCGGCTGCCGTTGGCGAACGCGGTGTTGTTGTCGACGACCACCCCGTGCGGGACATGGGGCGGGCTGATCGACGAGTTAGGGGTCGCGTTGCCGTTGACGTCGATCCCGTTGGCCGGATTGCCCCAGACGAGACTGTTGGTCACGACGTGCGTGCCGCTGTCCTGGCCGAGCTTGATGCCGTTGCCGTCGCCTTGAAACGACGTATCGCCCCAGATGTTGAAGCCGTTCTTGAACGCCCAACAGTTGTCGACGACGATCCCGTGCGCCGCGGCCCAAAAGTCCCAGCCGTCGTCCGAATTGCCCCATGCCCGATTGCCGCGAAAGACGTTTCCCGGCCCCAGTTCGCGAAACTTGGCCGCGAATCCGTCGGCGTTCTCGCCGTGGTTCAGCGGGTCGTAGTTCTCGTAGGAATCGCAGTTGAGGATGAGATTGTTCGTCGGCTGGCGACTTGAATCGCCCGAGAGTTGAAACCCGGAGTCCTTGTTCCACCGAAACACGAGCTGCTCGAACACGTTGTTCGAGCCTGAAACCCACATGCCGTTGTCGGGGGCGTTCTGGACGGTCAGCCCCTTGAAATGCCACCAGTCCCGCTCGAGTTGAATCCCCCGGTCGGTCGTCGAAGGGTTTGCCGCGAAGTCAAGCACCGGAGATTCGCCGGGATAGGCCTGCATCGTGATCGGCGCCCCGGCCGTTCCCCCCTTTTGAATCCGGATTCGCGACGACAAGTTGTACGTGCCGCCGCGCACCAGCAGCGTATCGCCGGCGTTGATTTGGCTGATCGCGTACTGAAACGTCCCCCACGGACTCCCCAGCGAGCCGGCGTTGGCGTCGCTCCCGGCGGGCGAGATGTAGAACTCGGCGCAGTGCGTCCCCGCGGGCGCCGCCGCACACAGCGTCAACACCGCTCCCCACGCGCGCATTCTGGCCGCAAGTCGTACCATGCGTCGATCGCCTCGGTTGTTCCGCAAATCTCTGTTCCGCAAAAAAGTCTCGCTCAGTCGCTGTGCCGCACCGACAATTTCGCCTCTCCCGTCGAGCGGTCGACCAGTTCGTGGAGGTAAACCTCCAGGTTCGTATACCCCTCGGAGTTGAGGGTTCGCTTGGCGCCGTCGGCCGGGTCGCGAAGGTCGAGACCGTAGCGGCGTTCAAATTCGTCCGGCATGCCGTCTCCGTCCGTGTCGAAGCCGGCCGGTCGGCGCGCCGGCTCGACATCGTCGATCCCCGCCAGCAGGCCGTCGGCCCCGCGCAGTTCTTCTTGCGAGTCGAGCAGGGTCCCTTGCCGACGCCTGAGTTCGGCAATCAGGCGCCGATCGACCGCGTCTCGGTTCAGCGAGCAGCCGGCGCCGACGACGACTCCGCGATACGCGGCGGGGGCGGCGACGGCTGATTTCGCCAGATCGCCGTAAAACCCGAACGGACTGCCGCCCTCGCCATCGACCAACCGATCCTTGTCCTCCAGCCGATCGAACGACCGCACCGCCCCGGCCCCGGCGAGCAAGCTGCCGTCGTGTTTCGCGTTTTGATCGTCGTCCAAGTAGTTGCCCGAGTGAAACAGTTGCGTCGGCGCCTTCGGATCGCCGCGGAAGACGGTTCGCGATCCCTTGGCCGGCCCGCAGACGTAGTAGTTGCCGACGAGGTTGATCCGCACCTGCCCCAGTTCGCTGCGGTGGGTCGCTCCGTCCCCCCAGTCGAACACGACGTTGTTCACCAAGTTGACGTCGCACCGCCGCCGCTCGTCTTCGCTCTTGCCCGGTGCCAGATGCTGCTCGCCCCCGACCGACGGATTGCGGGCCCGATGGTGGGCCCACAGATTGCCGACGAACGAGTATCCTCCCGCGTTTTGCTGTTGATCCTCCGGCGTCAACACGCCGCGAATCAGCGTGCCGAAGCCGTGCGGCCCTTTCGGATGAAACGAATCGTTCAGGCTGGCGGCGATGATGCAGTGCTGCACGGTCACGTCGCGGCTGCGCGTCACCGACAGCGTTTCGTCCATGCCCCAACTGGTCGACACATGGTCGACGATCACCCGGCGACTCTGGCCAATATCGAGGGCGTTGGCGCTCCCCGCGTCGAGATCCTTGTTGCCGGGGAACGTTTGTCGCTTGCTGCCTGGATACTCGCGCGCATGGAAATCGCCCAGTCGAATCCGCAGATACCGAACGACCACGTCAGCCGCGTCGTCGATCTCGACCGGATAGCCCCACAGCGTGACCCCCGGCCCCGGGGCGGTTTGCCCGGCGATGGTCAGCCTGTCGCGTTCAATCGGCAGCGGGGCCTTCAGTGCGATCGTCCCGCCGACGTCGAACACGATCGTCCGCGGCCCGTCGGCCGAGCGGATCGCATCCCGCAGGCTGCCGGGAATCTTCTCGTCCCGGCGGGGATGGTAATCGTCCAATGTCGTGACGTGGTAGACGTCTCCCCCCCGCCCGCCGACCGCGGCGGCGCCCTGTCCCACGGCGCCAGGAAACGCGGCAAGCTCCGCACCCCCCGCGCCGGCGGGCGCCATGACGATCGCACTGGCGACGACAGCGCTCCGCCAACTCCGTCCGGGCCGGAGCCGCAACCGCTGCGTCAGATTGATCGACCGGCCGATCATGCCGCTGCTTCTCTTCGCCGGGTTCGCAATGTGTCGAAAAAAGCGGCGCCCTGCCCCCAGGACGCCGCTCGTGGAGAACGAAGAAAATCGTTCGCCGCCGTTACTTACGCCGCCGCGCGACGAAACCAATCGCCGCGAGCGACGCGAGGACGATCGTGCTCGGCTCGGGGATCTTCGCGCCGGCTTCGATGCGGAAATTCCGGAACTCCAAGACGTCGGCGGTGCCGCTCGCCGAGGAGAAGCGGAAGGCGAGCATGTCGAAGTTGCTGTAGATCGCCGCGGCGCCGAACGTCGTGCCGTCGTCGCTCACGGTTTGCGTCGACAAGACGCCGCCGGCCGAATCCAACACCGAAGCGGTGATGTCCATCTGAGTGTCGGAGATCTTGCAAAGCTCCAGGATCAACGTGTACTGGTTGTCCGCGACCCATGCGATCGGCGTGCCGCCGGCAGTGGCCGCCGTGTAAGCTGCGCCAGAGCCCAGGAGACTCGTGTTGGTCAGATTGGTGCGCTTGTGAATCTGGGTAGGAGCCGTGCTCACGGTGGCGCCGTTCTGAATCGGCATGAAGACGGCGTACCCTTCGGCGTTGGTCCAGGGGCTGCCTGAACCGCCGCTGTCATTGAGTCCGTCGTTGGGCAGTTGCCCGTCAGGATCGTAGAACAATCCGAATCGGAAATTCCGGTTGCTTACGTCAGTGATCGTGCCCTTGGGGACGAAGTCGATCTTCGCGGTCAACATATCGCCCACGGCGAGCGAGACGGGACTTCCCACAGGCGCAAAATACGTGTGAAGCCGTTGGCTGCTGGCGCTTTGGGCGTAGGACAACGAACCGGTCGCCATCGTCACCGACCCGGCGGCCGACGCATAGACGGGAGACTCAGTCGGAAGATTGCTCTCGGTGCGCGACCCGTCGGCCCAGGTGTCGTTGAGCAAGATCGCGCCGAAACTCGGCGACGCGACGACCGCGCACAACGCCCCGGCCGCCAGGCCAGAGACGAGTCTGCGCGTCCATGGACGCACTCGAGACGGCAGCAGCGCCGTTCTCAGAATAGATTGCTTCATGAGACGATTCCTCCAGGACAAAAGGTGCACTCACGGAAGGTGCAAAGGTGACAAGCGATTCGCACAGTCTGTCGCCGCCGACCCACTGTGCGAATCGAACGTAAACTCAACGCAGCCGACGCCGCAGCGTCGGGACCGCCAGCACGGCCAACAAACCCAACGCAACCGAAGCCGGCTCAGGAACGGCGGCGACGTTCGCCGGGGCCGGTTGCGTGCTATGGCCGATCAGCACAACGTCGGTCCCGCTGCCCGAACCGAGAATCTGATCGACGACGCTGTTGTCGGCGTCGGTCCACGAGATGTCGCCTGTGTAGCTGATCGTCCAGTTGTACTGGGTGCCGCCGAACACGGCCGAAACGAGGTCGCCTTCCTGATAGTGGACCGTTCCTGCGAGGTCGGAGAAGATGCGGTTGTTGGTATGCACCAGCGGATCGTTGTCGAGCCCCAGATCGCCGGTCCCGGTGATGATCCCGCTAAAAATCCCCCCGAAGTTGACGTCGAACAGCCCCAAGTTCTGCGGAACTCCGGCGTTCAACGTCGGCGCTGCGTTCAACACGAGATTCAGTCGCGACGACCGCGTTGCGGTGGTGATCGTGGCGTCGACGCCGTTGTTGATCGACAGATTGCGCTGGACCTGGATCGGGCGGGTCCCGCCGTTCTCGAAATGGAATTCGACGATCCCCACGCCGCGGGTCACGCCGTCGGCGTCGTTCGCGATCGAGGCCGAGGTGAAATCGAACGTCCGCACGTAACCGCCGCTAGCGGGATTGTGCATGATGAACGTGCCGACGCCCCCGGCGCCGGTGCTCGCGCTGCCGGCCGACAAGCGGATTCCTTGAGTCCCGCCCACCTGCTGCACTTCCAGAATGCCGCCGCGATAATCGTACGTGCCGTTCCCCCAGCCCGAGGCCTCGGCTTGCCCGAGGTCGAGGGTGGTTGCCGGCAGACGAAAGATCCCGCCGGTTTGGACGATCCGACCAAGATTCTGATTGCCGATCGAACTGCCCGAGCGGCCGATGATGGTCGTGCTGCCGATCGAGAGATCGCCGCTCTTGATCGTGATCGTGTTCGAATTCGTCGTATTTCGAGACACGTAGAGACGATACAACGTCTGCGCGCCGTAGTTGCGCGTCTCGCTGCCGATGTTCACGGTGCCGGCCGGATAGGCCATATCCTCCGCGCCGTACCCGGTCCCGCCGTACTGCCGCTGCCAGTTGGCAGGCGATTTGCCTTGCCGCTGCAGCGCGAGAAAATCGGCGCCGTCGACGAGATTGTCGTCCACGACGTCGGGATTGGAATAAAAGGGATCGTTGTCTGGATCGAAGACGACCCCTTCGCCGGTGACGTCCCAGGCGCCCGTGCCGACGTTGATCTGGGTGTCGTTGAATTCAAGCGTCGCGAACGCGTTGTTCGGCGGGAGCAACCCGTTGACCAGCGGGTCAACCGCCGTGTCGGGGCCCGCTAAGCTCCAGTTGACGTAGTCGAACCACCAATTGCTGTTCCCTTGGCCGTCCCAAGAGTTCGCCCCGAAGGCCGTCGAACTCGCCAGGGCGATGAGCGCCGAGGCTGAAAAGAAAGCATGCCGTAGACGCGACATCGTTGCCGTCTCCTGCGATGAGTAATCGAGTTCCGGAAAATATCGATCGAGGAACCGCCTCCTCGACGCGACGATGAGCTCAGACCAGAGAAGAACGCGCCGGATCAATCGCGCAGGGCGGGAAACGCCCCTCTAAACCGATCCTAATTCCCTCGTGGTTCTCGCCAAACAATTCGCAACAGTTTGCAAGGAATCGCCGCATTCACCGCGATTCCAGCGTAATTTCAAGGGTTTTTGATTCGCCCGCGGCCACTTCGAAACCGATGCCCGACATGGCGGGGTTGCCGTACCGGCGCGGAATCGTCGGCTGCTTATGCAGTTCAGGGTCGCCGAGATCCTCCACCACTCCTACGCGGTATTCGCCGGCCGGCACCCCTTCGTCCGGGTTGCCCGTCGACAGCGAATATCGCCCCTCGGCGTCCGTCGTTCCGTAAACCGTTTTGCCTTCTCCGACGGGCGCCGCCGTGACGCGAGCCCGAACAAGCGGGGCTCCGTCGGGACCGATCACCCGACCAGTCACCTTACCCGTGTTTCTTCCTCCGCAACCCGCGGCCACCAAGACAATTGCCACGCAGCAGCGAAGCAGCGAAGCAGACCTGCCAGCTTGGAAGTACATAGTCCGCTTGGCTCCCGCACTCAGCTATTCCCGATACGTCGCGACTCCATCAGCCGTCCGCCGGCAATCACGGATTGTTCCTAGTCGGGCAGATGGGGCCGCCGCCAATCATTTCACCGCCGGCCCGCGTACACATCTGATCGAGAACGTACAGTTCCGTGTCGCGGGAAACCGGTTTGACGCTGCCGTCGACCATCACGAAATTCACGACCCCCGGGTGGTTGCCGCCAAAGCCCGCGTCGCCCCCCTCGGTGTCATTCTTGTCACAACGTTGACAGAACGGCTGCTCGCGCCCTGCAGCGCCGAACGTCGGGTAGTGATCGCCGTTGAAGGCATGTCCCCGCTCCGACCAAGCCTTCCCAACCTCGCCGGCCAGAAACGTATTGCTGGTCCCGTCGGTCACGTCTTTGATCCCAATTTCTTCGGTCCAGCCGATCACCCGCTTCGTCGAGCCTTCGTAGCGAAGATTCGTTTCGCGATTAACCTGCACCGCCGCGCCATCCGACAGATGCGAGTTTGACCAGTCGAAGCTGTTGTACAGCAGGATCGCCGCCGAACCGTTGGCGGCGCTGTAAGGGATGTTGCAGGTCGAACTTCCGACCGGTCGGTAATCGGACAACGAACCGTAATAGCCGACGGGAGTGCCGGGCACCTCCGGATCGCTCCGTCCGTGAGTCGACCCGTCGCCAGGGACGATCGCGATCAATATGCTCGTCGATTCATGCTGCTGGGACGGGCAGAAGAAGGCGTCGACGACGGCCTGCCTCGTCGTCAGCGCTTGATCGTAGAAACAACCGTGATTTCCCCGCTTAAGATCCCATAGCCCGCGGACTTGCGACTGCTCCATGTAGTCGAGCAGTAACGACAAATAGGTGAGGTGCCCGTCGGCGACTCTCGATGGCGGCAACTTCTTTCGAGCACTTTCGTAATTCAGCGTCGCCAGTCCAAGTTGCTTCAAATTGTTCGTGCATTGCATCCGTCGCGCCGCCTCTCGCGCCGCCTGGATCGCCGGCAGAAGCAGCGCCACGAGCACCCCGATGATGGCGATCACCACCAAGAGTTCCACCAAGGTAAAACCGTGTCGGGGCCGACGGGGACGATTGAGGTTGGCCATGATTCCGTTTGACTCCAAGAGGATCGTCTCCAAGTGCGACGGATCGCCGCGGTCGCCGGCCCTGACGGGCAAGACGGTCCTCGTGCTGACTCGCCCCGGTCGCAGGGAGGCGAAACACAACCGAACCAATCTCGATTCGTCGCGGAGGTGATGGGTTGGGTCGCCTGACGCGGCGAAGCGGATAAGCAAACAAGTCCCGGACAAGCGGTTCCCTCCGGGGATCCACGCCTAGCAGCCGCGGCCCCCGAGGCTCAGCCCCGAGGTTTGGCGACGCCAGGAGACAGCCCGCCTGCCGTCGTGCGTTAATTCATCATAACAAGAGACAACATCCACTATTTTGCATTCCGGCATTGAAAAGTCGCAACTTCTGGGAGATCTGCGAAAAACCTGTCGCCAGCCGTCAGCCCGCCGGGCCCTCGTTCCCATTTTGCAGGCATAATCCCGCGGAAAATGCCTGAAAACACAGTCTCGCTCGCCCCTTTTTGCTGCGTGAAAACAGTCTCAAAGGCCCGTGCAAAACTCGCCCCGGACATAGGAGGCGAGTCGCTGGGGGCCAGCGGCATCGGCCGCCGACTGGACAATAGGCGCCCGTGCGCGAGCTGTCGGGCGACCGACGCATCAGCCGCCTACGGCCCGCTACAGAATCGCCAGCGGGTTGCGGGGCGTCTCCAGCGTGCCCCGGGTGACGCCGACGCGGCTGTCGGCCCGCAAGGTCTGCCAGACCTGGGCCCCCGCGATCTCGCCGGCGAGCAATTGGCGGTACAGCTCCGTGATCCGCCGCGTCTCGCGCGCCGGGGCGTCGGCCAGCAGCTCGACGCGAAAGTGCCGCACGCCCCCCGCCACCAGCGGCGCCACCGCCTCGGCTCCGCTTTGCGCCGAGGCGTTGTACAGCGTATTGCGACATGCGATGTCGGCCTGCAGCACGTGCTCGGCCCCGACCCGATCGCGGAGCTTCACCTCGTGCCGATCGCACGGCCGGCCGCAATCGGTTTTGTTCCGCCCGGGAGAGAGCACGGCGCAAAACACGCAGTGCTCCATGTGGAACATCGGCATGTGTTGGTGGACGACCACTTCGAGCGGCGCCGTCGGAACGGCAGCGACCAGATCGAGCAACTGGTCGCGATTGAGATCGTAGGAAACGGTCGCCCGCGCGGCGCCCTGCGCCAGGAGCCACTCGACGGAAAGCGGGTTGGCCGCGTTGAGCGAGAAGTCGGCGACGCAGGGAACCCCCAGCCGTCGCGCCTCGGCGAGCGCGGCGAGATTTCGCACCAACCAACCGTCGGCGCCCGCCTTGTCCAGCGCGCGAAACAGGCCGTCTTCGCCCGGCTTATGGATCCGCAGCGACGCCAGCCACAGCGACGCCCCTGCGGAGTGCGCGTCGCGAACCGCCGGGGCGTAGTCGCGCGGGTCGTGCAGATCGGCGTAGAGCGACGTCACCCCGGCGTCGAGCGCGTCATGCACCTGCCGCAGCGAGCGACACAAGACGAGCAGTTGCGGCGAGCTTCGGGCCGCGGGTCCTGCAGTACGGCCGTCCGCGGCAAATGTCGTCGACGCGGACGCCAGCATCCGAGCCGCGACCCCGGGCTCCTCGATCCGCCGCTGCGGGGGGGAGACGCGAGCCGCGTCGAGCGCCGCCACAAGGTCCTTGCGCAACCGCCCCAGCACGCTTAGCGGGATCATCGGCTCGCCCGCAAGTTCGGCCGTCAGCTCGCCCAGTACATAGTGCGTTCCTCCCAGCCGCGAAAACTGCTCGCGGAGCAGTCCGACGTCGGCGGCATGGCGGCGCGCGACTTCGGGGCGATGGTCGCCGTCGAACGCGACGACGACGCCGTCCTCAGACTTCGCCCGCAGCCGAATCGGCTGGCCGACCACGGCCCGCACGTGCAAGTCGATCGCCGCGCGGCGGTGCGGGTCGGCGCTCGCAAAGGTCGCCCGCAGCCGCTTCGACAGCCGCGGATCGTCGGTCTGCCAAATCGCCGTCCCCGGCGCGGGCGAGCCCCCCTCCAGCGTCCCCGGGGCCAGCAGCAATTCGACCCGACCGGTCGCGGGCTCGTCCTGCGGCTCGCCGTTGCGAAACACCTGATAGACCCGGCTCCCGATCTCAGCCCCCGCGGCGCGATCGCCGGCCAGGACGATGCCGTCCCCTTTGACGAGCGGCTCGACGAGGTCCGCGACAAGCCGATCCCCGCGCCGCCCGCGGAGCGTGCCGACGCGCAGCCCCCGTTTCGCGCTGGAGAGCCCCGGGACAAGCCGCTTGTGGTCGTTCCCCGCGAGCCACCCCGGCGACAACCCGCGCGAGAAGGTCAGCTCCATGTCGCGTCGGGCCGCGGCCGAC
The DNA here is from genome assembly GCA_019636345.1 of Pirellulales bacterium. Classification (NCBI taxonomy): domain Bacteria; kingdom Pseudomonadati; phylum Planctomycetota; class Planctomycetia; order Pirellulales; species Pirellulales bacterium. Next base: position 671,768 of record JAHBXQ010000002.1, on the reverse strand, counting down.
AGCCGCACCGCCTCGCCCGCCAGCGCCGCGTCAATCGCCTGCCGATACTGGGCCGTGATCGCCGCGACGTACTCGGGCGCCTTGAGTCGCCCCTCGATCTTCAGCGATGCGATCCCCGCGGCGACCAGCTCGGGCACAAGTTCGATCGCCGCCAGATCCTGCGGGCTGAGCAGGTATTTCACGTCCCCCAGATCGACGTCGGCGCCGTCGCAGATCAATTGGTAATCGAGCCGGCACGCCTGGGCGCACTGCCCCCGATTCGCACTGCGACCGCCCAGCGATTCGCTTGTGAGACACTGCCCGCTGTACGCCACGCACAGGGCGCCGTGGACGAACGCTTCGAGCGGCATTGGCGTCGCCGCGGCGATCTTGCGGATCTCGGCCAACGACAACTCCCGAGCCAACACGACGCGGCTGATCCCCAGCGACTCGATCTGGGCGATCGTCGCCGCCGAGGTCATCGTCATCTGTGTGCTGGCGTGCAGCGGCAATTCGGGGCAGATCTCTCGCACCAGCCGAGCGACCCCCAGGTCCTGCACCAGCAGCGCATCGATCCCGGCCGCCGCGACCCGCCGCACATGCTCCTCAAGCCGCGGCAGTTCGTCGGTGAACGCCAGCGTGTTGAGCGTGAGATAGCCCTTCACGCCGCTGAGCCGCAACTCGGCCAGCAACTCGGGAAGCGTCTCCAGCGAGAAATTCGTCGCCCGATGCCGGGCGTTGAACCCCGCGTCGAGCCCGAAGTAGATCGCGTCGGCCCCGTTGGCGACGGCGGCCCGGGCGCAGTCCCAATCCCCCGCCGGGGCGAGCAGTTCGGGGGCGAGCGGCCGGGAGTTGGTTCGCACTGAGCCGCTCATCGCCGTCTCGCCAAACGCGCCCCGCACGAGCATCCGCCCCGGGACTTGGCCGCCGACTAACAAAAAGTGAGACCGCCGGGACTCGAACCCGGGACCTACGGATTAAAAGTCCGTTGCTCTACCGACTGAGCTACGGTCTCGATTGCCAAGGACGAAGGGGGAAGACGGAGGGCGGAAAGGGCGTGGTCGGCGACCGCCCCCTTTCGACCGTCCGCCTTCCCCCGTTGCGTCCTGGTCTTCGTGTGGGGATGACAGGAATCGAACCTGCACGGGTTACCCCACTGGAACCTAAATCCAGCGCGTCTGCCAATTCCGCCACATCCCCGCGAGCGCCCGGCTCCCAGGCGGTCGTTGGGCAAGTATAGCCGCCTGCGGTCCTACCGACTAGGAGCCGACAGGCGAGCGCGAGGTTCGGCGCAGCCTTGTTTTCACGGACACTCAGGAGAATTCACGCCCCGGGGCGGGTTGCCAACTCACGCCCGCCGCGAGATGCTGCGGGAACCGCAATGCCGGTGAGCTTGTCACCGCGGCTTCCCGTCGGCGCGACTCGAACCTTCGCTATGACTTCGCCCGTTCTCGTTCCGATCGACCTCCAGGCCCGTCGCGATCAGGGCGTGCTGCGCGTCGCGTGGGCCGACCGCACGCACGAGTTCCCGCTACGCGAGCTCCGCGGCCAATGCGAGTGCGCCCAGTGCGTCAACGAATGGACGGGCGAGCGGATCCTCGACCCCGCGACGATCCCCGCCGACATCGCGATCAAAGCGATGGAACTGGTCGGCAACTACGCCCTACGGGTTCGCTGGTCCGACGGCCACGACAGCGGACTGTTCACGTGGGAGCGACTGCGGGCGTTGTTGCCGGCGGGCGATTAGTCCGCACGCATTCGAATGCCGCAACGGCCAAGTGCGGGCTGCCCGGGGCGGCATCTCCGCTTGTCCGGGGCGCGGCGCGAACGGAATCACACATCAGGGGCAGCTTGCGGAGGACGCCGTTGCAGGAGTCGCTCGCCCAACTTGGTCCGAGACGATTCGCCCTGCGCCGTCAAATATTCGCAGCCAACACGCTGACGTCGACCTCGAAGTACTCCGCGAACTTGCGAATCATCGCTTTGCTGAAATCCTTCTTGCCTGAAAGCACTTCCGAGATTGCGGACTTGTGGACGCCGGTTTCGCGGCTCAGGAGGGCCGCCGTGACGTCCTTGGCCTCCAGCAAATGCCGGAGCATCTCCGCGTCCGAGGCGGGCGGAATTTGGTGGTGCTCGTCTTCGTAACGGGCTGCCAGTTCGACCAACGCATCCAGGTACGCGCTCTCCCCGTCGTTGAGACGCTCCTTGTCAAGCAACCGATCGATCACCTCATGCGCCGCTGCGAGGTGCTCGTCGGAAGAGATCGTGCGGAGCGGAAAGCTCTTCACGCACTCCAAGTAAGCGTCGCCGGTCGGCCCCTTGAAGCGAAACGAAGCGGCTGCGGCCATGTCAGTTTCCTCTCGTGGGGCGATTGCGTTTTCCTGCAAGCCGCTTCGGCGTCGCTGCCCGAACAGCTCGGTCCCCTGCCCCAGTCGGCGGGGGAAAGCAGGAACAGTCGGACTTCCAGCGTCCCAAGTCGTACTCCTCGTGCGTCATCACTTTCTTGACGAACACAAAGCGTTTCTTGTACTCGATCTTCACGACGAGTCGGTACTTGTTGCCGGCGATATTGAAGACGACGCACTTTCCCACCAAGTCGGCCGAGCCGTACGCCTTCTTGACGTCGGCGAAGCAGGTCCAATCGGTCTTCTTGTTGCTCACATGACTGTACCAAGCCTGCAATGGACCTTCCGAGTCGCCCCGCTCAGGCGATTCCCAGAAGTTCCGCAACATCGGCTTGGCTAGCACGCGCACCCATACTGCTCCGGCGCCGATTCCAGGGATTTCATCGCCATTTAAGAGAATGATAGTTCACAATAAGCGAACTATCAAGGAAAGTCGTTCACACAAAGCGAACTGGCCCGACGCTTCGCCCAGCCCGACACGTCACCGCCCGTTTACGGCGGCCGATTTCTCTGAAACCGGCGAGCGATTTTCGGAGAACGTCGCCCACGGAGAGCTCTACAGCGTCGCGTCGCGCGATGGCTCGGTGGGCGAGGTCAGATCGACCGCCAGCGTGCGAACGCGGCCTTGGCGTTCGACGCGGAGGGCGAGCTCGCGGGCCCCGGAGTCGAGCGACTCCTGCAATCGGGCCAGCAGTTCGGCCGCGTCGGCGAACGGGGCGCCGTCGACGGCGTCGATCCGGTCGCCGACGGCCAAGCCCGCGCGGGCTGCGGCCGAGTACGGGACGACTCGCGTCAAGAAGACCGTGCCCGGTTCCGACTCGTCGGCGCGCCAGGAAGCGCCGAAGCGGAGCGGCTTGCCGGCGAGCGGCAGCAGGACCTCGCGCGGCTGGTCGGCCTCGCGGCCGACGACTTGCAGCAGCACCGCTTTGGCGGCGACCAGCAGGTGCGACTCGAGCTCGCCGAGCGCAGCGATCGGCCGGCCGTCGCAACCGATCACGCGGTCGCCGGGTCGGAGGTCGAGCGGTTCGGCCCCGGCGGTCGTTCGCACGGCGACGACCAGCACCCCCGCGGGGTCGCCGGCGGCGCGAGCGGCCCACTCGACGGGCGCCCGCGCGGGGAACGGCGGCAACGGCGCCTCGCGCACGACGGCCAGCGACGGGGTCTCGCCGCGGCCCGCCGCTCGGTATTTGGGGAGCTCGTCGGCGTCGGCCAGGCGCATGACGACTTCGACCAGATACTGCGACACCAGCCGCATTCCGGCGACGTTCAGCTTCTCGACGTCGTCGCTGGGACGATGATAATCGTCGTGCAGTCCCGTGTTGATCACCAGCGAGGGGACGCCCGCCTCGAACAACGGCCAATGGTCGCTGTTTTCTTTGAACTCCCACGAGTAGTCGAGTCGCATCCCCGCGGGAAGTCGCTCGCTGCTCGTCAGGCGGCGACTGCCGTACCCGGTTCGCGTGCCGCCGACGGTCAGCACGCCGTCCCGCAGGCGGCCGACCATGTCGACGTTGACCGCCGTCTTCACGCTTTTCAGCGGCAACGTCGGTCGGCGGACCCAGTGCCGCGACCCGAGCAGATTCTTTTCCTCGCCGTCCCAGAATGCGAACAGGATCGTCCGCCGGGGGCGATAGTCGATCGTGACCAGGGCGTCGACAATCTCGAGCACCGCCGCCACGCCGCTGGCGTTGTCGTCGGCGCCGTTGTGGATGTAACCGATCGGGCCGTTGCTGTTGGCCCGCGAGCCGTAGCCGACGTGATCGTAGTGGGCGCCGACGAGGACGACCTCGTCGGCCAACTGCGGGTCGCTGCCGGGCAAGACGGCCAGCAGGTTCTGCATATTGCCGTTGAACCGCTGGGCGAAGGCGCCCGCCTCGCCGGCCGGACGGAGCCGAGCTGCGGAGAGGCGGCCCTCGATGTAGCGCGCCGCCGCCAGCCCGCCGCGGCTTCCGGCCTCGCGTCCTTCGAGCGCGTCGTCGGCCAGCGTGCCGGCGTGGCCAAGCAGTTCGCCGTCGGTAACAGTCGCCACCGCCGCGGAAAGGGCCGCCTCGCGCGCATCGGCGGCGCGGACGCAGGACGCCGACCACGTCGCCAACCAGTTCGTCGCCGCCAGCGCGACAATCACGAACCGCGCCCCGCGACCTCTCCACTTGCCGAACCAAGCTATCCGCATACAGGCATGCCAACGGGGACTTGTGACGCGGGAGCAAGCGCCGGCGAAACGCCGGGCATCGTCAAAGTCGGCAAACCCGCCGTACGGTCGTGAGCCGGATCATGCGAGAACTCGAACCGCACGTGCTAGCACCCCAGACGGGCTACTTGCCGATGCAGAACCGGCTGAAGATGCGGTCGAGCACGTCGTCGACGTAAACGGCGCCGACGACTTCTCCCAGTGCGGACAATGCGGCGCGAAGTTCCGCAGCGACCAGCTCCTCGGCCCCCGCGGCGCGAGCCCGCTCGGCGGCGGCGGTCAGGGCGTCGGCTGCGCGCCGCAGGCTGTCGGCGGTGCGAACCGCCGTCGACGCCACGGCGCCGCGGCCCGTCTCGGCGTTCGCCTCGATCGCCACGGTCGCCAGTCGGCTCGCCAATTCGCGGACGCCCGTCTCGCGGCGACTGCTGACGAGGACAGCGTCGGGAAACTCGGTCCGCAGTCGGGCTTGCTGCGATTCGGACACGAGGTCCGCCTTGGCGAGCAGGGTGATCGCCGGCGACTCGACAGACGTTGCCTCGGCCTGTGGGCGAAAGAGGCTCGTCGCCTCGACGCACTCCAAACGAATGTCCGCGGCGCGACGTTGGCCCGAGGTCGCGTCCTGAGCCGAACGATCGATCGCGTCGACCGCCGCGTCGCTTTCCCCCGCGGTGTCGACCAATTCCAAGGTCACGCCGTCGATCGACAGCCGGGCCGTGAGATAGTCGCGGGTCGTGCCGGCGACCGCGGAGACGATCGCCGGGGCCGTGTCGGCTGCGGCGCCGAAGCGGGCGACGAGCAGGTTGAACAGGCTGCTCTTGCCCGCGTTGGGAAGCCCGACAAGCACTGCCCGCGGACAGGTCGTCGACTCGCCGCGGGCCTGCAATTGTGCGCCGATCTGCTGAACTTCGGCGTTCGCCGCAGCAAGACGTCGCTGCAGCTCCTCCGCGGCGACGAACACAACGTCTTCTTCCGCAAAGTCGAGCCCCGCTTCCAACTCGGCCAGCAGGTCGAGCAAATCGCCGCGGAGCGCAGCCAGCGGTCCCGACAACCCGCCGGCGAGTTGCGCCAGGGCCGTGTGCAAATCGCCCGCGCTGCGTGCGTCGATGACCCCGAGCACCGCCTCGGCCTGGGTCAGGTCGAGCCGGCCGGCGAGAAAGGCCCGCAAGGTGAACTCCCCCGGCCGTGCGGGACGAGCCCCCGCGACGCACAGCGCGTCGACCGCCGCCTGCACCAGCGGGGGGGAACCGGGAAGGTGAAACTCGCCGACCGGTTGTCGCGTGTAGGACCGCGCGGTCGGCCACCAGTGAAGCGCAGCAGGGATCGAGGTTCCCGCCGCGCGCAAACTGCCCGCGAGCACGCAGGGCAAGCCGGACGCCGGGATCTCCCCGCCGGCGTCGGGGATGAACAGCTCAGCGCAATGTTCGCGCGCCGCAGGGCCGCTGAGGCGAACGATGCCTCGCGCCGCGCCTCCGGGAGCGCTTGCTGCCGCTACGATCGTGTCGTCAAGGTCGAGTTGCACGTCCCGCGCTCGTCGAGGGAAGTCGGCGCGACAAGCTCAGGCCCCCGATTTCGGGAGTGCGAGGCTGGACGGGTCGCGGACTTGCAGGGCTAACGCCGCTTCTTGCTCGTTTTGCCCGCGGGTCGCTTACGGTCTCGCGGCGGGGCTTCGCTCTTGGCTGGTTCGCCGGATTTGCCGGGCTCGGGTGGCGTCGACTGGCCGATCAACTTCCGCTCGGCGATCCCCCACAGGCTCGAAGCGATGAAGTACAGGCACAACCC